>QIAN01000095.1:0-29304 GCA_003225005.1 Acidobacteriota bacterium | reverse complement strand
AATGTTTTCCGGATCGACTTTTTCCGTGCCGAACGTATCCACTCGCACGCTCACCGGCTCAGCCACGCCGATCGCATAGGCAAGTTGTACTTCGCAACGGTCAGCCAGCTTCGCAGCTACAACATTTTTAGCAATGTGCCGCGCCATGTAAGCCGCCGACCGATCGACCTTCGTCGGATCTTTTCCGCTGAAAGCCCCCCCACCATGACGGCCCATCCCGCCGTATGTATCCACAATAATCTTGCGTCCCGTCAAACCCGTGTCACCCATGGGCCCGCCAATCACAAAACGTCCCGTGGGATTGATGTGGTAGTGGGTATATTCATCCAGCCATTCCGCCGGGATCACAGCCTGAATTACATGCTTCAAAATTCCTGCCCGCAACTCATCATTAGTCACGGTCTCAGCATGCTGAGTGGAGATCACCACCGCATCCACCCGAACCACTTTCCCTTTAGCGTCGTACTCAACCGTAACCTGAGACTTCCCATCCGGCCGCAAAAATGGAAGAGTCCCATTCTTCCGCACTTGCGAAAGCCGCATCGTAAGCTTGTGCGCCAAAGAAATAGGAGCCGGCATCAGCTCCTCCGTCTCATCACAAGCATACCCAAACATCATTCCCTGGTCGCCGGCGCCGCCGGTGTCTACTCCCATGGCGATATCGCCAGATTGTTTGTTGATGGTGGAGATTACGGCGCAGGTATTGCAGTCGAAACCGTGGAGGGCGTTGTCGTATCCGATGGACTGGACGGTGCCGCGGACTACGTTTTGAAAATCGACGTAGGCTTTCGTCGTGATTTCTCCGGCGATGACTACGAGTCCGGTGGCGGTCAAGGTTTCACAGGCGACGCGGCTACCGGGATCTTCAGTCAGGCAGGCGTCGAGGATGGCGTCAGAAATCTGGTCGGCAATTTTGTCGGGATGGCCTTCAGTGACCGATTCGGAAGTGAACAGATAGCGATTCTTTGCAGCCAAATGTGTTTCTCCTTAAATAATCTGCGGGCTTTATCTTCGGGGAAGCAGCGGAAAACTCACGCGATCGCAGTGGGCTTCGCTATGCGCAATGGCATCGAGAAACTCCTTGGGGAAGGCTACCAAACTATTCTCCTGTGCGCAACGACTTTGGCTTGGGAGAGACGGTCTGGGCGTTCAATTGCAGAAATGGCGGGTTGGACAGAGGCAGCGTCGAGTTGAAATGCGCAAGTATTTTCAACCAGGGACCTTATCTTACGTGCCTGTCAAGAGATGCCAACGGGACTTTACCGGAGAGATTTTTATGAGGATCAAGGTCGCGCCGGCGCGTGGGCAGAAAGACGCACGCCCTTGCTATCGAAGAGCAAAGTTTTCACTTCGCCGAAGTCGCCTTGTGGTGGAAGTTGTTTGCCATTTAATACAAAGACCAAGCCACCCACGTTTCCGGCCTTGATAACGATCTGGCGGTCTGCGGGGATGGATTGCTGTTGACCTGCGATAAGAGTTTCTTCGGCCGGGGACTTTGCGTCGGTCGCGATCGAGAGCCAGGAATCCTCGGCAGCCCGGATGACAAGAGTGAAGGCGCGGGAACCTGCGACCAACGATGCCGGCGGACCGGCCGACGCAGGGAGTTGGGAGGTCTCTGCCGCGTTGTTTACCGGAGCCGGACTCGCGATTGCCTCTGGGGACGCCCCTGACGACAACCGACTGGCAGATGACGCCGAGTCGGGAGCCGGTGTGGCGGATGAACCGGACGCAGGCGTGACCCCTACGGCTACGGATGAGGGCGGGCTGACAGACTCTTTTTGCGATGTGGGTTCTGGACGCGCGACACTGGCGCCGCGCTTGCGGTAACTCCAAAAAACCAGCACAATCGCCGCCAGCAAAAGCAGCGCCGCCAAAACTTCCCAGGGAACTCGCGCCGCGCCATCATGGTTTAGCGAGCGCAATCTTTCCATTTGCGCGGCTTGAGCCGCGACGGCACTGATCTCGGGAACGCTGGCCGGCGTCGCGCCAGATGGGTTCTGATTGGTGGCGTCCAGATAGTCAGTGATGGCCTGCTCTTCATCGAGTCCGATGTGACGGGCGTAGGCGCGAACGAAGCCTTTGTTGAAGACCCCACCGGGGAGTTCGTCGAAGTGTTCGTCTTCGAGGGCGCGCAGCATGCGGGTGCTTATTTTTGTGGTCGAAGAAATATCATCGAGCGTGATCTTGCGCTGCTCGCGTTCCTTACGAAGTTTTTCCCCGAACGATGGCACCGCGGACTCCGGCAGTTGAGTCTGTCTCGGCTCGCAAAACGAGACCGAGATAATCATAGGCGAAGAAGGCCGCGCGCGCCAAGGCTCACCTTAAAGTCCTCACATTAAAGTCTTTGGGACTTGCCAAATGGTCTTGTCTGGGTCTTTGCTTAAGAGGAGTTCGCGGTACGAGGTGCACCACGAATAGAGTTCGAAGGCAGCGGCCAGCGCCAGCAGGGCATGATTCCAGCCGAGGTGCGGCGACGGTTGGGGGTGGCGAAGTCGCGAGATCCGTTGGTAGACAGTGAGTAGCGCGCACACGGCGAAAATATAAACCGCGATCAGGAGGGAATAGAGTAGAGCCCCTTGCCCTGCCCGAAAGGAGGTAGCGGGTCTGGAGGACGCTGGCTGCGCTTCAGTCCGAGCAACAAAAGCGGTACGTTGCCGGTGTCGACCGTGGAATGGACGGCTTCCGCCAGCATGGCGGAACTTCTGGTGAAAACCGCCGCGACAAACTTGCAGGCCGCAATCGCCAGATTGGCCGCGATGGCCGCGTAGATTACTTTCCGGGAAGCGCGCGATGCCATGTAAGTCGGACGCCCGGATCGCGCCAAAGGATGGCCTGCATTATTTCTATCAGGCGGATGACCGAGTGCCTTTTCCGGCAAGATTATTCCGTCTTCTTCTGGAGCACGATCGAGAATTTTGCTTTGCAAGTATTGGCGGGATCGTCGAAGGCTTCGCCGGTACGGTCAGCTTGCGAGGCATGGAAGTAGAAGCCGTGCTTAATCCTGTCAGGCAGCCCCGTGACGGTGGCTTTGCCGTCGATGTTGGTTCCGACTTCGAGATCCAGCTTGTGGGTATTCATGAATCCGTAGGCGATGTGGACGCGGATTTTGGCGTCATAGACGGGGACACCTCCGGCGTCTGTGACGGTGAAATCAGCGGAGCAGGGGCCTATGCTTCCGTCGATGACGGGGATGGCGTGGGGGTCGATTTTGGAGTTGGATTGGGCGGCCAGCATGGGCAGGGCGAGAATCATCGCGGCGAATGTGGTCAGGATGAAAATTGGGGATAGGGTTCGTGGTTTTCTGTTCACGGTCATCCCTACCAGGGTACGCTTTCAGGTCAAATAACTGCTGCCGTTGGCTTTAGGGGTTCCGGTTACCAAGGTTCATTGCCCGCGTTCGGAGGTGGCTAATATAATTTTGCGAACTGCCATCCGTCCAGTGCGGAACAAGGAACTCCGGAATGTCTGAGGCTACCGGCACTCAACTGACGCGCCAGAGCCAGGAACTTACCATCTTCCACGACGTGGCCAAGGCGCTCACGTCGTCGCTGGACCTCGACTCAATCCTGCAAACCATCATGGACAAGATGGCGGAATATTTCCGTCCGGATACGTGGTCGCTGCTTATGGTGGATGAGCAGCGCAACGAACTTTACTTCGCCATTGCCGTGGGAGATGCGGCCGAGGCGCTGAAGAACGTCCGGCTCAAGGTGGGCGAAGGCATTGCGGGATGGGTAGCCAAGAAGGGCGAACAACTGGTGGTGCCTGACGTGGTAAGTGATGCTCGGTTCGCGAAACGCATTGACGACGAAACACAGTGGCAGACGCGCTCCATCATTTGCATGCCGCTGCGATCACGGCTGCGGGTGTTGGGCGTGATTCAGTTGGTGAATGTGGACATGTCGAAGGTCAGCCAGCAGGAGTTATTTTTTCTGCAGTCCCTTTGCGACTATGCGGCCATTGCCATCGAGAATGCCCGGTGGGTGGAGCGAATCCAAGAGCTGACGATTACCGATGACTGCACCGGACTGTACAATGCGCGGCATCTTTATAAGACGCTGGAGACCGAAGTCTACCGGTCATCACGATTCGGATATGAATTCAGCGTACTGTTCATCGACCTTGACCACTTCAAGCAGGTGAATGATACTCACGGGCACCTCATTGGGAGCAAGTTGCTGGCGGAGATCGGGTACTTGGTGAAGGCGCAGCTGCGCTTGATTGACTTTGCCTTCCGCTATGGCGGAGATGAGTTCGTGGTTTTACTGCCACAGACCGGTAAGGATCAAGCTTTGGTGGTGGCCAAACGTTTGCGCGACGCTATGCGTGCCAGTAGCTTCTGCCGCGAGGAAGGGCTCAACCTGAATGTGCGGGCTTCGATTGGATTGGCGACATATCCGCACGACGCGCGGACCGCGCATGACATCATTCGCCAGGCTGACGAGATGATGTACTTGGTGAAGAACACCACCCGAGACAATATCGGGATCGCGCAGCGTGGAGTGATGAAGTAGGAAGCGGCTTTTGGCTGTTGGCTCTTAGCCTTTAGCTTGTAGCCTCAACGCTTACCTTCTCAGGCAGGTAGCTCGGCCGTTTCGCATCGCCTTTCCGGCAGACCCCTATTTCTGTTCTGTTTGATTGCCTATGGCCGGAACGGAGCGCGCTGCGGGAGTTTCCCCCTTCCACGCGTTAGCGTTGGCGGGAGCTTTCGGGTTCACGCCGAAATCCCACATGTAGAGGTTCACGCCTTCTTTGCCGACTCTCTCGATCAGTGCGTACTCACCGGGCGCTAGATCTTCCGTTGGCGTGAGCTTGAGCCAGCCGCCAGTCACATTGTTGATGGTCGTCTTTACGAAGCGCTGATCCTGGCTCACCTTGCCATAGACAGCGACCTTGATGTCGCCGACGATGCGTTTGCCGCCTTTCACGTGCGCGTGCACGATGCGGAAGCGTTCGAAGGGAACGATCGGCTGCTCGGGTTGTTGTGGCTGCTGCGGTTGTTGCGGGGCAGTGCGATCCGAACCGTGGCTTCCCTTTTCTGACTGATCTCCATCTCGAGTCGTATCTTGACCTTGGCTGCCGCGGCCGGCTTGATCCTTTGTGAGCTGCTGCTTAGCGGCAAGATCCTCATCAAGTTTGATGTAGAGAGCGGGCACCGTTGCATGGGCTTGCACGGTGGCGTGCTCGCCCTCAAGTTCGACGGTCTGTTTGGCGCTGGCGACTGGGTTGATCGCTCCGCGCAAGATATTGCGTTTGGTGTTACGGTTGACGTCGCCGGCGGTCTGCTGGACTTCAATCAGTTGCGGCTGGCCTTGAAAAGTGTCGAGCAAAAAAACGCCTGAGTCCTCGGGCAGTCGCAGACCGGGCGCTACTTGAGGAAGGGCCGCTTGACCTGCTTCCAGTTCGGTTTCGACTTGCTTGTCGAGTTCGACGGCTTCGGGTACTGCCGCGCCGGCGGCGCGCTCTTTTTCGTACTTTTCGGTGGCGAGCCAGTCTACGAGCGAAGCAGGAAGCTCCTCCCACTCATTGCGCTCCGCGCTTAGGTAGCGGACGCGGTCGCCTTGCGTTTCATACTTTGTGACCAGTTGGTAGGAGCCGTCCTTGAGGAACAGACGCTTGGCGAGCTCCTGCGCTGAAAAGCTAGAGGGGAGCGCGAAGAGTGCGACTAGGGCGAGCGGGAGAACAATCCGGTGGAGACGATTAAGGTGTGGATGCATCGGCGACATAGGTCTACCCTAATTATCGCTGAGAGCGCGAAGAAATACCGCAGAGTTCGCGGAGACAGTTCCACAACTAAATTAGACGCGATGCAGGGATGCACCCAGTGTAATATCCTTAGCTTGTAGTATTCTGTAGCGCGTCGACCACATTCTTGGAATGAAACGCACACACATAGCGTGCTCTCTCGGGCTGTCCTCAATCTTCTGGTACGCGACAGCCTTCAGCCAATCCGCGGCAGCGCCGGTTGCATCGTCGGCGGGGCACATGTCGCCTGAATATTCGCTTCAGGGAAACGCTTCGACAGAGACAGGGCAAGGCGGTGGTCCGGTTTCTTACGCGTCGGTATCGCAACTCAACGGTTTGCTTTCCCAACTGGAGGACGCGTCCAAGGCTACGCAGGCTGATCTGGCGAAGTCGCGCATCGAGCGTTGGAAGACTGACGGATCTACGAAGAAGCATGCTCTGGCTAACGTGGATTCGATCCAGCGCAACCTGCAGGGGGCATTGCCTGAGATCATTGGGCAGTTGCGCGCTGCGCCTGAAAACCTGAGCGCGTCGTTTAAGCTCTATCGCAATCTGGACGCGCTCTATGATGTGCTCGGCTCCGTGGTGGAGTCGGCCGGAGCTTTTGGACCGAAAGATGATTTTCAGGCGCTTTCCAACGACTTGAACGCCTTCGAGAGTTCGCGCCGCGCATTAGGGGAGAGGCTGGAGAATCTGACATCCGCCAAAGAAAATGAAATTGCCCGACTTCGCACCGATCTGAAGGCAGCACAGGCGGCGATTCCGGCGACTCCGCCGCAAAAAACTGTGGTCGACGATACCCAGCCGGCGAAGAAGCCCGCGCCCAAGAAGAAGCCGGTGCCCAGGAAGCCAGCGACTCCGCCGCCTGAGACTCCGCCCGCTTCGCAACAGCCGCCACCTTCCAATCAACAGTAGGCGTCTGCGAACGATGAGCAGCTCGCCGACCTACAGCCTGGGCCATCGAATCTGTTAACCTTCCTTGCGCATCAAGATCGCACCGGCACATGAATCACCACGGCAATATCTTCGCGAGCATCGTTGGACTCGTCATCGTCGCCGTGGTCCTGCTGGACGCCTTTGAAACCGTAGTGCTGCCGCGGCGGGTAACGCGCCATTTCAGGCTTACCGCATGGTTTTACCGGCGGACTTGGGTGCCGTGGCAGAAGATCGCGGGACATATTCAACCGCCTTGGCGACAGCAGAACTTCCTGGGATACTTCGGGCCCCTGTCGTTGATCCTGCTGCTCTGTGTTTGGGCGGCTGGGCTGATTCTTGGTTTTGCCCTGCTGCAGTATGGCTTGGGGGAGCATTTCCAGCTTGGCAATGAGCCGGTGACGTTCGGAAGATTACTGTATCAGAGCGGTCAGACCTTCTTCACTCTGGGCTACGGCGACATCCTGCCAACCTCGGAGGCGTCGCGGGCTCTGGCGGTGCTCGAAGCGGGAATGGGCTTCGCGTTTCTGGGCGTGGTGATCGGGTATATCCCGGTTGTCTACTCTTCGTTTTCGCGACGCGAGATTCAAATTTCCATGCTCGATGCGCGCGCGGGATCGCCTCCGAGCGCTACGGAATTACTAGTGCGGTTGGCGGGAAGATCGGATGGCCCTTCCCTTGAACAGAGCGTGCTTGATCAGGTGCTGCGCGATTGGGAGCGCTGGTCGGCGGAATTGCTGGAAAGCCATATTTCCTATCCTGTGCTGAGTTTCTTTCGATCGCAACACAGCAATCAGTCGTGGTTAGGGGCGCTGACCACGATGCTCGATGTGACTTCGCTGGTGCTTACGGGGATAGAGGGTGTTCATCCCGGCCAGGCGAGGCTGACATTTGCCATGGCACGCCATGCGGCAGTCGATTTGGCGCAGGTGGTGAATGCGCGCTATGATCCGCACGCACCCGCGCGCATGATGGAAGCGGACTTCGAAGTTTTGCGTAACACACTGGCCGATGCGGGCTTGAAACTGCGAGCCGGCGATGATGCGAAAGACAAGCTGACGCGGCTGCGGTCGATGTATGAACCCTACGTTCATTCCACGGCGCAAAATCTGATGCTCTCACTTCCGCCGTGGAAACATGAGGAGAAGATGAGAGACAACTGGCAGGCGGGTCCGTGGGACCGCGCCATTCAGGCGAAGAGCCTCGAAGCGTTGGGGCATAAGGCGACGTCATCTTCCTCTAAGCCGCCGGCGACATCAGTAACCGAAGACCACTTCTGAACGGCACTTCGCAGGCGCAGGCGAGTGGGCATGCTGCGGGTGCGGCGATGAACATGGTGGGGAGACGTTAGAAGCAACGTCTCCACGGCGAATGCGCTGTGAACCTCCCCGGTTGGGGCGCGTGTTAACATCCTTTTTCCCATGAAGAACATTGGTGAACACGCGGTGCGTATTGAAGCTGAGGCCTTGCGCGCCCTGGCCGATCGCATTGCGGGCCCGATGGCATCGGCCTTTCAGCGCGCGGTGGATTTGATGTTTTACTGTGCCGGGCGCGTGGTGGTGACCGGCATGGGGAAGAGCGGGCTCATTGCGCGCAAAATTGCAGCGACGCTTAGTTCGACGGGGACGCCGGCTCTGTATCTGCATCCGGTCGAGGCGCTGCATGGGGATTTGGGGATGGTGGTGCGCGGCGATGTGGTGCTGGCGCTCTCGGCAAGCGGAGAGACTGAAGAGATTTTGCAGTTGCTGGCTACGATCAAGCGGCTGCAGGTGCCGCTGATTGCCATGACGGGCGATGAGATTGGCCAGCCTCAGGGACCTGCTGGCGCCAGAAGTTCACCCTCCCTAAAATCCGCGGGCGGCCGCGCCACACAGATCTCGACTCTGGCTGCAGCTGCCGACGTGGCCCTGGACTGCTCGGTTGCTCAGGAGGCTTGTTCGCTCGGATTAGCTCCCACGGCGTCCACGACTACCATGCTGGCGCTCGGCGACGCGCTTGCGGTTACTTTGAGTGAGAAGCGTGGCTTCAAGGAGGAGGATTTCGCCAATCTGCATCCAGGAGGAAAGCTGGGCAAGCGGCTTGCCCGAGTGGAGTCGCTGATGCATACCGGTGAGGCGCTGCCGCGGGTTACGCCGCAAACGAAGATGCCTGACGTGATTTATGAGATGTCGCGCAAGAAGCTGGGCGTAGCGGCGGTGGTGGAAGGCGAGCGGTTGGTGGGGATCATCAGCGATGGCGACTTGCGGCGGCTTCTGGAGAAGCGCGGGAAGGACGCGCTCGATCTGATCGCCCAGGAGGCGATGACGAAGAATCCGCAGACGATCGCGGCCAGAGAATTTGCTGCCAGCGCCCTGGCGCTTATGGAGGAGAAGAAAATAACCTCTTTAATGGTTGTTGACGGAAGCGGAATACTCGAAGGCATTGTGCATCTGCATGATCTCTGGAGTACTGAGTTGGTATAGAGGCTACAGGGTAGCTCCTTGTTTCGCTGTGCCGGCTTCCAGGTTACGGACGATTTCTGCCGTGCCTTGTAGAAACGTCTCCAGTTCGTCCGGTTCGACACCCTCACTTTTGCGATACACGATGACCCTCGACCGCCACCGCCGACAAACTCCCAAAATACGAAATGCGGTCCGAGCAGTCGGGTGGAGGGCATCCTGCATGACCGACACGATATACCAGCCGATTAACCGAGGAAAAGGCCTCAAAGATTGCCAATATCTTGCCGGTTGCTCGAGCTCAACTGCTTTCGTAGCGCTGGCGCTACAATCACCGCATGTACCATTACGATCCAAATACTGCGCTGGAAGAACTGACTGAGGATGCGACTCTGCCGAACCCCGTGCACGTGCGCGATATGATCTTGCGCAAGAAGCTCACGGCGGACAAGTCGCTAGAGCTGAACCGGCTTTTTGTGGAGTATCAGAAATTCTTCGGTGAGACCCAGAAGCTGGGGAAAGAGATTCTCAAGCAGTTGACTTCTTAGTACCAGTAGCAAGCCGCGAGGACCGAGTACCGAGCTGCGCTCGGCGGACAGCCGAGGCAGCTGTCCCCGACCTGACCATGGCCGCTTTCGATTCAGTCGTTTCAGGGCATCATTTACAATAGCCAATTCCACTTTCACTGGAATCGTTCTCGATGCATCGTTGGTCGCGACTCTTCATCCCTACACTGCGCGAGGCGCCTGCGGACGCCGAGGTCGCCAGTCACAAGTTTCTGGTGCGGGCGGGCTACATTCGGCAGCTGGCGGCGGGAATTTATTCGTATCTTTTTCTGGGCAATCGGTCGTTCAACAAGATTGTGGCCATCGTGCGGGAGGAAATGGACGGGATCGGACAGGAGTTTTTGTTGCCTGCGCTGCACCCGCGCGAGATTTGGGAGGCAAGCGGGCGCTGGGCTTTGATGGGCGGCAATCTGTTTCGCCTGAAGGATCGCAAAGGGGCGGATCTAGCGCTGGGCATGACGGAAGAAGAGGTGATGACTGAGATCGCGCGCAAGGAGCTGCGCAGCTACAAGCAGTTGCCGCAGATCTGGTATCAGATCGCTCCCAAGTTTCGCGATGAGCTGCGGCCGAAGTCTGGGTTGCTGCGAGTGCGGCAATTCATGATGAAGGACGCTTATTCGTTCGATATCGACGCCGCAGGACTCGACCTTTCTTACAAAAAGCACTACGAGACTTACTGCCGTATCTTCGACCGATGCGGGTTGAAGTACATGGTGGTCGAGGCGGATTCGGGAGCGATGGGTGGCAAGGAGTCGCACGAATTCATGGTTCGCACTCCGGCGGGCGAGGATCAGATCGTCAGCTGCGGCGGATGCAACTACGCCGCGAACCTGGAGAAAGCTACGTCGAGGCTGGCAGCGGTGGAGGACCTCGCCGCCGAAGGCGATGGCAAGCCGCTGGAAGTACACACGCCCGGGCAGAAGACGATTGAAGATGTCGCGAAATTTCTGGGTGTGTCGCCGAGGAACAAGATCAAGACTCTGGCTTTGATGACTGAGGAGAAAGATGCCCAGTCCGGGAAGATGAAATTGCGCGCGATTGTTGTGCTCATGCGTGGCGATCATCAGCTGAATGAAGCCAAGTTGAATTCCGCTTTGGGCAAGCCAACCCGGCCCATGGAAGAAAGCGAGATCAAAGCGCTTTTTAACTCTCCCGCGGGATATCTGGGACCCACCGGTATTGAGTGGGCTCAACACGTAACGAAGGATGGCCCGGTTTTGCTGGTGGACAAGGCGCTCGAAGGGCGCAGTAACTTGATCGCGGGTGCTAACAAAGAGAACTACCACCTGAAGAATCTGACTCCCGGCCGCGATTTTCAGCCGACCGCGTACGCCGATCTGCGCAGTGTTACGGCGGGTGAAGCCTGTCCGAATTGTGGCGCACCTCTGGGTATCGATACTGCGGTCGAGGTCGGACACATCTTCAAGCTGGGCTACCGGTATTCGGAAAGCATGGGTGCGCGCGTGCTCGACAAGAATGGCAAGGAAGTGACGCCGATCATGGGCAGTTATGGCATCGGTATTGATCGGATCCTGACCGCCGCAGTGGAGCAGGGCAATGACGACAATGGATTTTGGCTTCCCCCTGCTATCGCGCCCTTCGAGATCGTAGTCACTCCCACGAATGTAGGCGAAGAGAAAGTGAAGTCAGCAGCTGAGGAGATTACGAATCGTCTTGAAGCTGCAGGATTCAACGTTTTACTCGACGACCGCGACGAACGGCCTGGGGTGAAGTTCAAGGATGCTGATCTGGTCGGTATCCCTTTTAGAATCACCGTGGGCAAGAAAGTTACCGAAGATACTGTGGAAGTCGTTCAACGCTCGACTCGCGAGATACGCGATGTTACGATCCCAGCCATAGTGGATTATTTTCAACGGGTACTGCAAGCCCGGACCTGAAAGTTCAAACGGTCCGGCTTCGCGGTAAAGTTCTTTAGGCTATGGGAAGTATGAAGGCACTGGCGGGATTTCTTGCGATCGTGGCTCTGATAGTGGCCGGCTTCCAGGTCACTCCGCCCATCCTCGCGAATTACAGTTTCCAGGATGATCTCAAAAACGTTGCGATGACGGCAGGGGCCAATCCCTCGAGGACGGATGAAGAAGTTCGTAACGATGTGCTCCGCAAAGCCAAAGAGCACCAGTTGCCGATCAAGCCAGAACAGGTGACGATACAGCGCATTGGGAGCCCGGGCTTGATGGCCGTTTATGTCGTGACGGAGTACTCGGTGCCGGTTAATTTGCCAGGCTACTCCTTTGACATGCACTTTAGTCCAACGAGCGGGAATAAAGGCTTCTAGGGATCTCCGGCTCCGATCGAAGGCGATCAAATCGGCAGATCCGGTTTGACGGCCTTGTCGACATCTCCCTTTGTCAGTTTGAAAGCAACGGACGGCCAGTTCGAGCAAAGCGGCCAAGAGCTGTTCGCTATCGGCGGGTTGAGGCCAAGTGGCATCGTGACCCCTACAGCACGAATACCTCGACAGGAGCCCTGACAGATCCGCTCCAGCCTTTGGGATAGCCTAATGGTGGTTTTGCTCTCACGACGCACACTAGTGAATGTTCTATTTTAAGATTGGCCGGCTGACACAATGAAAGACGATTATTTACCGGAAAGAGACCCGTGGTTCAGGCGGGTCTCTTTATCTTTACGCCAGACAGTACAATGGGGTATCCGTATCTGCGCGCGGTATTTCCGAGCGTAGGTGGAAGTGAAGGGGCCTGGAAGGAACGGCGATAAAACCTTTTAGCGCGTCCCATCGTCTGAGAAGGAGGCGGATGTGTTTCCGCCGACCAAAGCGTGGCTATTAAGCTTAGAATCCCGAAAAATGAGGACGGCGTAGGCGGCGGCACAGCCAGGGCATGGCTGCCGGGCGATCCGGTATTGCGTGCCGCGCTGGTTGTGTTCTTGATCGTTGCCGTCTCGGTGACGGTTGTATTCTCCTACTTCTACATAAAGTACGATCGCATCATCGACCGCCGATTCCGCACTCCGGTCTTCAGCAACTCGGCAAAAATCTACGCCCTTCCCCGAACCGTGCGTGGCGGCGAGAAGATTAATGGCAAGGAAATCGCCGCTCAACTGCGCCGAGCGGGATATTCGGACAAAGAGGGCCAGTCGCGGCTCGGCAGCTTCCACCAGGCAAAGGATGGAATTGAAATCATCCCCGGTCCCGAGTCCTACCACAGCCCGGAGCCGGCGCAGATCACGATCCACGACGGACAGGTGGAACGCATTACAAGCAATGGCACCGAGCTTTCGGCGTACGAACTCGAACCACAGCTGGTTACGGCGCTATTCGACGCGGAACAAAGATCCAAGCGCCAGGTGGTGAAGTACAACGAAATTCCGAGGGTGATGGTGGATGCTGTGCTCTCCATTGAGGACCGACGATTTTTCGAGCACAGCGGCGTTAACTTCCTCCGAATGGCCGAGGCGGCCTGGATTGACGTGGTCCGTCAACGGCATGAACAGGGGGGATCCACGCTGACCATGCAGCTCTCGCGCGGTTTTTTTCTCACTCCGGAGAAAACCGTTAAGCGCAAGTTGACTGAAATGATGATTGCTGAGGAGATGGAGCAGAAGTTCAGCAAGCAACAGATTTTCGAGTTTTATGCCAACTGGGTAGATCTGGGGCAGCGCGGCTCGTTTGCCATCAGCGGTGTTGCGGAAGCATCGCGAGCTTACTTCAATAAGGATCTGAAGGACATTACCTTGCCCGAGGCGGCTCTGCTGGCGGGCATCATCCAGCGGCCAAGCTACCTTTCTCCGTACCGCCATCCCGAGCGCGCGCTCGAGCGCCGCAATTTGGTGCTTGACTCCATGGTTGAAACTCACGCCCTCACTCGTGAAGAGGCGGACAGAGCCAAAGCCGCGCCCCTGAAACTGGCGCCGCCCAATGTCGAAGCCAGCGACGCACCCTACTTTGTTGACATGGTGCGCGACACGCTCATCAACAAGTTCAGCGAGCATGAATTCAACGATCAGTCGTATCGCGTTTACACCACGCTCGATCCAGATTTGCAGAAGGCGGCAGCGCAAGGGGTAGAGACGGGCATCAAGCTGGTGGATGAGCAAGTTAAGAAGTTGCGCACCAAACGGGTGAAGATAGGCAAGAAATTCGAGACTAAGCTCTTGCCTGGACCCCAGGCGCAAGTGGCTCTGGTGGCCATCGATCCTCACACCGGCGCAGTTCTCGCGCTGGTGGGCGGGCGCGACTACGGCTTTAGCCAATTGAACCATGCCTTGGCCAAACGACCGACGGGTTCCATCTTCAAGCCCTTCGTATATGCCACAGCCATGAATAGCGCGCTGGATGGATCACCCAGTGTGATTACGCCTGCTTCCACTGTGCAGGATGCGCCGTCCACCTTCGCCTATGGGGACCAGATCTATGAGCCGCGCAATTACAAAGAGGAATATCACGGTGACGTAACGTTGCGTTACGCACTGGCCATGTCGCTGAACAATGCGACCGTCAAGCTGGCGGAAGAAGTGGGATATGACAAAGTCGCTGAATTAGCTAAGTCGGCGGGCATTACCTCGGTGAAGGCTACTCCGGCGATGGCACTCGGTTCGTATGACGCTACGCCCTTCGATATGGCGGGTGCGTACACCTCATTTGCAAATGATGGAATGCGGCTTTCGCCGATTCTGGTGAATTCCGTGCGTAGCGCCAAGGGTGATGTGGTGGCCAACTTCAGCACGGACAAGCGCGGGGTTCTTGACCCAAGGATCGCTTACGTCATGACCAACATGATGGAAGGGGTCGTCAACAATGGGCTGGGTTTCTCTGCGGTCCGCGGTCGCGGTTTTACTGCTCCGGCGGCGGGGAAGACCGGCAGCTCGCACGACGGCTGGTTCGCGGGATACACCTCAAACCTGCTCTGCATTGTTTGGGTCGGTTATGACGACTATAGCGATCTGCGTCTCAGCGGTGCGCAGACTGCCGCCCCCATTTGGACCGAATTCATGAAGAAGGCTGCCGCCCTGCCGCAGTATTCCGGCATGAAGCCGTTCTCGCAGCCCACAGGTGTGGTTGACGTGCAATTGGATAAAACAACCAACCGCCTGGCTACGCCCGCATGTCCGGACGATTATGTTGCTGCCTTTGTCGCTGGCACTGAACCCCGGGAAACCTGCGACCAACAGGGCGGCGTAGCTGGATTTTTCTCTCGCGTTTTTGGGCTGGGCGGCACGAAAGTCCTTCCTCCCCCAACGAGCCAGGCTGCCACTCAACAGGAGGCCGATTCCTCCAAAGACGATTCGTCCAAGAAAAAGAAGGGTATTTTTGGTAAAATAGCCGGTATTTTCCGGGATGACAAGTCTTCTGCTCCGGCGTCTAAGCCTCCAGCAGAGAGCGGTGACCCTGCGCCACACTGACAGGGGTTCCAGCGCCGTATTCCGGTTCCGGCACAAAGCTCGACCTCCTTGGTGCTAGCGAAAATCCGCGCCGCCCAGCTGAAACTGTGGCAGAATGAGTTCGCTGGCCGCCTACGGGGGTGTTTATGTCCAGCCCGAAACCCTTCCTTGGATTTGCCTCGCTTATTCTGCTGACTCTAGTTGGTGCTCACGCCCTTTCGCTCGCGCAAATTTCGTCGTCGGAGCGGGTGCAGATCGCGCCGCCGCTCATTCGAGCCATCGAGCCTCCAGCGCCAGACGCGACAGCCGCGGACCTTGAGCAAAGGGCAGACGAGTTACGTGTTTCCAAGCTCTATCTGGATGCTCTCGACTATTACCGCGCGGCGCTTGCCAAACAGCCCAATGATCCACATGTGCTGAACAAGCTTGGGATTACCGAGATTATGATGCAGCGCTTTAAAGAGGCGCGAAAGTCCCTGGAACGCTCGATTCGGGCCGACCGCAAGTCAGCCGACGCCTACAACAATCTCGGCGTGGTCTATTACGAGGAAAAGAAGTACGGCGCAGCCGTCAAGCAATATCACAAAGCCATTGCGCTCGATGCCAATGCCGCATCGTTCTTCAGCAATCTAGGTGCGGCGCTCTTCTCGAAAAAGGAGTTCGAGCCTGCCGCGGCCGCCTATCAGCACGCTTTGGAGCTTGATCCGGAGGTGTTCGAACGAACCTCGCGCGGTGGCGTGCAGGCGCAGTTGTCCAGTCCACAAGACCGTGCGCGTTACGACTACACCGTAGCCAAACTCTATGCCAAGATGGGCGTGGCTGACCGTTCGCTGCAGTATTTGAAGAAAGCCATGGAAGAGGGATACAAAGATCTCAGGAATGTGTACAAAGATGTGGAGTTTTCCGCATTGCGCAAAGATCCGCGCTTTGCCGAATTGATGGCCACCAAAACCCCCGCCATCTCGGACTGACAAAGCTCGGGACGTCGCTAGTCTGGGCCGTGAACGTCCAGTTAAACACGCCCCGCATACTCTAAGGTAGCCGCTGAGATGCACCCGCCACCGCTCCGAGTCAACCGTAATGAATCAAAGTGCCTACAAATGTTTACCAAAAATTTTACAAAAATAGACACAACTCTATCCCCTTATCGGGTTTAATGATTACAAATGCTCCTGAAAACAACAGGGTGAGTAAGGAGAAACGGTAACCCACTGGATGCTGACCCGAGCACGCCCCAAGCATGCCTCCAGTGGGTTTTTTCAGCTCCTCGCTGCTCGCTCTTGGCTTTTAGCCACACGAGAATCCTGGAATCATCGACGCACGAGAGTCCGGTTCCTCGCTCCTGGTCGAAATCTTTCGATCTAAGAGCCAAGACTGAACAGTCAAGAGCGTCCTTTTGGACTGCGCTCTCCGATGTACTCGTCGACTACGCTCTTCCATTTGCCCTGTGCCTTTAGGACGTACTCCACGGCATCGCGCAAGGCGCCGTCGCCACCTTGGTGTGGCGTGACATAGTGGGCTTCCCTCTTCACTTCAGCTCGCGCGTTTTTCACCGCAATGGCCAGGCCGCAGGCGCGCATGGCGGGCAGATCAATTACATCGTCGCCGACGAACGCGGCTTCTTCAGATTTGAAACCTTCCCCGCGCAGAACTTTCTCGACGCAGGTGCGTTTGTCCTGAACGCCCTGATGAATGTGTTCCAGCTTCAAGTCGCGGGCACGCAGGGCCACGGTTTCGGAGGTGCGCTTGGTGATCAGGCCGGCTTTGATACCCGCTAAGCGCGCCAGAGAGATCGCCGTGCCGTCGTGGGCGTGAAAGCCCTTGGCCTCGATGAGAGTTTGGCTGTGCAGACCGAAGCCTCCCTGTTGGCCATGTTTGGCAGATTGCTGCAGGACAGTCTGCTGGGCTCCGGCTGGTGCGGGAAATAGGAAGAGCTTTCCGTCGGTGAGGACGCCGTCGACATCGAAGAGGAGGAGCTTGATTTTGTGGGCCCGAGCGTGAGCGGAGAGCTTTGGCATTGGCGGGATTCTAGCACTCGCTGATTTGGTAAGCCCGGTGGTGAGGACATTAAAGGTGCCTCCCCGCTGGGGCTGATTCGATAATGCAAGAGCTGTACTCGGTTCATGGGTGTTGAGCGTGAAGCGATTCCCTTCCCTCTGGTTGAAACGCGCCGCTCGTCAGAGGCGAATGTTTTGCGAAAACGATCGTGATAAAATGCCAGGAAGACATGCTTCCCGACGCCTCACCTCTAGCTTGGGCTCACCCCCTCGTGCGCGAGTGGTTTGTCCAACGCTTCGGTACTCCTACCGAGCCGCAGGAGCAGGGATGGCCACATATTTTGGCCGGCCGTACGACGCTTATCTCTGCACCCACGGGTTCGGGCAAAACTCTGGCTGCGTTTCTTGCCTGCATCGACCGGTTAGTGCGCAAGGCGCTCGCGGGCGAGCTTGCCGACCGCGTCGAGGTGCTGTACGTTTCGCCGCTCAAGGCTCTAGGCAACGATATCCAGAAGAACCTTGAGATCCCGCTGGGTGAGATTCTCACTATGGCGGGAGAACACGGGCTGTTGATGCCGGAGATTCGGACCGCGGTCCGCACTGGCGACACGCTCATGCCCGAGCGGCGCGCCATGCTAAAGCGCCCCCCGCACATTCTGGTGACCACACCCGAATCGCTCTACATTCTGCTCACCGCGGAGAAGAGCCGAGCGATTCTGCGCGATGTTGAAACCGTGATCGTGGACGAAATCCACGCCGTGGCTGACGACAAGCGCGGTGCGCACCTCGCCCTATCACTCGAGCGCCTCGAAGCGCTCACTTACAAGCCGCCGGTGCGTATTGGCCTGTCTGCGACGCAGAAGCCAATTGAAGAGGTCGCGCATTTTCTTACTGGCAGCGATCTGAGCGGGAGCGGCCGTGCGGTGCCGGTCATCGTAAATATTGGTCACAAGCGCAAGCTCGATCTCGCGGTGGAAGTTCCTCCGATGCCGCTGGGGGCGGTCGCATCCAATGAAATGTGGGACGCGATTTATGACCGCCTCGTGACCCTCGTCGAGCAGCATCGTTCCACACTGGTGTTCGTCAACACCAGGCGGCTGGCCGAACGCATCGCGCACAATCTGGGCGAGCGCCTCGGCGAAGAAAACGTAGCCGCGCATCATGGCAGTCTTTCGCGGAAACTGCGTCTGGCGGCGGAAAAGAAATTGAAGGAAGGCCAGATCCGAGTGCTGGTGGCGACGGCCTCACTCGAACTCGGTATTGACGTGGGCACCGTGGACCTGGTGGCGCAGATCAGTTCTCCACGCGCCATTGCCGTGGCGCTGCAGCGTGTGGGCCGGTCAGGTCACTGGCGTGGCGCGCTGCCCAAGGGAAGATTCTTCGTCACGACGCGCGATGACCTATTCGAGTGCGCGGCGCTGGTGCGTGCGATTCGCCACGGCGATCTTGATCGGCTGATCATTCCGGACTCGCCGCTCGATGTTTTGGCGCAACAGATTGTGGCTGCCTGTGCCTCGATTCGCAGCGGGGGCGAGGATGCCGGCGCTGGCAATGAAGGCTGGGGCGAAGATGAACTATTCGCCCTGGTGCGCCGGGCGTATCCATATAGAGATCTTTCGCGCAAGACTTTCAACGAAGTTCTCGAAATGCTGGCTGAAGGTATTGCGGCACGGCGCGGGCGCTACGGCGCTTATCTGCACCGGGATCGCGTGAATGGCAGGCTACGGGCGCGGCGGGGCAGCCGCCTCGCGGCGATTACCAGCGGCGGCGCGATTCCCGACAACTCACTCTATACCGTGATCGCCGAACCTGAGGGCGCCGTCGTGGGCACAGTCGATGAAGACTTTGCGGTGGAGAGCAATCGTGGCGACATCATGCTGTTGGGCAACACATCGTGGATGATCCGTCGAGTCGAGAGCAACTCCGGCCGCGTGCTGGTGCAAGATGCGCATGGAGCTCCACCCAGTGTGCCCTTCTGGCTTGGCGAAGCCCCAGCACGTACCGAAGAACTTTCAGCCCACGTCGGAGCATTGCGCGAAAAAATCAGCGAGGTGTTGCCACACACTTCTCCGGTTGGGTTTTCGGCTACTCAGCCCGATGTAGCTGCAGCCGTCGCATGGCTAAAGGATGAATGCGGTCTCGATGACTCCGGCGCTGAACAGGCAATCGAATATATTCTGCAAGGCCGAGCGGTGCTGGGCGCCGTGCCCACTCCCCATACAGTGATTGCGGAACGCTTTTTCGACGAAGGCGGCGGAATGCAACTTGTGATCCACGCGCCGTTCGGCGGACGCATCAATAAGGCCTGGGGACTTGCGCTGCGCAAGCGTTTCTGCCGCAGTTTCAACTTCGAATTGCAAGCAGCTGCGACAGACAACGGTCTCAACATCGCCCTGGCCGAACAACACAGCTTCCCGCTGATTGACGTCTTCAACTTCCTGCAAGCGGAGACCGTTCAACCAGTGCTGGAGCAGGCGGCCCTGGCCTCGCCAATCTTCGGCACCCGCTGGCGTTGGGATGCCTCGCGCGCGCTTGCTTTATTGCGCTTCCAGAGTGGCAAGAAAGTTCCGGCGCAGATTCAGCGAATGCGTTCGGATGATCTGCTTGCATCCGTGTTTCCCGACGTTGCTGCCTGTCAGGAAAACATTTCAGGCGATATTCAAATTCCCGACCACCCGCTCGTAGCTGAGGTCATGAAGGATGTGCTCACTGAGGCTATGGACATCGAAGGATTGAAATCCGTGCTGTCGGGGATGGCTGAGGGGCGCATCACGTGTCTGGCCGTTGATACTCCGGTGCCTTCGCAGTTTTCGCACGAAATTTTGAACGCGAATCCTTACGCGTTTCTGGATGATGCTCCTCTGGAGGAGCGCCGAGCTCGTGCGGTCGAGATGCGACGCATGTTGCCGCAGTCGGTGCTGGAACAAGTAGGCAAGCTCGATCCCGCCGCGATTGCACAAGTCCGCGAAGAGGCTTGGCCCGATGTGCGCGACGCTGACGAACTGCATGACGTCTTGCATACGTTAGTTGCGTTGCCGGAAGAGATTGGGCGCGGCGAAGGAATGGGATTGGTTCCCTCATCGGACTCCCGCTGGGACAGCTACTTCGAGCGTCTGCTTAACGAAGGCCGCGCTGGGCGCGCTATTCAAGGGGAACGCAACTATTGGGTCGCCGCCGAGCGCAGGAAGAGTTTCGCGGTGCTTTTTCGCGGCGCTGAGTTCTCGCCGGCACGGTTGGATATGGAGACGGCAATTTCGCCGGACGATACCTTGCTCGCTTTGGTCACCGGTTGGATGTCAAACCTGGGTCCGGTGACTGCGGCGCAACTCGGCGATGCCCTTGGACTGCCAGCTTCCGAAATTGACAAGGCGTTGCTGCGCATGGAAGCTGGCGGCGCAGTGCTCAGGGGGAATTTTACCGGCGCGGGCTTGCGAGCGGGGGCGTCCGCCCCGCACGAGTCCATGGCCACCCTCGAAACGGAATGGTGCGACCGAAGGCTGCTCGCACGAATTCACAGGCTCACCGTCGCAACACTACGCAAGCAGATCGAGCCGGTGAGCGCTGCACAATTCATGCGCTGGCTTCTACGGTGGCAACATCTCGCACCGGGATCGCAAGTTGTCGGGGAACGTGGCACGCTGGAAATTATCCAGCAATTGCAAGGATTTGAGGTTCCCGCCAATGCCTGGGAGCGGCAGATCCTCGTCCGCCGCATTGTGGACTACGATCCGAAGTGGCTTGACCAGCTTTGCTTGACGGGCGCGGTGGGTTGGGGCCGCTTGTCGCCGCACCCGGCGACGCTCGATTATCCCCGCGTTTCAAAATCGGAAGCGGCCGGAGCCGCAGATTTGCCAATGGTTCCACAGAACAGGCGGAGGGTGATTCCCACCAGCGTTGCCCCTATTACATTCTTTGTCCGCGAGGACGCAGATTGGATGGTGCCGCGGCATCCCGGTACCGATCCCGCTGAAGCGCGCGGCCTAAGTCACGCGGCGCAATTGGTGCTCAATTTTCTGCGGCAGCGGGGGGCATCTTTCTTCGCCGACATTGTTCGTGGGAGTGGCAAATTGAAGGCGGAAATCGAAACCGCTCTGTGGGAGCTTGTGGCGGCAGGCCTGGTCACCGCTGACGGATTCGACAATCTGCGCTCGCTCATCGATCCCAAACGGCGCGCGGGGCAAGGAAGCGGACGAGTTGCGCGACCCCGCCATAGCTCCGGCCGCTGGGCTTTGCTGCACACCGGCGAGGCTGCGGAGAAACCGCGAGCGGTCGAAGCAGCCTGCTGGATGCTTTTGCGACGTTACGGCATCGTCTTCCGCGATTTGCTGGCGCGCGAAGCTAATCTTCCGACCTGGCGCGAGTTGCTCACGGGCTTCCGCCGGCTTGAAGATCGCGGCGAAATCCGTGGCGGGCGCTTCGTGGATGGATTTCTGGGCGAGCAGTTCGCCCTGCCCGTGGCCGTCGAGTCGCTGCGTGCCATGCGTCATCTTCCCGCTGGCGGTGAAGTGATTACATTACCCGCTGCCGATCCTCTTAATTTGGCCGGCATCCTGGTTCCGGGTGAACGTGTGCCGGCAATCTCCGGCAGAACCGTAACCTACCGCGATGGGGCCGCCATTCTGGAGCAAGATCCCCAGTCTTTTCCGGCGGAGCGCGCGGCGGCAAGCTGAAAAAGATGAGGCAACTGGCGGGATCGGGATCAAAAAATTAAGGACCCGATGAGGGGCGGCCCCGGGTCCCTGATTGGCGCTGCTCGGCAAGAACTTCGTAAAAAGCGCTTCCCCCGTCGTTTTTCGCCGAGCCCTCGCCACAATGGATAGCTGTACGTCGTCTTCCACGTTCCGAGACCCGCACAAGCTCGTTTGTTTGCGGTCTCTTTTCGACTCCACCCCGAGCACGCGTTGCACGCGGAACGCATTTCTTCGAGAGGCTCTGCAGGAGGACACTCCAGGCACTCCTCGCCCAGCGGGCAAAGTTACCGCCGGTTCCGCCGATCGCTCATAGATCGTCTGTTCGCTTTTGCTTAAGGCAGAGGTAGTTTGATCAGCACAGCTGGATCGAGATACGTTCCTTGCCAACGCACTGCCACGTGAAGATGAGGACCCGTAGCCCGTCCGGTCCCACCGCTCAGGCCGACTTGCTGGCCGCGTGCAACTTGCTCTCCCTCTTTCACCTTGAACTCTGAGAGATGCATGTAGATCGTGAGCAGTCCCTGCCCGTGATCGAGCACGACGCAGTTGCCCTCGAAATAAAGCGGGCGGGCCAGCAGAACTGTTCCTGCGTTCATGGCGGCGACAGGGGTTCCGCTGGGCACGCGGAAATCCAGGCCGAGATGTGAACTCTGAGTCTTCCCGTTGAAAACGCGTTGCGTGCCAAACACATCGGAGATGGGAGCGACCGCCGGGGCGGCGAATCTTCCTGCCCACTCTCGCTCGGGCGTAACCCGATTGAGGAAGTCTTGCTTGATTTTTTTGGCTTCATCAATCTGTTTGGTTTGGTCCGGGCTAGGCTCGGTGAACTTACGATCAACCGTGATCTCGGTTTTGGGATAACTCGCGCGGCGTATGACAAACTTGCGCGTGAATGAAATCTGCCTCGCCGCCGCTTTGGCCGCCGACTTTTCGGCGGATGTCTCGCCGGATAATTCGAGGGGATAGATGCCGGGAGATGTTTCCAGGCTTACGCCTCCTAAACCGACCCAAGTTTTGCTGGCCGATACTAAGCTGAACGAAATTTCGTGGCCAAGCCAAGTGCCCCGCAAGCTCTGGAGGCGGGCGGGAGCCTTAACTTGAAACAGCACAGGCGCGCCATTGACCAGTCGTACGGGTTGTACCTTCACGGTCCAGCTTGCTGCGAAGGTTAGAGGAAGAAGCCCAGGCGAGCCAAGAACCATCCCTATCACGAGCGATCCGCTGAAACGAGTGCGCAGTGATTGTGGACGGCGCAACGTCGTCATTCTTTCTTGCCGTGGTGTGGTTTGTATGCAGGCCGGCAAACCCGTCTCCTGGGTCACCACATCAGCGTAGCATTCCGGGCAGAGCATCCCGCCATAATTCCGCTCATGCGCGCCAGTCTCCGCGCTGCTCTTAATGTCCCCCGCCCAACTCACGCACAATTCCTCCTACGAACTGTTTGGCATCCCCAAATAACATCAGCGTTTGATCGAGGTAGTAGAGCGGGTTATCGATGCCCGCGAACCCGGGGTTCATGCTGCGTTTGATCACCATGACGGTGTGCGCTCTGTCTACGTCGAGGATGGGCATGCCGAAGATGGGGCTGGACTGGTCGGTGCGGGCGGCGGGGTTGGTGACGTCGTTGGCGCCAATAATGAGGGCGACGTCGGTGGCTGGGAAGTCGCCGTTGATTTCGTCCATCTCGATGAGGCGGTCGTAGGGGATATCAGCTTCGGCGAGCAGCACGTTCATGTGGCCGGGCATGCGTCCGGCAACGGGGTGGATCGCGAATCGCACGTCGACTCCCTTTTTGGTGAGCGAGTCGTAGAGTTCCCGCACCTTGTGCTGCGCCTGGGCCACTGCCATGCCATAACCCGGCACGATGACCACTTTATTCGCTGCGGCGAGAACAGCGGCTGCTTCCTCAGGCGTGGCGCTGCGCACCGGCTTGGCTTCCGGCGCGCCCATGGCGGACGGTTGCACCTGGCCGAAGGCTCCGAAGAGAACGTTCGTGAACGAACGGTTCATTGCCTTCGACATGATGATCGAGAGGATGAGGCCCGAAGATCCGTCAAGCGCGCCAGCAATAATCAGCAATTTCGAGTCGAGAACGAATCCCATGGCCGCGGCTGACAAGCCGGCGTAGGAGTTCAATAGCGAGATGACGGTCGGCATGTCCGCCCCGCCGATGGGGATGACCATGAAGACGCCGAAGATCAATGGAATGCCTACCAGCAACGGGAAAAACTGCTTCTGTTCAGGATGCATCACCAAATAAGCCGCGACGGCAATTGCGATGCCGAGCAATCCTAAGTTGACGATATTTTGTCCCTTGTAGGTGATGGGCCGTTGCGGCAGAAGCTCCTGGAGCTTCCCAGCCGCCATCAAACTTCCCGTAAACGTCAGGCCTCCGAGAATCACTTCCATTGAAAGCACGGACATCATGAACTTGGGAACATCCGGCGTGCGCAAATAAAACTCCGCGGTGCCGACTAGGGTGACGCACAGCGCGCCGAAGGCATGGCTGAGGGCGGTCCGCTGGGGAACAGCGGTCATCTTCACCCTGCCCAGCGGAATACCGATGCCGCTGCCCAGTACGAGCGCGATGATGATCCACTTGTAATCGACAATGCCGCGATGCAGCAGCGTGCTGGCTATCGCCAGCACCATGCCAACTTCGCCTGCCCAGATGCCGTGGCGGGCGGTGGTGGGCGAGCTCATCCACTTCAGCGACAGGATGAATAGAGCGCTAGCGACGAGGTAAATAACTTCGATTACGTGCTGGCTGCCGGCGAACTCCGTCATGGTGGCGGCAATCATCCCTTTGTCGGACGACTGCTTTTGAACATCTTCAGCATTCGGTCAGTGATGAGGAATCCGCCTACCACATTGCTGGTGGCCGCGACGATGGCGATGACGCCGAGGACAGCGGCGAAATTGCTCTTGTGCTCGCCAACAAGCACAATCGCACCGACAACAGCGATAGCATCCAGAGCGTTCGTCAGCGACATGAGCGGCGTATGCAGAAGGGGGGAAACGTGCCGGATGACTTCAAAACCGATGAAGCAAGCCAGCATGAAAATAAAAAGAGCGTCAATCAGATTGGAATTCATGTTAGTTCTCGGTTATCGGTTCTAACTGGCCGCCGGGGTTAGAGTCGGCAGTTTGAAGAACTCGCGCACGCGCGGATTCACGATCTCGCCACCGTGCGTGACCATGGTCTCGCGGATAATTTCGTCTTTCAAATCGTGCTCGAGCTTCCCGTCCTTCATCTGGTATAGCAAAAAATTCGTGACGTTGCGAGAGTACATCTGGCTGGCATGGTAGGGAACGCTGCTGGCCAGATTGATCGCACCAATGATGGCGACTCCATGCTCAATAACTGTTTCGCCGGTGTGGGTGAGCTCGCAATTGCCCCCACGCTCGGCAGCGAGATCAACTATCACAGAGCCCGGAGCCATCTGTCTGACCATGTCGGCTGTAATCAGCA
The DNA here is from genome assembly GCA_003225005.1 of Acidobacteriota bacterium. Taxonomy (GTDB): domain Bacteria; phylum Acidobacteriota; class Terriglobia; order Terriglobales; family Acidobacteriaceae; genus Sulfotelmatobacter. The sequence continues at coordinate 4,104 of QIAN01000095.1, read as the reverse complement.
CAGGAGACTTTTTGCCCGGAATCACCGCCGCGGTGATGACCACGTCACTGTCTTTGACGACGCGACCCAACAGCTCGCGCTGCCGCGCATAAAACGTTTCGTCTTGCGCGGTTCCGTACCCGCGAGCATCTTGTGCATTCGCCGCTTCAATGGGCAATTCGACAAAACGTCCGCCCAGACTCTGCACCTGTTCCTTGGCCGCGGGGCGCATATCGTACGCCGAAGACACGGCGCCCAGGCGACGGGCGGTTGCGATTGCCTGCAGTCCGGCCACTCCAGCGCCAATGATGAAAACGCGCGCCGGCGTGATGGTTCCGGCTGCGGTCGTCAGCATGGGGAAAATCTTGAGAGACGTCTCCGCGGCCACCAGTACCGCTTTGTAGCCGCAGATCGTGCCCATGGAGGAAAGTGCGTCCATGCTTTGGGCTCGCGTGGTGCGGGGGACAAGTTCCACGGAGAAACAGGTGATGCCGGTATCGGCGATTTGCCGGACGACCTCGGCGGAGCCAAAGGGCCGCAAGAATCCGATGAGAACCTGGCCGCGGCGAAAGAGAGCGAGATCGGCCTCGCCGGTTACATCATTCGAGCCGTAGCACAGTACTTGAACCACAACATCTGCCGCGCCGAACACGGCAGCACGGTCTGGCAAAATCTTTGCTCCTTTGTCAGTGTAAGCTGCGTCGGGGTAGCCAGCTGCTTCTCCCGCGCAAGATTCGACCACGACTTCGAATCCGGCCTTGGTGAGGTTTGGGATCACCATGGGAACCAGAGACACGCGACGTTCCCCCGGATAACTCTCTTTCGGAACCCCGACGATCACGCGGTTCTGATCCTTTCGCGTTCGAGAATCGCTGGCATGGCGGACTGAAAACAGTAACAGATAGAGAGGGTGACTGAAAAGCTGGGCTACCGCCTTGTGACCTCACGCGGATTCCAGGATAAAGCGCTCCCTCTCGGGACCGAATCATGTGGAGAACCTGACCGATCTTGCAGTTCGCACCGCGTTGTTCTATCGCACGGTGAGCCCGCTCTCGGAGAAAGTTCGAGAGATGGTCTAGAGGTGCAAGACATGGCAGCTCAGGCCGGTGCAAGTTTCTGGACCGCGGGCGTATCTCCACCCAGCCAGTCCGCATGCTTGGCAGTCGAATCGTGGTGCGACGTAGTCTTGTAGATTTCGTACTTCCCTGTTGCGGCCGCTTCTTTGGTCTTCGCTGAGAGCTGGGCAATCTGTTCGCGATTCAGCGGGTGGAAGGTTTTGGCCGCTTCGAATGCCTGGTCGAGTACCTCAGGCTTATCGATTCCCGTAATCACCACCGCTGTCGGAAGACTCAATGCGTAGTGAAGACATTCGATGGGCGTCACAGTCTTACTTTTCAGGATCACACCGTCTGCCATTGACTTCATGCCGAGCACGCCGATCTGTTGCTTGACCAGTTCAGGCAACACCATCTGACCGAAGCTGCGAAAGTGAGCATCCATGACATTGAGGGGCATTTGGGCGGAGTCAAGGTGGAACTAATCCGCGGCCACTTTCAGCATGTAAAGGTGCATCTGCGGATCTTTATGGCCAGTGAATCCGGTGTAGCGAATCTTTCCAGCCTGTTGGGCTTCGACAATGGCTTCCGCGGCGCCCCCCTCGCGAATATTCGGTCCGGATCATCGAAGCGAATCACCTCGTGATGCTGCAATAGATCGATGTGATCAGTCTGCAGACGTTCCAGTGAAGTCTCGATTTGGCGCGCGGCTATCTCTTTAGTCCGGCCATCAATTTCTGTCATGAGAAACACTTTCTGACGATAACCATGTTTCAGGGCCTTCCCCATGCGCACCTCACTCTGGCCATCGTTATAGTCCCAAGAGTTATCCATGAAGGTCATGCCGCGATCGATGGCGGTACGAATCAAGCGAATGCTGTCGTCATCGGTTCGGCTCGGTTTGCCAATGTGAAAGCCACTCAGACCGATGGCTGAAATCCGCTCACCGGTGCGTCCCAGGATGCGGTAGAGCATCTCGCCAGATAAAGTGCCTGGCGATGAGGTCAGTGGGATTTGGTTCATGGAACCAGCCTCCTGTGGATCTGATTTGCCGGAAAAGGATTCTCTTGCTGGCCGAACGCTTTGGGAAGAGTGCTGGCAACAGCGCAGGTTGCGGCGCTTTTAAGAAATTCTCTGCGCTGCATGGGGAATACTCCGAATGAATCGAGAAATTGATAAGCCTTGAGATGGCAACTCACCACGAAGTGTTGCTGGACAGTGCTATGCGGCTATGTGCGTTGCGCACTCTGGTCCGCCAAAGGTCGTAGGGTGTCCTCTTTTCAGAGCCAATGGTGCTGTGCCAACCCTGCTACAATTTCATCAGTAAATTGCAGGAGGATTTCTATGCCAGCAAAGAAGAAGGGTTCCCGGAAATCGGGCGGCCGCAAGTATGGACAAGCAGCAAGCAAGCGAGTGGAGAGTGCCATGCGCCGGAAGAAGCGCGGCACGCTGAAGTCAGGCAGGGGTGGGAAGGGGGGCACGGTGAAGAGCCGCAAACAGGCCATCGCCATCGGGCTCTCGGAGGCTCGAAAAAAGGGAGCCAAGGTTCCCAGGAAGAAGGCCGCATAAAGGCGGCGTTAAAAACAGAGAGAACACGTGCAGCGAAAGAGCGGGGACGCGCGACCTCGCAGGCAAAGTGTTCCAGCAAGGAAATCGCACGCCATGAGCGAGAGTTCGCGGCGCATCTTTCGGGCGAGAAGCTGGGGTTGCCAGCGCTGGTATTCGATTTGGACGGCACTCTCGTCGACCGTATATGAGCATGTTGCGGCGTGGAGCGATGCGTTAAGAAGCGAAGGGATCCTGGCGCCGAATTGGAAGATTCATCGCCATGTTGGCATGAGCGGCCGATCCTTCCTTCGCAAGTTGCTCAGGGACATTCGGCCACGCCGCAGAAACCTCTCGATTGATCGTCTTGAAAAGAAACACGATATCAATTTCGGAAAAAGCATCCGTCGAATTGAAATTCCGCCGGATCTCAGCAGCTCCTGAGACATTTGGCAAAGGTCCGGGTTCAATGGGCCATCGCTACAACCGGCAACCAACGCCACACCGCTCGGTTGTTAAAGAAGTTTGACCTGGCTTCGAATGTTCCTGTGATTACCGGCGACGACGTCGCCGAAGCAAAACCAGCTCCGGATGTTTTCGTGGTAGCTGCGGAGCGATTGGGAGTATCGGTAAGCGATTCTGTTGTTATTGGCGACAGCGTTTGGGGTCTACTTGCGGCGGGCCGCAAGAACGGTCTCGGAGTGGGGCTGCTTTCCGGTGGCTACGGCCCACAGGAACTAGCTTAGCTTAGCTAGAGGGAGCGGGCGCCTTCCGCGTCTATCAAGATCCGGCAGATTTGCTGACACACATTGAGGACTTGGGAATTCCAGGGGAGTAGCTGGGAGCCACACAACGGCTCAGAGCAGTGCCAGCGCGGAGCGGTTCTCGCGCTGCACTTGCTTCACAGTGCAATCTCGAGGCGCTTTCTCCGGACGCCAGCGCAGGAACTTTGTTCCATGACGAAAGCGTCCGCCGGTGAAGTGATCAAACTGCACTTCAAGGACGAGACTTGGTTTGACCGGCTGCCATTCCGCGGAGCGCTTTGTGCTCCAACGGCTCAGGCCACCGGGCGCTTTGCCGGTGAAACCTGGGGGCTTGATTAACTTTTCGAGTCTTTTAGTTATTGCCGGGCGCTCCTCATCGCGGATGGAGGAAGTGAACCCAACGTGGTCGAGCGCACCTTCATTGTTGTAAAGACCGAGAAGCGGCGATCCTACCAGCGGGCTCTTTTCCAGGTAGCGGAATCCTCCCACCACGCAGTCGGCGGTGCGCTGTTTTTTGATCTTCTGCATGCCGGTGCGCTCGCCGCTTTGGTATGGAAGGTCACGGCGCTTGGCGACAACTCCGTCCAGCCCGACGCCCATATGAAACCACTCTCGCGCTACCGAGACGTCTTCGGCTACCGGAGAAAGGCAGATAGATTTGTTCTTCGAGAAATATTTCCTCGCAAATCGTTCGAGTTGCTCACGCCGGGCGTGAAGCGGCAGATTTACCAAGGACTTGCCTTTTTCGTCGACCAGGAGAT
>QIAN01000474.1 GCA_003225005.1 Acidobacteriota bacterium | reverse complement strand
CTGCTGCCCGCCGGAGGCCGTGATCAGCTCGATGAACTGGACGCTGCCATCGGCGTTGGAATAGATCTCGTTGATCTGCCACAGGCTGGACGCGCGCGCGCCGCAGCCGATCGCGAGCAGCATCGCGGCCGCGCAAATCCGTACGCTAAAACCCTTGAGCACGATGAGTACAAAGATGCCAGCGTGCGAGCGAGACTGTCACCTGGGAACGACAGCTTCAATGAGCCAGTTGGACCATGGCTGACGCGAAGGACGTCACCTTTGCAGGCCGCCGTACGTAACCATGGGTTCGACCCATTCCATATCATTTCTACCCTGGAGGCGCCTGACCAGCTCGACGAACTCGGAAGGCGTCCTCGCTGCGACAAGATAGACGTTCGGATTGGTCAGCTTGGCGAGCCCTGGGTAGGACGCTGGGTCGAGCCTGTCCGTCGCCTGAACTCCGTCTTTCATCTTGAAGGCGATTTCGCCTGTGATGTAACCCTGTACCTGCATGGCGTGGTTGAAGACCACGCCAAGCTGCCGCGGACTGATCGGCTCCGACTGGCTCGCCGCGAATACCGAATGAATCACTTGTCTTCCTGAACTCGCCATTTGTTGAGCCGCCCGCATCGCGGGAAGCACTTCCAACTTGGCGCCACGATCGTCAATCACCATGCTCGGGTCGGACACCGCCTGGATCACCCGTGGCGTTGGCTGCAGTTGTGCATAGCTCGCCGTGCCTGCAACGGCAAGAATGATGAACATGGCTATGCGATGCATGAAACGCCTCCTAGTCAATCAATGGCCAGCGATTCCAAGCAACTGAGGATTCGAGGTCGAAAGCTGCGTCGGGGTCCCGCTAGGGGAGCAGAAGTCGAAGAAGGTCAGGGTCCAATTACCGTTCACGGGCTCGCCGTAAAATGCGTTCGACAAGATTCTAGAATTGACGACGCTGGCATTCGAGAAGCCGTTCATCGCATGCATCAGGATGGACTTCGTTCCAGAGGGCGACTTCAATTCAACTTGGTTGCACAGAAGATTCGGGGTCGATGCAATGTTGAGAACCACGACCACGAATTCGACAGTATTGAAGGACTCCGAGACTGGCATGATGGCGGAATTACCGGCCGGCGACGCCGGCGTTATGATTGCCGGCGGCGCAGCCAGGAATTGATAAGTCGCCGAGTTCTGCACCGCGGGCAAGTAGCCCGCGTACGACTTGGCCATAGCGACGGCGGCCGCTGCATCGACAGCCCCGAATCCGTACCGGTTGCTGAACGACCAGCCTGCGCTATTGGTCACCCAGCCTTGCTCAAGAACAATTGTTGAGCCGGAGATAATAGTACTCGAGGCAACACCAGGAAACGCGCCATCCACCTTCCTGGCGGTCTTGGCAAGGATGTATTTCAAGTCCCGCACACTGAGATTGGGATTGGCCTCAAGCGTCATGGCGACGACCCCGGCTACATTCGGCGTTGCCGAGCTGGTGCCATTAAAGGTAGCCGTGTACTGGCAGCTCGGAGCAAGAGGGTTCGCTCCCTTGGCATCGAGCGGGTTGACGGCAATTGGGTATTGCGTATTGGCACAACCAGTGCGGCTGGTGGTGACGATGGCGGGAGCGAAATTGGTGGCCGTAACGTAACTTGAGTTGAACCCAGACTCGCCACCCGGGGCGGTAATCCATAGCGAGGGACCCGTGTTCGAATAGCTCGAATGCTTGCCGTCGGCGTCGATGGCCCCCACGATGATCGGTGCGTACTCCACTCGCCATTGATCATTCGCTGGATCGCCACAACTGACGCCGTAGGTGTTCGCCGCGTTACACAATCCCGTCCCCGGCGTCGCGTTCCAATCTTTGAATTCATTTCCGGCGGCATACACGATGGCCGCGCCGAGCCCACCGCGGAGAGTAAGAGAGGTGGCGGCGATCGATTGGAAAGCCCCACTGTAAGTGGGCAAGGCATGGGCGCCAGCGCCAAAGCTCGCGTTAAACAAGTCGTTGTCTGCAGAGATCGGATCGCTCCCCAGAGACTTGGCCATATTCGCAAGAGATAATGCGCCCGGAGCGAAGAGGTTGTAGCCGCGAAGGCGGGCGGCATAGGCGACGCCTCGCCCGCCTTTGCCATTGAATGCCACTGCCCCGATGATTCCGGCTACGGCAGTTCCGTGGTCGAAGCCAGGATCGGATGCCGCCCGCGACGGGTCGTTCAGCCCGGTAAGAAAGTTGAAGGAATGACCAAGGTCGACGTTGGCCGCAAGGTCCTCGTGTGCGGCTTCCAGACCGCTATCCGGAATCCCGACCTTGATGCCTTTGCCGGAGTAGCCCGCGAACCACGCTCCGGCCACATTCATGTCGTTGCCGGCAAGCGGTAGCGTCGAGGAGAAAGCGTCCTGGCCAACGTTTTGAATGTGCCATTGCTTCTTAAGCAGCGGAGCTGACGCGAGCTGCAGGTTCACCTGCGCTGTGGACTGGGCCCGTCCATTCGACACCGTAACGGCGAATGCGTCGCTGGCCGCTGGGGCATAGCCGGCGATCGAGTATGTGAAAACCCCTGTGCCGGGTGCGATCGAGGCCGCGCCAAATTGCGGCGACGTCTTGATGGAGTAAGTAAGTGGAAGGTGCTGCGGGTCGCTGGCAATTACCGAGCCGGTCGCAACCGAGGCGACCACGCCTAATACATTCACAGTCACCGATGAGGGTGCAACGATCGAGGTCGGCGACGCTGCGCAGGAAGCCCTCGGTGCCAAGAATCGTCGTGCCATTCATCGGGTAGAGGTAGTTGTCACCCGTCGCTGAGTTTCTCCACAGGATGTCGGCTTTGCCATCGCCGTCGTAGTCGCCGATCCCCGCCACCTTCCAGGTCTGGTCCGCCACGGTGCGAATGAAGCCCTCCGTCGCCTTGATGACCAGCCCGTTCATCGGGTAGATGTAGTTCTCCCCGGTGCTCGAGTTTCTCCACAGGACATCGGCCTTGCCGTCGCCGTCGAAGTCGCCGATCCCGGCCACTTGCCAGCTCTGGTCGGCCACCGTCCTGAGATAGCCCGCACCCGCGATCGCCGTGCCGTTCATCAGATAAATGTAGTTTTCCCCGGTGCTCGAGTTTCTCCACAAGACATCGGTCTTGCCATCCCCGTCAAAGTCCCCCACCCCCGCCACCTGCCAGTGGGGGTCGGCCACCGTCCTGAGGTAGCCCTCGGTGCCCTTGATCGCCAGACCATTCATCGGATAGAGATAGTTCTGCCCCGTAGCCGAGTTCCGCCACAGGATGTCGGCTTTGCCGTCGCCATCGAAGTCCCCCACCCCGGCGACCTGCCAGTTCTGATCGGCAACGGTACGGATGAAGCCTTCAGTGGGCTTGATCGCCGTGCCGTCCATGAAGTAGATGTAGTTCTCCCCCGTAGCAGAGTTCCGCCACAGAATGTCGGCCTTGCCGTCGCCGTCAAAGTCCCCCACACCCACTACCTGCCAGTTCTGGTCGGCCACCGTGCGGATGTAGCCTTCTGCGCCCAGGATCGTGGTGCCATTCATGAAGTAGAGGTAGTTCTGCCCGGTGGCAGCGTTGCGCCACACGATGTCGGACTTGCAGTCGCCGTTGAAATCGCTGGTGACGTGCTGCGCTTGCGGATTCGGATTGGGATTGAGGCAAGCAGCCAGGGCGTGACCAGCCGGCAATGCGGCCCAGAGTGTCAGAAGCGCAAGCATTGCTTCATGCTTGTTCATTCGATTTCTCAGTAGGACGGCTCGGGCAGGAACAGCAACAGAGCGGCCGCAGCTGTCGGAAACGCTGTAGCGCCAAATGCTTTCATAGCGCGACCCCCCTCAAGGTCGAGGTCGCCAGGCTGCGGATCAGTGCCGAGCTTTCCGCGCGCAGTGGGTTCCGTGCCGAGCTTTCCCTTTGGCGCCGGACCTTTCGGCATGGATCCCGATTTCGGCGCGGGCGCCGTGGACATCGGGGACGCGCCTTTTTTTCGATCTGCTTGCGCTTTGCGCGGTAACCCGCCAGGCGGCTTGGCCGCGGGTTCCGGATCCGCGCTTACGGCTGGAGCCGCCCAAAAAGTCGCTGCAACAATCAGCGCTGACAACTGCCGACTGTTCATGCTTTACAACCCCAGCT
>QIAN01000477.1 GCA_003225005.1 Acidobacteriota bacterium | reverse complement strand
CTCGTCACTCTACCGGTCCAACAATTGAATTCGTCGATGACCAGCGTGGCGTTTCCTACCCTCTCGCGGGTTCAGCATGATGCGAACCGTCTCGCCAGGTCGTTCCTCAGGGGCTACTCGTTGCTCGTATCTCTGACCGTTCCCATTAGTATCAGTTGTGCTCTGTTTGCGGAAGAGATAGTCCGGATTGTGCTTGGCGCCAAATGGATGGCCGCTGCACCGATTTTTAGGTTGCTTGCCCCGACGGCGCTAGTGTTCGCTGTTGCCAACCCGCTCTCCTGGTTGGTCCTGTCGACTGGTCGGGCTGGGCGCGCCCTGGGCATCAGCATGGCGACAACGCCGCTGGTCATCCTCGGGATCGTACTCGGTCTCAGCCGCGGGCCCCAAGGAGTCGCCTTGGGATACTCGTTGGCGATGGCGCTTCTGGTCATCCCCATCGCCGCTTGGTCCAAGCAGGGCACGGGGATCACTTGGACAGACCTTTGGAGTGTCACTAAACCACTGCTGCTGTCGGGCTTGCTCGCGAGCGCCGCCGGCTTGATCGTGAAGATCGCGCTTGGTGGGAGGTTCGCCCCCATCCCCGTTCTGTCGGTCGGACTTAGTCTTGTCTTCGGCGTTTACGCTTGGGTTCTTCTGATCGCGATGGGCCAGCGAGGTCTCTACGCCGACTTGTTGACCCAGGTCTTCCGCCGGATCCACCTCGACGGACAAGACCCCGTGGCCGCTGGCTAAAGCGCCCGCGTGAAGTTGCGGGGTTGCGCGGAGGGGGCCTGCCATGGACGATCAGCGGACGCGTTATGACCGAGGTACAGAGATGACTCCGGTGTGCGGGCATCCCGTCGACGAGGGCGGCACCGCCTTGGGAGAGGCTTCGTCAATTGGCGGCCTCACCTATGTGTTGATAACGCCTGCTCGAAACGAGGAAGCTCATATCGAACAGACCATCAGATCGGTCGTCGGACAAACGATCCGACCGATCAAATGGGTCATCGTCAGCGATGGTTCAACAGATCGGACTGACGAAATCGTCAAGCGATATGTGGCCGCTCACGGCTGGATCGAGTTCGTGCGAATGCCCGAGCGGAAGGAGCGTAACTTCGCCGGCAAAGTGTATGCGTTCGACGCCGGTGCCGCGCGCGTACGGCACCTTCCCTACGAGATCATCGGCAATCTCGATGCTGACGTTTCCTTTGGATCGGACTACGTCGAATATCTGCTCGGTAAATTCGCCCAGTATCCCAGGCTCGGTGTGGCCGGAACAAATCAATGCGAGGAGCGCTGGGCCGAACGTCCGAGGGATGACTATCGCGTTACCAGCGTTGAGGAGGTTCCGGGGGCGTTCCAATTGTTCCGGCGTGAATGCCTTGAGTCCATTGGAGGCTACAAGCCGAGCAGGCACGGCGGAGTGGATGTGCTTGCCACGATCGAGGCCCGAATGGGCGGCTGGCAGACGAGAGTGTATACGGGCAGGCTGCTCCTTCACCAGCGCCGACAGGGGACGGCCAAGACCCATCGGCTCCTCGTGGAATTCCACAACGGTCGCAAGGACTACATGTGTGGCGGGCACCCGGTGTGGGAAATCCTCCGGGCCGCGTACCGCCTGACGAGGAAGCCTTATATCATTGGCGGCTGCCTGATCTTCGTTGGCTATTTCTCAGCTCGTCTCACTGGGATCCAAACGCTGTTTCCCCCAGAGGTCAATCGGTTCCGACGGACGGAACAGATAAAGAGGTTGAAGATGTTCTACCGGAGGCTGAGGTCGTTCAGGGTATTCCACTGCTCGGATTCACCGACGAGTTGATAATGCAACTCACGTCCCCACAAAACCGTGGGCGGGACGCTTTGAGCCACCAGACGAAACGGCTGATCCTTGCGTCGGGCACGTCTCCGACACCGGAAGAAGAACGCATTCTGAAGCTCGCTCACTGGATGGGCGTCGAGACGGAGCGAGTCTCGATTGACCAGGAGTCGGCTCTCGCGCGACTGGGCGAGGGCGGTGGCCAAAGATGCTGTCTGGCCATGAGCGCCGATACCTTGGCACTGACGCACAGGGTGTCCTCGAACAGCCTGGAGAAGCTTGTCAAAGAGCGCTGTGCGGAGTTATTGGTCTTCGGCTGCGGCGATCCGCGGCTTCACAGCAGGGCGCTTTCGTGGGTCACAAGCGGCGCGATCTCGGGTGTCAATGTGGCGGCCCAGGGCCAGAAGGTGTGCGAGTTACCGCGCGGTGGGCGCGGGTTCAGTCGTCAGTTAGCCGGCCTGAGTTTCTCCACCGGGCACGCGCTGTCGGCTCCGACGTTCGACCGAGCCATCAATGGGGCCTCGGCGAATGCGATTATGATAACGAACGGTCAGCCGGCATTCATTCGGTTGGCGTTGCCGTCGGTCGAGATGTTTCTGTTGGCGGGCGCTGGAGTGCCGGATATCGACGAGCCCTTGTCCCCGGGGAGCGGCCTAGAGGCATATTACGATCGCCTCATCCCGATCCTGATCTTCCTCCGCCACAGCTTCGGTAAGACTTGCTGGCACGGCCCGGTAAGCACCGCGCGCTTCATCATTGACGACCCGCTGCTCACAGAAAAGTACGGATTCCTAAACTATCGCGCCTTGCTGAGTTCCATGGAGCGCGAGCGATACGGAACGTCGGTCGCGTTCATCCCCTGGAACTACCGACGGACGTCGACCCGCACCGCGTCAAGGCTCTTCGGAGGGCGACCGGATCTTTCCATCTGCGTTCACGGCTGCGACCACAGTAACAAGGAGTTTGATAGTGCAGACCAGGCGTTCCTAGAGTCAAGGGCCGGCCTGGCCTTGGAGCGGATGGAGCGGCATGAGGCGCGTACCGGCCTGCCGTTCGAGCGGGTGATGGTGTTTCCGCAAGGGCGCTTCTCCAGCCGCTCGATGCTGGCCCTTCGGACCGCCGGTTATCTCGCCGCAGTCGATTCGAATTGTTTTCCGACGGACGAGGAATCGGGCCCTCTTAGGATTGGAGATTTTCTGCGGCCCGCTATCACACGGCTTCACGGGTTTCCGTTGTTTCAGCGGCGGTACCCGCGACGCCTAATGGATGCTGCCTTCGATCTGTTCCTCGGTCGACCGGCGCTGCTGGGCGAACATCACGAGTACTTCCGCGGCGGGTGCCAAAAGGTGGAGGAGTTCGTGAGCGGACTGCGCAACGTCGAGCCGACGCTGACGTGGCCGACGCTTTCAGCGCAGCTCACACGCAGTTGCATCATGAGAGCTGTCTCG
>QIAN01000475.1 GCA_003225005.1 Acidobacteriota bacterium | reverse complement strand
CACCAGGAGCTACGCAAGGACCTGGAGTCCCGCGGTCACCGCTATAGCAGCAAGAGTGATACCGAAACTATTGTCCATTTGTACGAGCAATACGGAGCCGACTGCGTCAAACATCTCCGTGGCATGTTTGCCTTCGCGATTTGGGACCGGTCCAAGAGACGCCTGTTCATGGCGCGTGACCGGCTGGGTATCAAGCCTCTTTACTACCTTTATGACGGCCAGACGCTGCTGTTCGGCTCGGAAATAAAAGCCATCCTGGTGTACCCGGGCGTGAAACCTGAGTTCAACCGCAGCAGGCTGGCGGAATATCTCGCTTTTGGCTATATCGCCGGCGCCGAGAGTATGTATGCTGGGGTCCGAAAATTGCTGCCCGGGCACACCCTTACGTTAGAGGAGCGTGGCCAGTTGCAGATTTCGTCGTATTGGGACCTCGATATCCGGTCCGATGACGAGGGCCGGCCGCGTGAACACTACGTCCGCCGCTACCGCGAACTGCTGGAAGCTTGCGTTTCCAGCCACCTGATGAGCGATGTTCCGCTGGGCGTTTTTCTAAGCGGCGGCCTGGATTCCAGCGCGGTGGCCGCGTTAACCACAAAGATCCGCAAAGAGCCGATCGAGACTTTCTCCGTGGGCTACGGCGAAGAGGCATATAGCGAACTCCCGTATGCCCGAACCATCGCCGGGCACTTGAAGTCGAAACACCACGAAGTCCAGCTCAGCCGGGACGACTTCTTCCAGACGCTGCCGCGCTTGATCTGGCATGAGGATGAACCCATCGCATGGCCATCCAGCGTGGCACTGTATTTTGTGGCACGGCTGGCACGAGAACGGGTAACCGTCGTTCTCACCGGCGAAGGTAGCGATGAGACACTGGGCGGATACACGCGCTATCCGTGGACTTTACTGAACTGACGCATGGACAGCGTTTACCGCACCCTGATGCCGGCTGCGCTACGCAGCCGGCTGCGGGAGCGAATCAATGCCGGTCCACTCTCTGCAGCGAAGAAGAGAAAACTGGAACATACATTCCTGGGGCGTGACGGCGCCTCCTGGTCGTCGTTTTACTTTGACAATTTCTATTCTGCATTTTCCGCACGCGAACAGGACGAGTTGTTAACCCCAGAGGCCAAGCTATCGGGGGGGGACGCCTATGCCGGCTCGATGGCGCACTGGAATCACTCCTCCGGCGGCCTGCTGCACCGGCTCTTGTACACGGACATCAAAACCTATCTGGTCGAGTTATTGATGAAGCAGGACCAGATGAGCATGGCCGCTTCGGTCGAAAGCCGCGTGCCCTTCCTCGATCATGAGCTGGTGGAATTCACCGCGAGCATACCCGCGAAATACTCCACCAAAGGAATCAAGGGGAAATGCATTCTAAAGGCAGCGGTGGCGGATCTGTTGCCTGCGGCAATTGTTCACCGGCAGAAGATGGGTTTTCCCACGCCTTGGGCATATTGGCTTGCCGGGCCGCACTTGGAGAGTCTGGAACGGCTGCTGCTGGAAACGCGAACTGTGGAACGCCGGCTGTTTCGTCCCGAGGTCCTGCGGCGCCTGTTCGCCGAGCGGCGGTCCGGATATCGCGATCATGGTAATCGCATCTGGCGTTTACTGAATCTGGAGCTCTGGCTACGCGTCTGCGTAGAGAGCGAACCCGCGGTCGATCTGGTTCAAGCGTGCGGTGCGGTCGCGTGTACATGAACCGGCCATTAGTTTCTCACGACATTCTCCAACAAATTGTTCAATGCTGAGGGCCGTCAAACTCGCGACTCTGGGGGGACTTCGAAGCAGCGGTGTCTTCCGTTTGGTGGCGAACAGCCGATGGCGCAAGCAACGCTTGCTGATCCTCTGTTACCACGGCATATCGCTTGCGGACGAGCATTG
>QIAN01000473.1 GCA_003225005.1 Acidobacteriota bacterium | reverse complement strand
TAGCTGCTGAAATCCGCAGCAGCTAAAGAAAAAATCTTCGCGTAGTTCACCGATGCTGTTGAAGACAACGGCGTCAGATCGCTGTTGGTTGGTCCGCAGCGGCTCACGTAAAATCCTGTCATGCGAGCGTGGAGCGTGCTTCGTCAACTTCTGGCAGCAACACTCTGCGCCGTGCTTGCACTTCCCGCCTGTTCGAATACTGCTCCTCTCAGCAGCTCCACACCAAGCCACATCTACGACGCGGAGACGTTGTCCAAAACTCGCGTCTGGGGTTCAAACCAAAAAAACCTGCTGCATATTAGGGCAACGCTGCTGGTAAGTGAAAAACAGCACTGGGGTTACGAGCAGTGTAGATGGGAAAACGTGGTGGGGTCAGGAGTTACCTACGACTACGACGCCTTCGGCAATCTCATCCACTCCACCGGCTCGACGCCGAACAACTACCTCTACTCCGGCGAACAATTCGACTCCGACCTCAACCTCTACTACAACCGCGCTCGGTATCTCAACGTGTCCACCGGCCGGTTCTGGTCAATGGACTCGTATGAAGGCGATCCAGGAGCGCCGTTATCTCTGCACAAGTATCTCTATGCTTCAGCCGACTCGATTGATCGTACTGATCCCTCAGGGAATTTGGAACTCACGGAGGCTCTTGGCGCCCTTGCAGTCGCCAGCGTAATTTTCAATCTGGCCTCGCTTACGTACCATCTGCATCAGACATTCACAGCAAACACTCCACGCGAGCAGGCAATCGCAACCACACTGGTATACACGGATACTCTTGGCCTTTTCTTGTCTCTTGTCGGAGGTGGATTCGTAGGCCCAACGAGTTCCCTTGCAGCGAGTGGCGGGGCGACGATTGCTGTCGCTTCAGTGTCCGAAACGGCAATCATCGGATCGATTGCGATTCCGGGAGCGGCGAATCTCATCTATTTCTCGAGCACCAGTGGGGGTGCCGGCAGTGGAAGCGGAGGAGGAGGCGGATCAGGAGGCGTCGGGGTCAAGGACGCTCACGTCGACGTTCCCAAGCACAACTTGAACAAACTCGCGCCGACGTACGCCGAACAAAAGCAACTTCTGATCGACGCGGTCGAGAAGATTACCAACGCGGAAAAACTGGGGAGTAATGCCGATGGCGAAGCCTTTGAAGCAACGGTCGATTTAATCAATTCCGCTGGGAAACCGGTAACGACGACCATCCGTTGGTTTAGGTATACCGACGGAACTCGGACGATAAACACAGCATTCGTTCCGCCGGCCACGCCGTAGGAGATATCTACAGAGCGGAGCGTGGGAGAGGGGACTTACATGGACTTGGTTGAACTGGCCGGCAAAATTAGGGCAGGCGACAAAAGCGAGCTTGATCAGTTTAAACGGTTGCTTGTTGCCGAGAACGATCTCGGCACATTGAAAAAAGTCGCTGCTGCTAATTGGCAAGAGGACGAAATATCTATCCCCGTATACGAACGCATCCTTGAGATCAATCCCAAAGACGACGAGGCTTTGGGTTCTCTGGGGCTGGTTAAGTACCTCATTGGAGAGGACACGGAAGCATCTCAGTGCCTGGAGAAGGCAAGAAAGATAAATCCTGAAGGGCTCGAGGTCCTCACCCTTCAAGCAGCTCTTGAGAAACGGCCAGATGAAAAAGTCAAGATCTACAGGAAGATGCTACAACTGGACCCTACTAACCGAGTGGCTCTCCATAATCTCGCACGCTTGCAGAAGGAACAATAAGGAACGGCGGTTCCCGCCTCGTGCTAGGGGAGCATCGGAGCAGAGCGGCGCCTACGGCGCCGGGATGGGGTATGACACGTCACCCCTAAAAGGGTGCTGCACAGCAACGTTGGTTGCTGTATAGGAACCACTAAAAAATCAGCGACTTACAAAATCTCCGGCGCTGCACAGCGCCGCACGGTTCCTATAAGGGAACTTGTTGAAAACAAAAGCGAGCCGCGGCTAAAGAAAAAATCAGCGGTAGGCTTCCTTGCGGTGGCGGACGGCGGTGATTTCGATGGCGCCGTCAGTTTTCAGATCGAAGAAGACCCGGTAATCGCCGCAACGGAGACGGAAGCCGGTAAGCGGAGGCTTCAGCTTTTTGACATCGCCGGTGCGGCTGGCGAGGTAGCGATCCACGCAGTAAAGAATCTGCATAGCCGGTTCGCGGTCGATAGAGCGGAGATCGGCGCGGGCCTCCGGGGACCAATGCACTGCGATACGTTCGGGCGCGGGCGGTTCGGGCGGTTCGGGCGGTTCGGTCACTTCTTTACGCCGAACTCGCGCAGGATTTCCTCGTGGGGGATACCTTCACCGCGGGCGAGCGAAGCACGGGCGCGCTCCAGCGCCGCGGCCGTTTCCGGAGTAAGCTCTTCCTCTTCCACAGGGGCGTTGGCGAGAGAGAAGGGATCGAGCATGGCTTCGAGCAGGCCGACGACGGCGGAGAGCTGCGTCGGCGGTAGCCGGTCAATCAGCTCGTAGGCGTGTTCTTTGGTGTCGGCCATGAATCTTCCTTTCCTTCCATTCTCACACAGCGCGCCGTAAGACTGCTCATCTGACTTGTGCTGTCGCGATGAATTTATCAATCGTGGTCAGCAAAGCGCGTTGTTCATAGGGCGGCAATTTTTCGATCTCCTCGACGCGGCGCATGACCCTTCGGCTGGGCTTCTTGCTGGAAATTTTCTTGGCCTTGGGATGCAGCAGCTCATCGGTACTGATATCGAGGGCCAGAGCGAAGCGAATGGCCATTTCGACGGAGAACTGCCGCCGATCTGTCTCGTAAGAAGAAACCAAGACCTGCGTTACCCCGACCTTCTTTGCAAATTCGACTTGGGTGTAGCCGCGTTGGTTGCGAAGCCGGGTTAACCGCTGGCCAAGAGTCTCGCCGCCGAAATCCAGGGGCGGCTTCCTGATCGTTGCTTTCTTCATGGGTGTAGTTTACGGCGTACCCTAGAAACGGCTTGACGTGATAATACCACAGGTAGTATTTTACAGATCGTTTCGAAGACCCACATTCTTCTTGACAGAATTTAGAAAAACAGCCCCGAAGACGCGAAAAAGGAGGTTCCACCGGATGGCGAGAATCCCGGATGAAGAAATCGAGCGGCTCAAGCGCGAAGTGTCTATCGAGCGGCTGGCGGAGGCGCGCGGGGTGAAGCTGAAGCGGCACGGCGCGGACCTCATCGGCCTGTGCCCCTTCCACGAAGACCACTCGCCGAGCCTGGTGATCAGCCCGAAGAAAAATCTGTGGAACTGCCTGGGAGCGTGCCGCCGCGGTGGGGATGTGATCGAGTGGGTGATGCGGGCGGAAGGGGTGAGCTTCCGTCACGCGGTCGAACTGCTGAGAGAAGATCATTTTCTTTTAGCCGCGTCTTCCCGCCCAGTGAAAAGTTCCTCGGTGCCGAAGCTGCCTGCGCCAGTGAGCCGCGATGCCGACGACCGGGCGCTGTTGTTGCAGGTGGCGAGCTACTACCACGAGACGCTGAAGGGGACGCCGGAGGCGCTGAAGTATCTGGAAGCGCGTGGGCTGAAATCCCCGGAGATGATCGAGCACTTCCGCATGGGCTTTGCGAACCGCACGCTGGGTTACCGGCTGCCGGAGAAAAACCGTGCGGCGGGTGCGGAGCTGCGCGGGCGTCTCGCCAAGGTGGGCATCCTGCGTGAGAGCGGACACGAACACTTCAACGGCTCGGTGGTGATCCCGGTTTTCAACCTGGCAGGTGAAGTAGTGGAGATGTACGGGCGGAAGATCACGCGAGGGTTGCGGGAAAACACGCCGTTGCACTTGTATCTTCCAGGGCCACGTCGCGGGGTGTGGAACGAAGAAGCGCTGGTGGCGTCAAAGGAAGTCATCCTGTGTGAAGCGCTGATCGACGCGCTGACGTTCTGGTGCGCGGGGTATCGGCATGTGACGGCGAGCTACGGAATCAACGGGTTCACGGACGATCATCGAGCGTCGCTCAGGAAACACGGCACGAAGAGAATCTATATCGCTTATGACCGGGACGACGCCGGCGAGCGAGCGGCGCAATCGCTTGCGGAAGAACTCCTGGCGATGGGCATGGAGTGTTTTCGGGTGCAGTTCCCGAAGGGTATGGATGCGAACGAGTACGCGCTGAAGGTGCAGCCAGCGGCGAAGAGTCTCGGGATAGTGCTGAACAAAGCGGAGTGGTTGGGGAAGGGGCAGCGTCCCACAGTGGCGATGAGCGAAGGAAAACTCGAAGAAGCAGCTAAAGAAAAAATCACCGAACCCATCGAGGCCAACACGGAAGAGCAGAGCGATCTTCCTTTAGCCGCGGAGTCTGCACCACCACTTTCGCTTGCCGTATCGCCAACCAGCGATGTGCCGGTAGAGGTCAACGGAGAGGAAATCACGATCACGCAAGGAGACCGGCGGTATCGCGTGCTGGGGCTCGAGAAGAACACCAGCTTGGGAATGTTGCGGTTGAACGTACTGGTGACGCGGGGCGAGAGCTTGCATGTGGATACGTTCGACCTGTACTCCTCGCGGCACCGGATGCTGTACGCGAAGCAGGCGGGCGAAGAACTGGGAGTGAAGGAAGAAGTGGTGGGGCGCGACCTGGGGCGGGTGCTGTTGAAGCTCGAAGATCTGCAACGCGAGCAGCTTAAAAAAACTCTCGAACCGGGGAAAGAAGAAATCCAGCTCACCGAGGAAGAGCGGGCGGCGGCGCTGGGGCTGTTGCGCGATCCGAACTTGCTCGGGCACATCCTCGCGGACTTCGAGCGGTGCGGGGTGGTGGGCGAGGAGACCAACAAGAAAGTGAGTTACCTGGCAACGGTGTCGCGGCTGTTGCCCGCGCCGCTGGCGGTGGTGGTGCAGTCGAGTTCGGCGGCGGGGAAAAGCTCGCTGATGGAAGCGGTGCTGGGCTTCCTGCCGGAAGAGCAGCGGGTGCAGTACTCGACGATGACCGGACAATCCCTCTTCTACATGGGTGAGACCGACCTTAAAAACAAGGTGCTGGCCATCGTGGAAGAAGAAGGAGCGCAGCGCGCAGCCTACGCGCTGAAACTGTTGCAGAGCGAAGGGGTGCTGACCATCGCGTCAACGGGCAAGGACGCCACAACAGGCCGCCTCATCACGCATCAGTATCGCGTGGAAGGGCCGGTGATGATCTTCCTGACGACGACCGCGGTCGACGTGGACGAAGAACTTCTGAATCGCTGCCTGGTGCTGACGGTGGACGAGGACCGCACACAGACGCAAGCGATCCACAAAAAGCAGCGCGAGGCGCAGACGCTCGAAGGGCTGTGGGCGCGGCAGGAGCGGGCGGAGGTGCTGCGGGTGCATCGCAACGCGCAGCGGCTGTTGAAGCCGATAGCGGTGGTGAACGATCAGGTGCGTGATCTGGTGTTCCCGGACCGCATGACGCGGACGCGGCGCGACCACATGAAGTTTTTAACGCTGATCAACACTATCGCGCTCTTACACCAGCACCAGCGGCCCATCCGTACCGATACGCGGAACGGCAAGACGCTGGAGTACATCGAGGCCACGGCGGAGGACGTGAAGCTGGCGTGGGAGCTGGCGAGCGATGTTCTGGTGCGGTCACTCGACGAACTGCAACCGCAGACCAAACGCCTGTTGTTGCTGCTGGACGAGATGGTGAGCGAACAGTGCCAGCAGCTAAAGATGGAGCGGAGTGATTTTCATTTTAGCCGCCGCGAGGTGCGGCAGTACACGGCGTGGGGCGACTCGGTGCTGAAAAAGCATCTGCATCGCCTGGAAGAACTGGAATATCTGATCGTGCATCGCGGCGGGCGGGGACAGAGCTTCGTCTACGAGCTGTACTTCGAGCGGGACAGCGAGAGCGGGAAGCCGGTGTTGCCGGGAAGCTGTCACTACGACGAAAAGAAGTCACGGCTGGAAGGGGGGTGGACACCCTCAAGTCACCGTCAAGTCGCGGGGGTGGCGCGGGGTGGTCACGGTAAGGAATCGTCAGTGCTGGCGCGGCAGAATGGCGATTTTAGGGTAAATCCCGAAAAAATCACTATACCGGCGGCTAAAGAAAAAACCGTCGTGCAGGCCGTCGTACGTACTGTTAGCGGGGTACGCTGATGGCGCGGGCGAAGAAGACGGCGTCGAAGCCGGTGCCGCGGAACCGGCTGGGCGATCTGCTGGAAGAGTTCCTGTTGTGGATGAGGGTGAGCAATGCTTCCGAGTACACGCTGTATCACCGGCGAGCGTGTATGGCGCGGTTCGTGCGCTGGGCGGAAGAGCGCGGGATCGCAGACCCGATGGAAGTGACCAGGCCGATCCTGGAGAGCTATCAGCGGTATCTGTACTACTACCGGCAAAAGAACGGGCAGCCGCTGACGTTCCGCACGCAGTACAGCCGGTTGGTTCCGGTGCGGACGTGGTTCCGGTGGCTGGTGCGGAATCATCACATCCTGAACAACCCGGCGTCCGATCTGGACATGCCGAAGATCGAGAAGCGCTTGCCGCGTGCGGTGTTGAGCGAGGAAGAAGCCGAGCGCGTGCTGTCGCAACCGGATGTAAACGATCCGCTGGGGCTGCGCGACCGGGCCATCATGGAGACGCTGTACTCGACGGGAATCCGCCGCATGGAGCTGGTGAATCTGAAGCTGTACAACCTGGACCGCGAACGCGGGACGCTTTCGATCTGGCAAGGCAAGGGGAAGAAGGACCGCATCATCCCGATCGGTGAACGCGCGGTGGCGTGGGTAGATAAATATCTTCGCGAAGCGAGACCACAACTGGCCCTCGAGCCGGACGATGGCACGGTGTTCGTGAGCAGCGAGGGAGGAGCGTTCCATCCCGACCGGCTGAGCATGCTGGTGCGCGAAAACGTCGAGAAAGCCAATATCGGCAAGAAGGGTGCGTGCCACATGTTCCGGCACACCATGGCGACACTGATGCTGGAGGGTGGAGCGGATATCCGGTTCATCCAGCAGATGCTGGGGCACACTGATCTGAACAGCACGGAAATTTACACGCACGTGGCCATCCGCAAGCTGCAACAGATCCACACGGCGACGCATCCCGGAGCGGCGCTCGAAAAGAGAAAGCCCGCCGTTGGCATGGCCTCGCAGGAAGAAGAGCAGCGCAAGGCGGCGCTGCTCGAAGCGCTCGGAAGCGAAGCGGACGAGGAAAAAGAATCCGAAGAGTAAAGACCGTGGGGCGCGCAGGCGGCAGAAGGCAGCTTCTGTCGAGCGGAGTGCGGGGAGGCTCGCGGTGTTCGAGGCCGCGTCGGATAACGAGCGAGTTATCGGATGCGCCATGCGCAGCGTCCTGCGTGCCTCACGATCCTCCAGCAAGGTGTTCTTCCTTTAGCTGCTGAAATCCGCAGCAGCTAAAGAAAAAATCTTCGCGTAGTTCACCGATGCTGTTGAA
>QIAN01000468.1 GCA_003225005.1 Acidobacteriota bacterium | reverse complement strand
ATAACCGAAATGGAGTTGATGATATTCGCCACGTAGGCTCGGGTTCCATCTGGCGTAATAGCCACCCCAGAAGGAAATATGCCGACCAGAATCGTCGCCACCACGGTGTTGGTCGCGGTGTCGATCACCGAGACGGTGCCGGATGTATTCGTCACGTAGGCGCGGGTCTGAGCCTGCGCCGTTGCGGTGCCTAATCCTGCACCCGATGAGAGCAAGAGGAACAACACGCTTGAGAGGTGCTGCCAAATAGCCCCATGCAACCATTGGTAGGAAGTGCCGCTAATTGGAAGGCTACAAATAATAGTGGTGGATGAGCTTTCATTATTCACTCGCTTCATTGGAGGGCACGGCTGAGTAGCATAGTCTAGGCCTAAGAAGGCTTGTGTCAAGGCAAATACTATACCCACATGTCAAGACTCCTTTAGAAATGTCCCTTTTTTGTGTTGTGGTTTTCTCGTTGGAATGCGCACTGAAGCGAACCCCTGTAGTTAGGGCGAAGCGTAACTGCGTATTCCAACAAGCGGCCTTGCGATCGCCGTTTGGGGCTCGAGGTGAATTGGCGCTCGCTGTACGTCGTGCGCTACCTGGATGGTGCAGGCCTGAGCCGATCCGAAATCGGTGCAAGATGCGGCACTCGCGGACTCGACCACAATGAACATATCCGCGCAGTTCGTTCCCGAGGGGCAGAAGCAGGCGCAAAGGAACTGAGGGCCTACGTGGAGCGGTCTGTTCCCCATGTTCCGATCGTGTTCCAATAAACAGGGGTCAAATTGAATGTGATTTTCAAAATGTCACGCAAGTGATTGAAAATATGGTGGAGCTAGTCGGGATCGAAACGACGACCTCATCGTTGCGAACGATGGCGTCCGCCGAATTATCTCTCTTCCCTGCCTCCACTTAGCAGCCGAGTACGGTCCATTACGGTCCAATTCAAACAATCGGCTCGCCTGGAGTTGCCTCAAACTTCATCGCGCGGGAGAGGTTAGGCCATTTCACACTCACAACCGGGTCGATGAGTTCTATAGCATTCTTCACCAACTATTTTCCCAATTCCAGAGCTGGCTCTGGCTCATAGATGTTTCTCTCCGGAACCGCCACGATCGAAGAGGCTTCTAAGCAGACGTTAGTGACTTCGGTAACGGAAGTACTTTGTGACGTCAGGGCCAGTCCAACTATAATAGTATCTTTTACCAGCATTGCATTTCGTTCCATCATGTAAGCTCATGCCCACTACAGCGGAAACCCTCACGCTGATCTGGCAACGCGTGCTGCAGTGGTCGCCGATCGGCCCCGGGGAGAGCTTCTTTGATCTCGGGGGCACTGATGAGCAAGCGCGTCTGCTCTTTTCCGAGATCGCACAAGTCTTTGGTCCGCAACTGCCAACTAGTACGCTGCGCCAAGCGCCGACGATCGCTAGCCTCGCTGCCCTCTTGGGCGGGTCCATTATTTCCACCAGGTCTTCTCCTTTTATCCAAATTAAGGCTGGTAGTCAGAAGCCTCCCATTTTCATTACACATGGCCTCTGCGGCACCGCTCAGTTTTCCGGACTCGCAAAGCAAATCCGTACAGGGCACCCCATCTATGGAATTCAAGGAAAGGGAATAGACGGGATGGAGGAACCGTTCGAGCACGTTGAGGATATGGCTGGGTTCTATCTTGACGCATTGGAGAACCTGTGTCCCCAAGGTCCGTACATCCTGATCGGTTATTCCTTTGGTGGCTTGGTGGCGCTGGAAATGGCGCAACGGCTCTCGGAAACTAGAAACAAAGTAGCCTTGCTGGTACTGGTGGATGCATACCCACATCCAAGCTATTATGCGTGGCCCGAGCGCATGCGCCTATCGGTGACCCGAATAAAAGGTCATCTTAATGCGATGCGGCAATTGCCGTTCGCAAGCGCATTCTCGTACTTCCTCAACGGCCTTGAGCGTCGGCTGTATATTGCCGGAGCTAGCGAAAAGAGCAAGGGCGGCTCTGAAGAGATGCTGAGCTTACCGTTTGGCGAGTCAGCCCTCCGGCGGGTGAAGCAGAAAGCTTACCTCGCATATGAATCGTACCGCCCAAGCCTTTATCGTGGCAAAATACACTTCATCACCACTCAGACGAAGTCTTTCTTCCCTGAAGATCCGGCCGCGGTCTGGGGGCCTCTGACAGCCGACCTCCAAGTCGAAGTGATACCGGGCAATCATCTGAATATAGTCACCACAGAATTTAAGGATCTGGCTGCAGTAATCACTCGCTACATCGAGCAAGTTACTTGCGGGCACGTTGATGACTGCGTGCAGGCGCAGTAATCAAAGAAGCGCCGTGGGTATATCCCCGTACTAAATTCAAATGGCAAAGGTCTAGGACTTATCCTTTGCAATGCGGCCCTGCTACCCGAGATCGCGGCTCGACAACGCGAAACGATTGTTGCCATTATGCCCATTGAGAATTGGCCGACCCGGATCGAACCGGTACGTGCGGGATCAAGAGAAAGCCCGACTCATCGGCAAAGACTAGGTGGGCACCCAACCGCGCAGCGTTTTTTTTATTCGTGGCCAGTGCTTCGGTTTCCAGTGCTCGATGGCCTCGTCGTTTCTTTCGAGGGCGCGTCGTTCGGGTTTCTGTGGGCTCCAGTTCAGACTGTGCATTAAGCGTCCGACATGATCCCGATGGTACTGAACTCCGAACTCGTGGCCAATCAATTCCGCAATGCGAGCGGTCGTCCAGAGATTCGTCCGGTACCCATGCCTCATGGGACCCTGCAGCAGAAGCTGGACCAAGCGCCGTCGCTGCCTCCGCTCCAACTTCAAGGGTCGACCTGGGGAGGAACACACCCGCAACCCCTCGGCTCCACGCCTTCGTCTCGCATTCCGCCAGCGCATCACAGAACTTGCATTGCAACCGATACGCCGCCCCACTTCGTTGAGAGAGTAACCAGAATCCAGCAACGCCAAGGCTCGCTGGCGTCGATCTTCGAGCAGGTCGGCGCTCCCCTTTAGTCTGGGCATAGGTGTTCTGCTCCTTAACACCTATATTATTGCATTATTTATGCAGAGATCAAATAGAGCAATGCCCTTTTAAAAGCACGCTCTGCAAACGCGCCTACAGCGGATCAATCACTTACAAGCGGATTCCCACACAACAAACAGGGTAAAGCGCTCCTGTTCGGCACTGATTGTGCGCTGAATTGTGCGCTGATTCGGTTCGCCTGGAGTTGTCTTGTCTCACCACTTTGTCGCGGGAACGTTCAGAGTGTGCGCAAACAGGAAAGAGAATGATTCCTTTCTAACTCTAGAGTCTCAAGCTTCGCCAGACCGGGGTCTTGTGCAATCACGAATAGAGGTGACGCTAGTCACAGTCCTCGCTGGCGATGTAAAATAAATAATCTTTCTGTGATTCCTTCCCCAGTAGGTTTAGCAAGTCCGAAGATCGGATCGTTGGGCCCCCTCGAAAGCTGATCGACAACCTTTCTACGTTTAGAGGAGAAACTCTAATGAAGCTAGTGAGTACGGCAAACATCGCAGCAATTGTGCTGATGACAGGAATGACATTTGCACAAACCAACTTCAACACAACACCTCAAGAGCAAACCACGTGTACGCCCGTGTTTAGCGCCTTCGATGCGGCCCCCGGCGTTCAAACATTTGCTACAAGCATCAATGGAAGGGGCGAGATTACGGGTTTCTACTATCAAGACCCCGAAGAATTTCAAACTCACGGCTTCGTGCGAGCTGTCGACGGCACAATCACGACATTTAATGTTTTTGGTAATTATGGCACTCCCACTTTGCCAGTAGGCATTTCCTCAAGTGGTAAGATTATGGGTTTCTACTTCATGGAAAAAAATAAGTCACGTCTTCCTGCGCGCGCTGGGAAAGATGTTAGTCATCACATCCAGCCTGCGAGAACATTTGCCTGAGTGTGTCTTCGCGCTGCTTGTCGTTGCCCACATATTTTCGTAAGCGGCTCTCAATCACCTGCTGCGAGACCGGATCATAACGAATAGGGTCCTCCGCATAGAGTGATGACCGCAGGGAAATGGCCACGAGCCCAACGTTAGCAATAGGCGCTGCATGTTGCGCTTGTTTGGCCCTCCTTGATCTTGTTTTTTTGAACCATTTGCCGTGCTCGGGATCTGACTTTCCCTCGCGGTACCTATAAAGCGAAAACTTTTGCGGTTGTGTTTGGCCATTGATCGCCATGCTGCCTAACCAACCTGCAGTAAAGCATTTGCATCAGAAGACGGTCACTTGAACTGGCACGTCTCCTGCAAATGGCCCAAGCAACAAGACGGACTGCCCCCGTGAAGCCACATCGAGCTCCAATTGTCTTGGTGTGCCTTAGCTTATTCAGTGGTTGTGGCGCCGGCAGCCTCGGTCCGGGCGTTGGTGGTCCATCACGATCCCTGGTCTCGATCGCTATAACACCAGCCAATGCGGCCTTGCTCCTCGGCACCCTCCAACAATTCACGGCTACCGGTACATATTCCGATCACAGCTCGCAGGACATTACTGACTCCGTCATTTGGTCCTCGTCGGACATAAGTGCGGCGTCGATCGCTGGAGGCGGACTGGCAACAGCGCTCACTCTGGGCTCGGTTACGATCTCCGCCACGTCCGGCTCTGTCACCGGAAGCACGACGGTGAATGTCCAGTCTGCCGTTCTATCTTCCATCACGGTCCGGCCTGTAAACAAGAAAATCGCGCCGTTCACGAGCCCGCAGTTTCAGGCAATCGGTACTTACACCGATGGAAGCACTTACAATGTGACCGGACAGGTGTCCTGGACTTCATCCAACACTGCCGTCGCGACGATCGGAGGCAGTGGCCGGGCGATGGCTCTAACCCCGGGATCCACGACCATTACTGCGACGCTGGGTTCGATCAGCGGCTCGAGCACACTCGACGTCTCCAATGCCACGATCGTATCCATCTCCGTCACTCCCTCAGGACGCACCATTGCGCCGGGCACCAGGTTGACCTTCGCCGCGACCGGCGTCTTTAGCGATCACACGACGCAGGTCATTACCAGAGATTGCACCTGGGCCTCTGACAATCATGCAGTGGCCACCGTCGGAGCGGGGGGCACGGCGACCGCAATCGGCCCTGGTACGGCCAACATTTCCGCCACTTTTAATGGAGTCTCGGGCATGGCGCCGCTGAATGTCAGCTCCGCCACGCTCTCTTCGATCTCCGTCACCCCGGCAAGTGCCGTACTCGCGCCAACCACTTCCGCAAACTGCGTCGCTACCGGAACGTTCAGCGATGGCAGCACTCAGGTGATTACGAACATCGTCACTTGGACGTCGTCCGCGCCCAACGTCGCGAGCGTCAACCGTGGCGGCAAAGTGACCGCACAATCCCATGGAAATGCAACCATCACCGCACAACTCGGCTCGCTCAGCGCGAACTGTGCCATTGTGGTCGACGGTTCCCCACTGACGTCGATACAAGTTTCACCGCAAACCGCAAGCATCCCCCAGCAGACTGAATTAGCTTTCGTGGCTACCGGCACCTTCGCAGACGGCAATACTCAGGACCTGACGACGTCGGTTCTGTGGACGTCCTCGCCGGCATCGGTTGCCACCATCAGCAACCTGCCGGCAACAATGGGTGAGACCACTGGACTCGAACCGGGAACGGCAACCATCACAGCACTCTTTGGCGGGCAGCTTGGAACGGCAACTTTGACCGTCACCAGCGCGACGGCCACTTCGCTGCGGGTATCGCCCGCCGCCACAAATCTCGAACACGGCGGTTTCACACGGTTCACTGCTCTCGCCGAGTTCAGCGATGGCACGACCAGAGACGTCACATCGTCGGTAACCTGGACGTCTTCGAATGCAAGCGTGGCAGTTGTCACTCCAACGGGCGTCGCGACGAGCACTCGTTCGGGGATGACTACTGTGACAGCCACCATGAAGGATCTGAGCGGAACAGCTGTTCTGATGGTTTACTGACAGGCCGTAAGATGGGGATCAACTTGGGCGCTTTGCGATTTTCAACAAGATTGTCCATCGTGTCGCTACTGTGCGCGAGCCCGTTACTGGGACAAGCTGTATTCCGTGGGGCGATTCCTGGGGCCAAGGCTCCTGAATGTGACGTCTCCGTCGGTTACAGCTACGCTGGCGTGAATTTTTCAGGAAAGCCAACGGTCAATATGCGGGGCGTTGATCTTGGAGCAGCGATCGACTTCACTCCGCGCTGGGGAGCGACCTTGGATTCCAGTTATGTTCGCGCGGGCAGGGACCCCCGCTCCGGCCATGGTAGCTACGTCCTTAGTTTTCTCGCAGGTCCAGTGTTTGTTCCCGCTCAGAACGAGAACACCCGAGTGCTCGTTCGTGCCCTCGCCGGCGTTAGCCTGGTGGATGGCTCGGTTCCCGTGGGTCAACTGTATTACCGGGGATGGCTGACGCGCTTCTCTTGGGCGGTAGGAACCGGGATCGAACACAACATTTCCGGGCCATTCGCAGTTCGCGTTAATGTTGATTACCTGCGCACGAGATTTGTGAGCTCGTCTCTTACCGTGCAGCCGCAAAACAACATTCGTGTGACCGGAAGCCTGGTATTTCGGTTCGCTGCTCCTCGCCACCAGCCCCATCTCGCTGCCAGGAAGCCTTGACTACCAACACGGTGTCCTTCGCAGGCCGGCGGACTTCGGCCCTACCTTGCCAAGCTCAGTGACTTCTTGCAGCATGTGACACCAGCACGATTGTAGTTGTTGAAACCAGGCCGATTACACTCAAGATGCGCTTTTGCGTTTTGCTTCCTCAGACTTTCGGTTGCCGCACGGCATAATGAAGTTGAATAACGCCGTCAGAGAATCGTTGCGAAGATAGCAACCGGAGCGCCACCTCGCGATTCTTTGGCGCGATGAGGTGAATGCCTTCCCCGATAAACATCGGCACGACGGTGACGATGAATTCGTCAATCGCGCCCTCGTCAAGGAAGGACCCGATGATCTCGCCTCCGCCCATCATCCAGATGTTCTTGCCAGGTTGCTTACGGATGCGTTCGGCAAAGGACCTGATCGACTCCGTGACAAAATGGACGGCGGGAGGGGCGGATGCAGGGGGCGTTCGACGAGAGAACACATAATGCAGGTCATCTGCGCTGAAGGTTGCGCCCATCTTCACACTCATGTCGTATGTCTTGCGGCCGAGAATCTTGGCGTCGATGGAGTGCGAAAATTTTGGTAGACCGTAGAAACCCTTTGGAGCGGGCCGTCTCGTCAGCCAATCGAGATTGCCATCAGTCCGAGCGACATAGCCATCCACGCTCGTGGCGACGTTGACTATGATCTTTCGCTTTGGCATCGCACCATATTCGCACAGGCCAGCACAGCGGCAAAGGATAACTGTTGTGATCGCATTATAAAAGGGCGCCCCTTTTGGAGTAGGTTATGAGCGCACAAGCACCATCACCTACGAAAGGAGCACCCTCGTGAACAGCGAAAAGTATATTGGCTATCTCGAG
>QIAN01000469.1 GCA_003225005.1 Acidobacteriota bacterium | reverse complement strand
CCGTGACAAGGTACCACTATTAGAGACCCAAGCACTTGCAGGAAGTACTAGCAGCCAGCGCACATAAAGTATTGCTTGTTGCAGTTCCCGGGCTGAGTGCATCAGCTGAGAGTAAGTTAAAAATCGAGACTTAGGTGTGAGCATGAAGCGGAGAGGAATTGCCATTAGCCTGACGTTGGCTGTCGTGGCGGGCAGGGCTGTTGCCACGCATTCGACTCGCGCCAACGCATCTGTAATTCCCAAAATTACCGTCCTTCGCACGCCGCGCGGAGGGATCCAGCCGCAGACAATGCTCGACCGTGACGGCGTGCTGCACATGATTTATTTCAAGGGCGATGCCTCGGCGGGAGACATCGAGTACGTGTGGCGCAAGTCGAGCGAGGAGGATTTCTCTCGGCCGATTCGCGTGAACAGCGAGCCAGAAGGCGCTGTAGCCGTTGGTACCGTACGAGGGCCGCAGATGGCCGTCGGGAGAAACGGGCGTATTTATGTGATCTGGTTTGGTGCCCGAGCCCAGTCTGCCGACCCGACCAACAAGATGCCGGTGCTCTTTTCCCGTCTCAACGATTCGCACACGGCATTCGAGCCGCAGCGCAACCTGATGCAATATACGAGGGGTGGTGACGGCGGTCTCTCAGTCGCCGCCAGCACCCGCGGCGAGGTCTACGCCGTTTGGCATGCCATGGGCGAGCAGCCAGGAGAAGATCACCGCCGCGTGTATCTGGCGCGGTCCACAGATGACGGAAAGAGGTTTGCGCGCGAAGTCCCGATCTCGCCCGCCGCACTAGGCGCGTGCGGGTGTTGCAGCATGCGCGCATTCGCAGACGAGCACGGTGTAGTCTTTATTCTCTACCGGGCTGCAACCGAGCGCATCCATCGGGACATGACGCTGCTGATTTCAACCGACCGTGGAGGAAGGTTCCGCGCAATGACAGTGGGTCCTTGGGAACTGAATGCCTGTCCAATGAGTACAGCCTATCTGAACGAAGGCGGACAGCGAGTTCTTGCCGCCTGGGAGACGGCCGGGCAGGTTTACTTCGACGAGATCGAGCCGAATTCACTCAAGCTTTTGTCGTCCATCGCGGCGCCCGGTGCCAGCGCCAATCGAAAGCATCCCGCCGTGGCGGCGAATTCGGACGGACAAGTGCTGTTGGCCTGGGCGGAAGGGACCGGCTGGCAGAAAGGCGGGTCGCTCGCCTGGCAACTTTTCGATGAAGCGGGAAAACCGACCGGGGCCGAAGGCCGCGCGACGGGGGTTCCTGTTTGGGGCTTATCCAGCGTGGTGGCAGACCGTCAGGGGAACTTTACGATTGTGTATTGATTCATTTCGGACTGGCGGTCAGAGGTTGCTCATGCAGGGCGTGTTCGATATCTGCCACCGCGAAGGAACTCAACATTAGCAGGCAAGCGGTCATCAAGACCTTGCTCCGCCAGGGCGTTGATCGTCACTATCTCGCCAAATCCCGCGCCCGCAAAGGCCACAGCCGCGATTCCAGATAGACGCGAGCCGAGGCTTCGTCGGGCAAACCTTGGGAGCGGCTGTGGTGCCCGATGCCGATCTCCCGGCCACCAAGCTCGGAGTATTCATCAATGGATGGGGAAGCAACGGACCACGATCTGGGGAAATTTGAAGTCGAGCCAGGTCCTAATAAGCGCGCCCATTCCTAAATTCTCCGGACCGTACTTGAAACGTCGTACCGAGAACATTCGTGTTTGGTGAATGGCCAATGATCCAGCGTCTTGAAAACTAATAAGGAGCCATTCCTGCGATCCATGGCAATAGAGTTTTTGCCCAACAAGGCATTATTATTCTAATCGTCGATAGACACGTGATCAGGCGATTTCTGCTCGGAGGCTTCCTTGCGCGTAAAATTCATTTACCGACTCGTTCTGCTATTCTGCGCCTTTTGGGTACCTTGCTATTCCTTTGCCCAATCCGTCCGCGTGCCCGCGGTTCCTCTCTTAACGCATGACCCCTACTTGAGCGTCTGGTCCATGAATGACAAATTGACAGACGGTCAAACGCGTCATTGGACTGGCACAGTGCAGCCATTGATCGGGCTGCTAAGGATTGATGGAAAGAGTTTTCGGTGGATGGGTACCTGGCCCCAGTCCATTCCCAGTATTGGGCAGACTGCTCTAGAGGTGACTAGCACACGCACGACATACCGCTTTGAAGAGGCTGGCATCCGATTGGAAGTTGCATTCCTTTCTCCGCTACTGCCTTTTGACTTGGATGTTATGGCGCGCCCAATTAGCTATGTCACGGCGACGATTATAGCCACGGACCGCGCTGCACACGATGTTCAACTCCTGTTCGGAGTATCACCAGTGTTGGCGACGGACAGGAATGACGGTTCTCCGCGCGTCTGATTTTCAGCAGCCAATCCTAGAGAAAGCTGGCGACAACTTGCGGATCGATTGGGGTTCGGTGCTGCTTGCACTCCCAGACCAGTCTGGGGCCAGCGCCGCGACGGAAGCGAGGGAAACTGCACAGTCAAACTTCGCAGCGGGCAAACCGTTTGTGAGCGATGACCTCGATATGCCGCGGCGCGCCAGCGAAGGCGCCCTTCTAGCTGCCTCGTTAGATTTCGGCCACGTGGGCTCAG
This sequence comes from Acidobacteriota bacterium, assembly GCA_003225005.1. GTDB lineage: Bacteria > Acidobacteriota > Terriglobia > Terriglobales > Acidobacteriaceae > Sulfotelmatobacter. Next base: position 307 of record QIAN01000469.1, on the reverse strand, counting down.
AATCAGTTTCGCGGCACATCCTCGTCGGTTACGACGATCTCTATTCCATTGAGTATTTGAAACGGTGGATGCGTCCGTACTGGCGCCGAAAAGGTATGACTATAGGCGAGCTCCTCGAGACCGCAGAACGAGAGTATTCGGCAATCGACCGGCGCTCGCGAGAATTCGATGAGCTATTGGCCACCGACCTGCGGCAGGTCGGTGGTGAAGCATACGCCGACCTGGCGACCGTTGCTTTTCGGCAGACGATTGCGGCTCACAAGCTGGTCGTGGATGTTGATGGCCAGCCAATGTTGTTTCCGAAGGA
>QIAN01000093.1 GCA_003225005.1 Acidobacteriota bacterium | reverse complement strand
GAGATCAACTGTAGGGTTTGTGAGAAAATACTGCTGACTCGAGTCAAGGCTGAGCCTCCTTAGTAGGTTTGTGATTGGTTGTGAACCCAACCTCAAGCTACCAAATGCTCGGCCTTTTTTCTTCTACAAATCGAAATCCTAATTTGGACAGGCGTGTCGTTGCCCCCATTCTGGCTCGAGATGGCGGGCAGAACGTAGCCCTGCGACTTTACATAGGGCAGCATCTTCGTGATCGGAGAATGAAATACGACGCGCAAAATATTCGCGCCCGGCTGCAAGAGAGGCTTGGCCGCGATCCGCCAGCGTCGAAACATGTTGTCTGCTTGCAGCGCCGCACGGTCATTGACGTAAACATCGGCAAACGTATCCAGACCTTCGAAGACCAGATCAACATGCTCACGCGCCAACTCCCCGGCTTCGATCTGAAATGTGGTCTGATATTCCCAATCCGACGCGCCAATCCATTGCAGGCGCGATTCGTTGTCACGATAGAAAGGATCCTCAATCAAATGGTTCTGCAAAAGATCGGTCTGCACCACGCCGGGCACCTGCGCTGCATGCCATTCTTGCAGATCAGCGTGAGCTGCCATGTCTGCTCCGCTGGTCATCCGGAACTGCCAACCTGAATGCAAATCGCGCGAGGAGGGCTCCGCGGCCCGCACAGGTAAGAAATAAAAAAACAGACGGCGGCCAAAAGCGAAAGCCGTATCGCGCTGATGCCTGCCTGGCGTAGTCGCATTCGGAAAGTCCTCCGATCAAAAAACGCACATCGATTCTTTTTAGGAGAAACAGGCTACACGAAAAAAACCGCTAGAAGGAAAAACTCCTCAGAAGTATATGAGCTTTTTGTGGGAAAAGTCCTGAGAGTCCTGATTCCCACGGTCACAGAATCCCGTTGTGTTGAATCATCGGGAACAACTGCAGCATCGAACTTTCATGGATCTCAAGTTGGAAGGAAAGCAGGCACTGGGCACAGGCAGCACCACTGGTATTGGGGTTTGCAATTGCCGGAGCATTGGTAAAGGAAGGGCATCGGTCGTCGTGAACGGGCGAACCGATGTTCTGAGCGGAGTTCGCCTGAGCCGGCACTTTTGCCCGGGATGAAGCAGCGCAACTGGGGCCGCATCGTTTTTATTTCGAGCGAGAGTGCGGTCCAGATTCCCGCGGAGGTGATCCACTACGGCATGACCAAGACCGCGCAACTCGCTATTGCGCGCGGACTGGCTGAGACGACCGTGGGCACGAAGGGGACGGTAAATACGGTGTTGCCAGGACCAACGGCTTCTGAAGGCGTAAGCAAGTTTGTCGGCCAGTTGGCGGCAGAGCAGCAGACAGACGCCGCGTCAGTCGAGAAGGAATTCTTTCGCGGTATGCGTCCTACACCTCTGCGGCAACGTTTCGCCACGGCAGAAGAAGTGGCTGCGCTCGTGACTTTCGTGTGTAGTCCATTATCTTCCGCGACTAACAGGGCGGCGCTGAGGGCGGATGGAGGCGTGGTGCACTCGATTCTGTAAGATGGCCGCCAGCCCAATCCATCGCGGAGGAAACCTTAATCTGGACACGATTGGTCCACTCCTGAAATTGCGGCAAGAATCTCACTGATGGCTTTGTCCAAGAATAACCCGACAACAACCACGCCCTATACTGTTGACCACAACGTGCGCATCGGACACGTACACTTGAAAGTTGCCGACCTCGAACGCGCACTCCGCTTTTACTCTGGCGTGCTTGGGCTTGAGGTGACCCAGCGATATGGTGATGGCGCGGTTTTCTTGTCTGCTGGTGGATATCACCATCACATCGCGTTGAACACGTGGGAAAGTCTCGGCGGTTCGCCGCCGGCTCCGGGAACAACCGGCCTGTATCACACCGCAATCGTGTACCCAACTCGCGCGGCATTGGCTGCTGCTCTACGCAGAGTTTTGGCTGCGGAAATTCCGCTGCAAGGCGCGGCCGACCACGGTGTCAGCGAATCCGTCTACCTGAGCGATCCCGATGACAACGGAGTCGAGTTGTATTGTGACAAGCCGCGAGAAATGTGGCCGCGCACGCCCCAAGGCCAACTCGCCATGTTCACCCGTCCGCTCGACCTGCAAGAATTGTTGAAGGAAGCTCCGCTTGGAACCGGATTGGACAGCGGGCCGCGAGATTTGTAACCGGGCGAAAATCTCCTTAGTCTCAACGCATACAATCTTTCACACTCCTGTCGACATCCCGGAGGTTGTTGATTTCTGCCTAAAATATTTTTGCTGACCACCTTTTTCAAGCCACCGAAATCGGTGTTTCACAATGGAATTTTTGCTGTTGAGTGGAGAGCCAAATCCGAGACGACAGACGGGGGCTGACACACCCTTCGTTCGGAGAGTATTCTGGCTTGCTGCTGCTGGAATGAGCAATCCAGCTGATTGTCATTTTGCCGCCGCAAGGCATTCGGCAACTCCGTCCCCACAGCCAAAGGAAAAGGCGGCCGTAGGCCACCTTTTTTTTGCGCTTTCACGCGAGCTAAAACCGGTACCGGCAAACTAAAACCGGTACAGAATTCCAGTATTCACGCGCATATTGTTCTTGTCGGAAATGCCCGAAAAACGGAGCACCATCCAGTCGAACTGGACCGCGCGGAAAACCAGCTTGCGTTTTCCGAAGTCCACACCGCCACCGAACAGCATCGCCACGCCGCTGTCGCTGATGCCACCACTTGCGGTATGGACGCCGCCAAACAAAGCATGCGCATAAGGCGAGAAGCTGCTCTTGTGGATCGACACCACCGGCCCAAAAGTGTAAGTGTAGAGATTCGAGCCAGAGTGATATACGCCGCTGAAATCCGCGGTTGCGCCCAGCCAGCGAGTAATGTACATGTTCGCGGCAGTGTTCCAGCCGCTGGCATGCCATCCGCCGTCGGTGCTGGTGAACTGGTAGCCTCCGTAAACTTCCGGCTTTGGCGGTTCCTGAGCCAGTCCCAAAGTCGAAATCATGCAAACCAAAACGGAAACGCCGATAAGATTTCGCATCAAGTTTCCCCTTTTTGTGTGGAATCGCACCAATTCCGCCCTGTAGCGGTGTGTTGTCAGCCGGTGTCCGTTCAGCTAGAGTCCTGAACGCATCCCGAAAGTCCGGATCGTGGCGCGTGTTGATAGAGATGGTCGCCTATCTGGGGAAAGGGTGGCAAGTAACTGAAAGCAAGAGGCTAATTGGACTTTAGTAATGCGCTATTCCGTATTGTGGAACACGGTCCGATTCGGGACAGTGGGGATGCAGCGTTTTAGCAATGTTCTTTGCGAAAGAGCATGTCCTGAGTGCTCATGGGCCTGGCGGCCCACCCAAGGGGATGAAAAATCGGGGCGGACTGTTACGATGTCGCCGGCGTGGAAAGGTAAAGGCCCTCTTCGCTCTGGATCAGTTGAGGCCGTCCCTGAGTCTGACTTGGAATGTGCGTTTTTGAGCCAATGAGTGCGCGCTACCCATCTCGCTCCAGCGGGGAGGGCAGTAGCGCGTGACAGTGCGTGACGTCTATTTCCGCACGTTCTGGCCTTCCACTCCAACAGACAGCGCGCTCCGAGACTGGTCCGAACGTTGCGCAAACTCGGCTGCGAAGTTGATCTCAGACCAACAGTCGTACCTGCGGAGGGATAAGCACCGAGGACCCACGTTACGGTTTCACTCCCAACTGCCAAAACAAGAACGAATACAGATCCGTGAACTCCTCGATCTGCTTGGTTACTGGCTTGCCTGCGCCGTGGCCGGCCTTGGTTTCTATCCTTAATAAGATTGGACGGTCGCGGCTGGTGCCATTCTTGGCTTCGGCCTGCATTAGAGCGGCCATCTTTTTGGCGTGCATGGGATCGACGCGGGTGTCGGTGTCGGCGGTCATGAATAAGATGGCGGGATACTCTGCGCCCGGCTTCACGTGGTGATAGGGCGAGTAGGCGTAGAGCCACTTGAACTGTTCGGGATTTTCGGCGCTGCCGTACTCGGGGATCCAGAGCTTGGCGATCTGGAAATCCTGATAGTGCAGCATGTCGAGCAGTGGCACCTGGCAGACCACGGCGCGGAACAGGTCGGGACGTTGCGTGATCATGGCGCCCATGAGCAGGCCTCCGTTGGAGCCGCCCTGCACGGCAAGATGATTCTTGTCAGTATATTTTTCGGCGATGAGGTGCTCGGCGGCGGCGATCATGTCGTCGAAGACGTTTTGTTTTTTGTCGAGCATGCCGGCGCGGTGCCAGTCTTCACCGAACTCGGCACCCCCGCGCAGGTTGGCGACGGCGTAGACGCCGCCGTGCTCCATCCATAGATAGGCAGTGCGGCTGAAGGTGGGCGTGAGGCTGACGTTGAAGCCTCCGTAAGCGGTAACCAGCGTGGGATTGCGGCCGTCTTTCTTCAATCCTTTTTTGTGGACTACGAACATGGGCACGCGCGTGCCGTCTTTCGAGTGATACCACTCCTGCTGGACTTCGTAGGCAGCAGGATCGATGGAAGGCGCGTCAACTTTGGTCCAGAGCGAAGTTGAGCCGTCCTTTAAGTCGTAGTGGTAGATCGAAGGCGCGACGGTGAAGGACTGGAAGCCGTAGAAGAGTTCGTCTCTGTCCCACTTGCCCCCGGAGCCGAATACGGTGCCGATGGTGGGCAGTGCGAGGTCGCTGATCTTTTTGCCTTCGAGATCGAAGAGTTTGATTTGCGAGCTGGCATTCTGCTCGTACTGGGCGAAGAGCTTTCCTCCGAAGACACCCGTGCCTTGCAGAACGGCGTCGGTCTGCGGAATGATTTCTTTCCAATTTTCGCGGTCAAAGTTGGTTGCGTCGGTGACGAAGACGCGATAGCGCGGCGCGTCTTCGTTGGTAGTGATGAACAGTTTTCCGTCAAACACTTGGCCGCCATAAAGAAAATTCTTGCCCGTGGTCACGCGCGAGGCCGGTTTGTCAGATTTCATGTCGACGAGAAAAAGTTCTGTCTTGGTCCACCCCTGCTCAACTTGAATCAGCAGCCAGCGGCCGTCGTTGGAAAGGGTCACGTTGGGCCAGTCTTCGGCGTCGCGTCCTTCGCCGAAGATGAGAGGATCGTCGGCGGGATCGCTGCCCAGTTCGTGATAGAAAATGTGACGGTTGTACATCTCCTGGCCCTCGGCTACGTCGCCCTTCTTGGGATAGCGCGTGTAGTAGAACCCGGAGTTGTCGAGCTTCCACGCGATGCTCGCGGCGCGCGTACGCCCAATTGTGTCCGGCAGCAGCTTGCCGGTCTTGGTCTCGATGATGTGCAGCGTGCTCATCTCCGAGCCGCTGGGCGAAGTTCCATAGGCGACGTACTTGCCGTGCTCCGAAGGTTCGAACCAGTCAAGCGCGATAGTGCCGTCGGCAGCAAGCTGATTGGCGTCGACCACAACGCGGTCCTGTCCGTTGAGGCCTTCGCGCACATACAGTACCGGCTGGTTCTGCATGCCGTCGCGACGAGTGTAGAAATAATATTTGCCGCCGATCTGCGGAACATTGATGTTGCCGATGGTCAGGAGCTCGGTCAGACGTTTGTGGATCTGTTCGCGTCCCGGCAAAGGATCGAGCACGGCGCGGGTGTAAGACATCTCCGCGTCGACCCATTTTTGCGTCTCCGGATTCTTGCCGTCTTCCAACCAGCGGTAGTTGTCGACGATTCTGGTGCCATGCAAAGTTTCGGCCAACGGCTTCGGCTCGGCCAAAAGAGGTCCTTGCGAGGAGACGGCCGCAGCCGGCGAAGAGGACGAGGAGCCGTCGGACGCATAAACCGCCGCCGCCAGCAATAACGCCGGAAATAATAAAGATGCAACCATCCAGAACAAACGCAACCCTCCGGACATATCCACCTCACTGATTAGAACATGCCGATTAACGCATGCTGATTAACACATGCTGATTAAAACCTGGCGATTGGAACATAGCTGGTGGCGGGTAGAGCCGCCCGCACAACGGGTTAGCGTAACAGAAATAGCATCTGCTCCCAGTTCCGACACCATTCCATCCGCAAAACTCGAATCACAGAGCCTGTCCTGCGCCCTTAGCGACTTAACGCGGAGAGTCCGGCCGGTGTTTTCAGAGCCAGCGCAGCGGTCTGGGCCGCTGTTTTCAGAGTCGGCGCGGGATGCTATGATGAATCTCGACGGCGTTTACGTCGCGCTCCCGCGCGACGAACAACACTCCTCAGTAGCTCAATGGCAGAGCATCCGGCTGTTAACCGGAGGGTTGTAGGTTCGAGTCCTACCTGAGGAGCCATTCTTTCACTTACACCCAATCACGGTGGAACACATCTTCCGGAAGCGCGGCATTTATTCGCAAGGTGAACCCTGATGCATGAGGGAGTTGTGGGAAATTCTAAATGGCAAATTCCCCGCCTCGCTGAACAGCATTGAGCGTGTGACGCGGAGTGGTTGAAAGGCCGCACGGCAAATTCCAATCTAATTGCAATTGAGAAGAACTTTGCAATTCGATTGCACAGAAGGACGCCTGATCCGTGATGCATCAAAAATGGCAAATCGGCCCGAGCCATTCTGCAATTGACCTTTGTTCAACACCCCTCTAACATTCCCGCCAGTGGCCACGCCCTCCCAACCCGTGGGACAGATGATTTCTCATTACCGCATCCTCCGGAAAATCGGGGGCGGGGGGATGGGGGTGGTCTACGAAGCCGAAGGAAGCTTGGTCGTCACGTCGCCCTGAAGTTCCTTCCCGACGAACTCGCCAACGACGGACAAGCTCTCAGCCGTTTCCAGCGGGATATAATGCAGCGGTTTGTGACGTGACCTTCATTGAGATCGGCAAAGAGGCACAGTGCCGCTATCGCTGAGCACGCGCGGAGTAGGAGATGTGACGATTGTCCGGTGCAGCGGACGCATCGTCGGAGGCGGTGAAACGGAGTCATTGCGCGACCATATCAGCGGGCTCTTGCAGGATCGCAAGGCTTTCGTCCTGCACCTCGGCGAAGTGGCTTTCATCGACAGCAGTGGATTTGGAATGCTGGTACGGTTGCTGACCAGCACACGTAGAGCCAGCGGCGATTTGAAATTGTGCAACGTGCCGGCGGATGTCTACAAAGTCTTGAAGATGACAAACCTGATCACGTTGTTTGAAGCACATGAATCCGAGGAGGACGCGGTTTCGGCGTTTTACAGGCGAAGCACTATTTCAGAGCGGGTGGCGGTCACGGGCCCTAGCATATTGTGCGTGGATCAATCCGCCGATGTGCTCGCTTACTTGCGGGAATTGTTGCGGAGTGCGGGGTACAGGGTCCTCACCAACAGTCACCTGCACGATTCATTGATCCTGATCCGGGCAACGCGGCCTAGCTTGATCATCCTTGGTCCGAACTTAACGGCGTCGCCAGGAACGCAGCAAGACTTCCGGATTGCCTGTGCCACCGCACCGATGGTGGAACTGGGAAATGAATTTTCCACGCTGGATGCGGGCCAAGCCGCATCTGAACTTCTGGAAAACATCCGGGTGCGCCTGTCTTCGCGGGATGGGCCAGCTTCCTAGTTCGTGCGATTCAGAACCACATGTCCGTGTGAGAAACTCAGGAGTCTTTGCGTCTTGAGCGCAACGATGTCGTTGCATACATCCGCACCGCTGGTCACAGGCATGACGTAAATATTCGGCTCCGCGCCGAAACTTATTTTCGAACCGTCCGGCGAGAAGCGGGGATGCCACTTGTCCGTCCGGTTGACCGTGAGCATGGAGTCCTGGCCAGTTCGCAGGTCCCTGATCCAGATTTCCTGACTACCCGACCGCGCCGAAACCCCATGTCAATTCCGGCCTGGACATACGAAATAGTTTGGCATATGCTTAGGCATATGCTTTGGGAGGCTGATTGTGAGTCCAGAACGTCACGTCAAAGTCTTTAGGAATGGTCGCAATCAGGCAGTGCGGATCCCCCGTGAGTTCGAATTTCGGGGTGAGGACGCCGTCATGCGAAAAGAAGGCGACCGATTGATCATTGAGCCTGCTCCCCCCAAGTCTCTGTTGGCGGTGTTGGCGACACTGACGCCGGTGCAGGAGGACTTTCCACCCATCCGTGATTTGCCCCCCGATCCGGTTGATCTCTGATGCGCTACCTGCTCGATACCAACGTCGTTTCTGATCTTGTCCGCAACCCACAGGGAAAAGTGGCGCAGCGCATCCGCAAGGTTGGCGAAGGGGAAGTTTGTACCAGCATCATTGTCGCCGCCGAATTGCGTTACGGGGCTGCCAACAAGGGCTCGCCACGGCTCTCGTCCCAGCTGGAAGTCGTGCTTGGGGTGCTTGAGGTTTTACCTTTCGAGACACCGGCTGACGCGGCGTACGGATTGCTGCGGACGCGGCTTGAGCAGGCTGGCACGCCAATCGGCGCCAACGATCTGCTTATTGCGGCCCAAGCGCTTGCACTTGGTTACATCATCGTCACCGATAACGAAAAGGAGTTTGCCCGAGTGGACGACCTTCTGCGCGAGAATTGGCTGCGTTAGACCGAAAGCCGCTTTGGGGGGCAGTTTGACGAGAAGGGCCTCCAAGGCAACAAGCATTCTTTGGCCAGGGTCCCGATCCTCCTGAGTACGAGCCAGTCACCCTACTCGAAAATTCTTTCCATTTCGGATATGGACGACTTTTCTGTGAGCGGGCAGTGATCTTCTCCACAGCGCTGCCAATACCTCCCTCCGGACTCTTGAACTTCCGAGATTACGCATGGTCGCGTAACTCCGGAAAATAGAATCCAGAGTGAGATACATTCCCGTTTCGCCGACATTTATTAGGTAGGAGGGGATGTGGGCTTCCACAGTCTTTGCGGAACATGGAGGAATTGAATCAACCAGCCAGCCGTCGTACCTTCCGCTGGCCTGGTGAGGCGCGAGAGATGGTGAGGACGTATCTGAACACCACTCGGTCCGAATTATCTGGGGAGGACGAGCATGACCCTCAAACCGGTTTGAAGGTGCTGATCACAAGAATCGCCTCAGTATCGGGAAATCCGCGGGGTGGAACGCCACTGGCGGAGCAGCTCTGACCCTTCCTCGGGCAATGGGAGGTTCGCACGCGTATTGATACCGGGAGTCTATCCAATCTGGCTCTGGGCGCCGGCGGACAACAGGAATTCGGACGAAATTCAGGGCAGCAGCGTGATCAAGCGTCTTCGATGTTTAAGAAGACTAGGATCGGAACTTCGGGTTCTTACCTAACCCTTCGAACCCAACTCCCTCGGAGCGGGAGGTGCGAAGTGATGGCTGCCTGAAGTCCAACTTCAGACCTCTACCGTGTCAACGCTCCCACGACAAGTAATTGATTGTAGGAGATAATGTGGTTGACGCGAACGTTTTGCCCTCAACAACCCCACCAATCTGTGATACACGTGTGCTTCCTATCAAGACTAAAGGTCGATATGAAGATGCCCTGGTGTGCCAGGAGTGTGCCAAATCTATTGCGTACCGCCTGGCTCCGCGACTGTCTGTCGGTAGTGCGGCTCAGGTCACGATTTCTTCTCAACTCATTCTGGCGTCAACTACTTACCCACTACAAAGCCCGCACGGAAGCACTCTGTGAAAGCATCGAGAAAAGCCCAATTGACGTAAATGTGAGCAAAGCCCGGGGCACGTTCGTGGCACAGTCTGTTGCGGACGGGTTGGCAGTTCAGAGGTAGTCATTCGAAAGGCGAGCCCTGCGCTTGCGAGGGCAGCATTTGTCACTGAGTGATAACGCGATTTGGACTAAGCCGCTGGCGCGGCGGACGCTACCGCGTGTACAAGTCTGATACGCCGGTGGAGTCTTGAACGACTGACCGTGGTGCGTTACGATGATGTGAACATGTGAACATGGATAGCGACGTCAGCAATATATCGATGAGCATCAATAACGGGCTCCTCACGCAACTCCTCTCAATACAACAACTTCCAACCCAGAGTCGATTCAAATCCCACAGCTCACCGCGTCCGCCGCAAACGCCAGCGGCTTAGTCCAAATCCCCCTATCGCAAGTGCCCCGGCGGGAAATGCTCGAGTCCACGCGTAACCTGACCGCCGGCGCACTTGTCGATAGGGTACTAGGATTTTTCGCCAACAACCAGCCTGAGGATTGGCTGGATGCACCGAACCACAATCGCCAAGGCTAGCAATACCCAGATCTAGGGTTGCCGATTTATCGATTAGCCGACCCCAGGCACCTCGTTTGGCCAGGGCGAATTTATCGCGCACTGCTGTACCGACTCGCGTCGGCGAGTTCCCGATAGCGAGAGGCGATCGTGCTGGAACTGTTCGCCACCTCCTCTTCTGAAAGGTAGCGAAGTGGCGTGGATGAACCGATCCGTTGGACGACCTGTGCCAGACCGCTCATCATCGCGCGCTGTGCGGGTGTGATCGTCCTTCTAACGATTACTCCGTACCTTTCAATGATCAAAAAAGGTCGAGTACGGAAGCGACTTTCCCATTGATCTCTCGGATTAGGACAAGCGACCGGACGGAACACCTCCGGCGTGCTCGAGTTCGAAAAGATCGGTTGACAAGGATAGAGAAAGCCTCCCGAAAGAACCACTCCAGAAATCGCGTCAGTGCCAAGAGCATGCACTTCCTCGTCATCTGGCAAGGCCCATCCTGAACTATCAGTCATTTCCGAGAGCGCATCGTAGTTGGGTCGGTATGCCTGTCGTGGATAAATGGCCAAACGCCGCCCTACCTCCGATAGCAGAGCTTCGACGGCACTGCAATCCTCTCCTCCGATGACCAACCCATGGTTACCCAAAACGAGTACATCGGTATCAACGGCGACGGAAAGAACCTTCTCGATCTCCCGAGCGAGAGGCAGGCCCGAAGGCACGTAGGAGATCCATTGCCACCGTAAACCATCAAGTTGATGTTCCAGTTGAACCCGCGCGTCTTGCCGTACCGCCCAGGCGATCGTGTTCACGCAATGCACGTGAAGCACCACGCGGTGCGGCAGTACGGCGTGCATAGCTGTCTCGATTGAAGCACTCGTAAACCGCGCGGCAGGATCAACCTTGTGCTTCACGCACTCCCTAACTTCCGCCAGATCTACAGGGATCAGGATGTCCTCGCGTATAGCGTCGGCCATCCACTTGCCCGATGCTTTGATCCACAAGACACCTTCAAGTTTTATGGAAGTGTTGCCGGTGCTCGCCTGTGTGAGCAGCGGATTGCTGCCGACCCATGCGGATAGTTCCCGCAGCGGCGTGAGTTCGGCCTGGTTGGTTGTTGACAGATTCTTGCTCATAGACTCTCCAATCTTCATTCTTAGGGCAGCACTCGCAGTTGTTCCTTTACTGACGACAGCTTTGCAGTCTGTTCGGATCGAGCCTGGCGAATCCGGCCAATCCTGACAGAGGCTTTGAAGATGGCTCTAACTGGGATGATGCCGCCTAGCTTGTGTGCTGCTACGGCTGCCAAGCCCATGGATGCGACGCATCCGCAAGAAGCGCAATCCGGATTTCCGCCGAATTGACACGGGACGATCTTCGTTCTCAGGTCCGCCGACAAAGTATGAGTGGTGAGCGCAAAAATACAGTCCTTTGGACAATGTGGAGGCGTCGCGAACTGTCGAATCATCCCCTCCGGCATATCCAGTTTGGGAAATTGCTTCCGTAGCGCCATCATGTCCGCGATCGCCTGCAGACGCTCATGCTGTTGCAACATTTCCGGCAGGCGATCTCCCACTTGTGGAGTGAACAAGCTGAACCATACCTTGTGGACCTCGGCCCTGGGAGTCCAGTACTCCAAAAATTTCTTCAAATAGCCTGGCCTCTTCATCATCTGGCCGGTGACTGTGCAGTGGATCGTAATCTTCTGGCCAGCGATGTTTTTCAGGACTCGATCGTATGTTGCCGGTGCGCGTCGGAGGTCGTGTTCTGGCTGCAGCCCATCAATTGACACGACGACGTTCAGGTGAGGGAGCATCGCCCAACTCGTCGCCAGCGGCCGGAACGCACTAGTGACGAGCTGGACGTGAATGCCACGACGAAGCAATAGGGGAATCATCAATTCGAGCTCCCGATACCGGACGAGCGGGTCACCTCCTAGTAGCGACAGATGCAAAGGCTGGAGGCGGTCGACGACTTCGAGAACACCATCGATCAGTTCTTTCCCTTTGTGATCGTGAAGATCGCGCAACGTCAGCCCGCCCCCTAGATGCGCAGCATCATAGGCATAGCATCCGGGACAACGGAGTGGGCACTCGCGGGTAATCTCAATGGAAAGCGAAGGTTGCTCTCCCTTGAGAATCTTGCGCCATGCGCTAACAACCGCTGAAGTCTTCATTACGGTCCTCGTGTTTTTTCTATCTATGGAGAATCGTCCCACCCTGTTCGGCAAACCACCTTCAGGAATTAGAACGCCTGCCACTGTGAACAGTTTTCAGGAGATGTCCCCGTTGTGCGCGACACTTTCAGCGAGAAAACATCGCACTCGTGGCTTACGAGTGAGTTAAAGGCTGCGCGGAGTTTCGAGCGCCCGGGGGAGATGGATCGGCCGCAAATCCAGTTAGGGCGATCCGATCGCTGGGAAGATTCGGCTCGTAAACCGAGGTGAAGGCGGTCCAGCGTACTTGGAGGTGGGAAGAGCAAGACCAATCACACCTCAAACGATACTCACACGCGCCGCCACGGGTCTTACACAGGCGGGTGGCGACACTGACAGCGTGCGGATTCACCGCCGGGGGATCGGGTATGGTGTCGACAGACGCGATCACCAGCAAGGCGCCAACAACCCAGACTATATATGACTTCGATTTCATCCCGGCTCATGCCCTCAACGTCTCGTGACAGCGGATTTCCAGCGTCGTAACTCTGCAAAGTAGCAGAAGCGACTGAACACGACAACGCCCGCAGCCCACGGTTAGAAAGGTCAAGAAGAGGTTGAACGACCTTGACCCATGCTTGCAACCATTATGCGAGACACCACCAGCTCCCGGGTACGTAGAATGTGAAACAATCTATCTAGACGTGTTATTCTGACGACGTGGGCCACAAAGCGTGTAGGGTCCCTCAGTTCCATCTTCTTATCTGCACATTGGAATCGCTTGTGGACATCAACGAGAGCACCTAAGCCCGCAGCATCGATCAGATTGACGCTCGATAGATCCAGGATCACTCCAGGTGTGTTCTGGGACAAGGCCACAACCATTAAGCGATGAAGATCGTCTCCTAAGACGATTCGACCCTTACACCAAATAGTTGTGACTTCGTCTGAGTGTTGGGTTGCTAACTGCAACATAGAAGTCCTCCGTCCTTTTCCGTCTTTCGAGGTACCGCTTGATCGATGAAACAATGAATGCAGCCACGTCGTGACCCATTGCGCCCATCCATAACGCTCGCTTAAAATCGCCAGCCCGAGCAGGAGAAAAGGCAAGCCCGGCAAAATAGGGAGCACTAAGCCGATGATTCCTCCGATCGTGAGTAACCATCCGGTGACAAGGCTTACGTGCGTGGTGGCCAGTTTTATCTCGTACTGGAGCATTCCAACTCCAACCTCTAACCATTGGTTTGGAGGGTTCGATTCACCCATCCTGCAAATCCTAGGGATGCAGGCAGACTCGAATCTTGTCGGGGCCGTCATGACCTGCTCAGTGAGTCCCGGCAGCAATCTTACTGATGTCAGCTAACTTGTACTCGTGCATTCGGCCGCAAACCGGGCACATAATTTTCCCCCTGCGCTCGGCGGCTTCCCTGACGAATATTGAAAAGACCTCGCCGCAGTACTTACAGGGAAGCTCAACTCTTATTTCGCTCATGTTGCCTCCTCAGGGAGATCGCCTACTGAATCGTGCAGGTTCGATTACGTGTAAGAGCGTTGGCCTGGAGCGCTGACAACCCCAGCCAACGCCTCCCACGTCATCTGAATTTCTCAGAATTCTTCCAGCTCGTGTTTCCGAAGGAACGCGATCGTGCGTTTCGCGTCTTCGAGTTCCATCAGTTCACGACGGTCAGCAGGATCAGAGCGCACTTCAAGCAACCGATCCTGCACCGCTTTCAATGCTGCATCCAGTTTGGGTTGAAAACGTGTTTGATCGAGCTCAAACAGCGCTTCTTGGTAAACCTGCTTCCACATAGACTGATTCCTGGCTTGTGAGACCTGCATGACACACCTCCAGATTGCATGTGAGACTTTCCGGCCAAACCTAGCCGACGCGGCAGAGCTAATCCTTGCGGCTTTGGCAAACTCAAATTTGAGGTCTGATGAGTCTCAGCAACGGAGAACACAAGCGGCGAGAGATAGTAGTGTTGGAGGGGTTGTTGTCTCTGAAGAACTCAGAGAGCATGTACTCTTGTTGGTGGCGAAGAGCCTCGGGGAGTCCACAGCAAGGCCCTGCTGGTCCCGGTGACTCGGGATTCTTACAGGGGACACGTGCAGCATCTCAATTTGGCTGCACGAAGAGTCGTCGTCAGAGAGGTCGTCAGGGTAGGCGAACGAGAACACCGCAAAGGTGGCAAGAACCACGAATAATATCCGGACAAATTTCCTTTTCATGGTTTGCGGCAAGATCGTACGATTGAAGTTTACCATTGAATGCAATAGGCGAAGGATTCTTTTTGTTACCGTTTTCCACAAAACACTTGCCGAGCGCATCGTTGCCGCCGGCCAGTACGCATTGTTCCGGCTTATTGGTTAGCTTGTTGCAAGAGTTGTCCGCTTTTCGGACAACAAAAGAAAATGGCGTTGCCGACAGGCCACACCCTGATAACAACAGCTCCTACACCCAAGGCATTGGCAACCCCTCCGGCCGTATTGGCTGCCAAGATGGAAGCGGGTACTTCGTGCTATGAAAATATTTTTGGCAACAGCATATGTTTCGTCCTGTATCAGTCGGAGAAGTCGCATAATAGAAATTCAGCTGGCAATTGTGCTTTAGAATAATAGGAATACGAAGCTGACTTAAAATCTTTCAAATACGTATAGTGTACTGCCAAGGCTAATTCTCCCCCATCCCCCCATCAGACTTAATTTCAATAATCTGGTTACCTCGAGGCTGATTGGCCCCAAATAACTCATTATTCCAACTTAGTTCAACTGAGCAATCAAAACCGAACTTGCACATTATCTTTTGGAGCAAATACCGTGTGCTGAAGGTACGTGTATCCAGTATCGAAGTGCGGTCATTTGACGGACCTGGCAAAGCAGTTTCGCACGGCGCGTGTGAAGGCCGGACTTGCTAAAGATCTGGTCCTGTATTGCAGCCGGCACGATTACGGCACGCGAGTGCTGAACAACACCGGAAACCTCGCGGCCCGTGATGAAGACCATGGGCCACAGGGATGTGAGAACTGCGATAGTCTGCCCCGAGGCGTTTCCGATCAAGGCTAGCGACCATCTGGACACAACGCGTGAGACTGCAACCAACACTATGAGTGTAGACAAAATATTATATTAGATATAATCTAAACTGTCTTATGGACGCCGAGGCGATTAAGCGGTCCCTGGAGGGCAGCGGGTTGCGGTGCACGGCGCAGCGCTACGCCGTGATGGAATTCTTGATGGACCACAAGGGGCATCCCACGGCTGCGGAAATCTTTGAAGCCGTGAATCACGTGGATCCGCGCTCTTCGAGGGCCACGACTTATAACAATCTGCGGGATTTGGTGAAGGCGGGTTTGGTGCGTGAAGTGGCGGTCGAGGGCCGCGCCGGGCGATTCGATCTGCAAGGCATGCGGCACCACCACTTCATCTGCGACCGCTGCGGCAATGTGGAGGACATGGAGTGGTTCGACGTGCCCAGGCCTGCCTCTCGTTCTCTCGGTAAGCGAATTGTTCGTGAATGCCACCTCATTTTCCGCGGGCTCTGCCCGAAGTGCGCTCAGCGCAGCGCTTCCCGTTAAGTGTCGTGGGTTTGGATACCGTATGAATGGCCGCGTCGGCAGATCGAGCCTGTGATTTGCCCGAATCGGTAAGCCGAAATCCTTTTGTATTTCACCAGAGTCTTTTTGGGTTAAGACGTAAGGAGAAATGAACTCATGGAGAAAGAACTCGCCAAGGAGGACCAAAACGTGTCAACCGAAGCCAAGTGCCCTTTCACGGGCGCATCTCCCACACACACGAACCGTGACTGGTGGCCAAACCAGCTGAACCTTCAGGTTCTTCATCAGCACTCGACCCTGTCCGATCCGATGGGCGAGGAATTCGATTACGCCAAGGAATTCAAGAGTCTCGACCTGAATGCCGTGATCAAGGACCTTCATGCCGTGATGACGGGCTCGCAGGACTGGTGGCCGGCCGACTTCGGCCACTACGGTCCGCTGTTCATCCGGATGGCGTGGCACAGCGCAGGCACGTACCGCATCGGCGACGGGCGCGGCGGCGCGGGAGCCGGCCAGCAGCGCTTCGCGCCGCTCAATAGCTGGCCGGACAACGTGAACCTCGACAAGGCGCGCCGACTG
>QIAN01000472.1 GCA_003225005.1 Acidobacteriota bacterium | reverse complement strand
ACGAGCATACACCCGTATCGCGCACGCGACTTTGCTACTCAAATTAAGTTATTGAAAATAAAAGAAATATAATGGTGCCGGGAGGGGGAGTCGAACCCCCAAGGTACTAAGTACCGGCGGATTTTGAGTCCGCTGCGTCTGCCAGTTCCGCCATCCCGGCAATTCTGGGGTTTTCTGAGGAACTTTCGTAGCTTACCGGATGCTGCGGATGTTTGGCAATCCGAGTCGGGCTGCCGGGGGCTGCCGGGGCTGCCGTCCGGAAACGTGATTCCGCTACACTCGGAAGCCGCATGCTTCTGAAACACTCGGCGACGCTGTGTTCGTAGCCAGGCGGCGGAAGCAGCCGATGACGTGGTCATTGACCATACCCACAGCCTGCATGAAGGCATAACAAATGGTGGACCCGACGAGATTGAAGCCGCGGCGCTTGAGATCTTTGCTCAGTGCGTCGGACTCTGCGGTACGGGCCGGAATTCGGTCTAGCGGTTTCCACGAATTTATCCGCGGCTTGGCCCCCACAAATTTCCAGACGTATCGATCGAAACTGCCGAATTCTTCCTGCACTCGCAGGAACGCCTTGGCGTTTTGCACGGTTGAGGCAATTTTGAGCCGGTTGCGCACGATACCTGGATTACGCAGCAGGTGCTGAACCCTTCGCCGGTCGTAGCGGACTACTAGACTCGGGTCAAAGCCATCGAAGGCAGTACGGTAATGCTCGCGCTTGTTGAGAATCGTTTCCCAGCTCAGACCGGCTTGAGCTCCTTCCAGAATAAGAAACTCAAAGAACGTGCGGTCATCGTGGACCGGCACGCCCCATTCTTCATCGTGATAGCGGATGGAAAGCTCACTCCGCGCCCACGCGCAACGGATCACGCCTGTGGATTTTCCTGCCATCCGACACTCTTCACGCCCCGTACGGATCTATTGCAGAGACTTTGGCTCCGACCTGTTCTTGGGCGATTTTTTATTCAGCAGCGAATCCAATTCCATCGCGGCGGCTGGAACGCCTACCTTGCCCTCGCGGATGATCTCTTTGGCGCTCAATTTTCTTCCATAGAGGTTCTCATTTGCGCTGCCATCAGAACGCAGTGTAGAGCCTTCCAGTGAGACTCCAGCGAATAATCCTTTGTTGCGCGAATAAGAAAGAATCTCAGCGTTCATGACGATGTCGGTCGCGCCCTCAGCCGTACGGCCTTTTGGGCCAGCGGCGGCAGAGGCATCAGCTCCCAGCTTTACTTTGCTGGATAGCAACGATCGCGCCCCCTTGGGATTCATGACAAGCAGAACAAAATCGGTGGCTTGACCGCCAATCTGAAAACCAATGCTCACGCCTTCCAGCGCGTAAAGTGCGGGCGCTCCCCACGGACCGGTGTAATGTTCACCCCTGCGGCAAACCATGACGCCGCGGCCGTAGCTTCCACCGACTCCAAATGCGCCCTTCTTCACCGAAGGCAGAACAACCACGCACTCCGCCTTGTCCAGCAGGTCTTGAGGAATGTCGTCAGGAATGTTCAAGATCTCTTTCATTACTTCGCCGGCTTCCTTCACACGCTCAACTTCCTTGGCATCATTGGCTGCGAGCGCACCGCTAGTAAGCAGAAGCAGGACTGACAAACACGCCATCGACTTTTTCATGAATCCTCCTGAGGCGAGCGAAACAACATATCCCGGCTCGCAATTCATGTGACATCTTAAACCCTAAAAGCATTGTGAAAATGCTGTAGAAGAATCTCGGTAGGAGCGCCCTGGCCGGATTTCTCAGATTCTCAAAGACTTTGAGGCATGACCCACAGCGTGCTCCTTTTGTAACTTGGCACTTGAGCGATCCGCACCTAAAGTCGAATGAAGTAGAAGGGCGAACTGGCGGTCATCTTCGGCACTTCGCGTGCATCTAATAGTTTAGAAGTGCGTTTCGCCATGTTTGGGCGTGAAAAATTTGGACTTCCTAGGTATGAAGTACACGCGGCGCATCCTTTGTCTCTTGGTGCTGGTTCTGGCCATGGCAACAGGCGCGATCCCTGCCCTGACTCAGTCGGCCTCATACATTTCAGGAAGGTCGAGCGCGGCGACCTATCCGGCCGTTGCGTCTGATGCCTCGGACGATCCTCAGGGCTCCGTTCTGACCATCCGTGAACGGGTAGATGAGGTTAACGTCCTCTTTATTGCCACTGACAAACATGGCAAGTTCGTGCGGGATCTGAACCAGACGGATTTCTCTATCCTGGATGACCACAAGCCTCCGCAAGCGATTGTAAATTTCCGCCGCGAAACCGATCTGCCGCTTGACATGGGCCTGCTGATTGACTCCAGCGGTTCCGTGCACGGACGGTTTGACTTCGAACAGAGCGCCGCGACTAGTTTTCTGGAACACACAATCCGGCGAGGCTTCGATAGAGCATTTGTCGTCGGCTTTAACACCAAGAGCCAGATGACACAGGATTTTACAGACAACGTCACGCTGCTTTCCGCCGGCGTGCATAACCTGAAAGATGGCGGAGGAACAGCACTTTATGACGCGGTTTACCGCGCCTGTCGCGAAAAATTCTTGAAGGATCGGCCTGATCATCCTGTTCGCAAGGCCATTGTCATCGTCAGCGACGGCGAAGATAATCAGAGTGAATTCACGCGGGCGCAGGCCATCGAAATGGCGCAGCGGGCTGAAGTCATCATTTACGCGATTTCCACGGACGACAGTGGCTTGATTCTGCGCGGCGACAAAGTTCTCGAGCAGATTGCCGAGGCTACCGGCGGCCGGGCATTCTTTCCTTTCAAGATGAAGGACATCACGCACTCCTTCGCGGCGATTGAAGACGAACTACGCAGTCAGTATGTGGTTTCCTACCGTCCAGCTAACTTTGATGCAGATGGCCGCTATCGCTCGATCGAGATTTCTGCATTAAAGAAAGATCTACAAGTCCGCGCCCGCAAGGGCTACTTCGCACCCCAGCAGTAACTCCGGTTTCCGCCGCACCGACGAACAAACCGCTATATCTCGCGAGCCAACCGTGATTGCGCCTACGGCCTCGCTGTGCTACCGTCCCAATGATTCCGGAGGAGACGTTGATGAGCGCTATTATCCTTCTGGTTATTCTGGTCGTGATCGCCGCCGTCCTGGTCGGCATGTACAACACGCTGGTGCAGTTGCGCGTGCGCTGCGACTCAGCCTGGTCTGACATTGATGTACAACTCAAGCGCCGCCACGACCTGATTCCCAATCTGGTCGAGACCGTGAAGGGTTATGCCGCCCACGAAAAAGGCACCTTCGAGAATATTGCAAAGTTCCGCTCGCAGGCGATGCAGGCGACCACCCCCGAGGACAAGGCCGCAGCCGAGAACCAGCTCACCGGGGCGCTGAAAAGTTTGTTCGCCGTGGCGGAGAATTACCCGGAGCTGAAAGCGTCAGAGGAATTTACGCAACTGCAGGCTTCATTGAGCCAGACCGAAGACTCGATCCAGAACGCGCGCCGTTATTACAACGCAGTCGTGCGCGATTTGAATACTAAAATCCAGTCATTCCCAACCAATATTCTTGCCGGCATGTTCAACTTCCAGGCGCGCCAGTTCTTCGAAACTGCGGCCACAGACCGCGAGCCGGTGGCGGTAAAGTTCTGAGGTCAAGTTCTGAGGCAATGATCGGGCGGACAGGTTGTGCGAAGACGTTGCTTGCGACGTCCGGAAAAGGCGGCAGGCTGCGTCTCTATCGGGCCGCCGTGGGTTTGCTCGCGTCCATCGTTGTCCTAGCCACTCCCGTCCCGGCCAAGAGCTGGCGAATCACCGACTTTAACGACAACATAACCGTTAACGTCGACGGCAGCGCAGTAATCACTGAGCGGATTAGTCTGGTTTTCGAAGGCGAATGGCACGGCATTCACCGGACGATTCCTATCGAATATCCCGGCCCGAATGGAACGAATTACCAGCTATTCATCAGCATCTCCGGCGTCACCGACGGCAACGGCGGCAAGCTCAAGTACGATTCCTCAACTTCCGGCGGCTCCCGTGACCTGAAAATCTACATTCCCGACGCCGCGGACGCCACCCGCACCGTTGAGATTACCTACCGCGTACGCGACGCAGCGCGCTTTTTCAATGACTATGACGAGTTCTATTGGAACGTAACCGGCAACGACTGGCCGGTGCCGATCGATCACGCTGCCGCCATGGTGCACTTCCCTGGCACCGCCGCAGGCTCCCTGCGGGCGCAGGCATTTACTGGAGCATATGGATCAGCCGGGCACGATGCGAGGGCGACAGTCGACGGTGCGGACGCTCAGTTCGAGACCAATAGCCCGCTATCCATGCGCGGTGGGATGACCATCGACGTTTTTATTCTCAAAGGAATTTTCAAACAACCCGGTGCGCTGACCAAATTGGTATGGTTCATGGGCGGAAATCCAGTCGTCTTTCTGCCGCTGGTCACGTTGGCCGTTATGTTCACGTTGTGGTGGTACAAGGGGCGCGATCCCGATCCAGGCGAGTCGGTTGCGCCGATGTATGCGCCACCTGCGGGGATCTCGCCAGCCGAGGCGGGCACGCTGCTTGACGACACGATTCATCCTCGCGACATCACCTCGACGATCGTGGACTTGGCAGTGCGCGGCTTTATAAAGATCGAAGAGAAGATGGATAAGGGACTCGTATTCAATCAGAAAGATTATGTTTTGCATCTGCTCCAGAAGCGTCAGGACTGGCGGGACCTTGCGCCGCACGAGCGTGTGATGCTGGAAAATATCTTCGTAGGCGACGCCACGGAGGTCCGTCTTTCCAACCTCAAGAATCGCTTCTACACTGCCGTTCCCGTGATTCGCGAAGACATTATGTCGGCACTAAAGAGCAAAGGAATTTACATGCTTGATCCGGAGTCGGCCAACGGCTACAGCATCGGCGCGGCTTTCGGTATCCCCATGATCTTCGCTGCTCTGCAATTTTTCCATGTCGCAGACTTTTTGAGCTCAGTCCCGCTGCTCATTGGATGTGTGCTGATTTCAGCTTTAATCTGGTGGCTGTTTGCGCGAGTGATGACGGCGAAAACCACGCAAGGTGCACGTACCCAGGTTGCAGTACTTGGTTTCCAGGAATTCATGAACCGCGTGGATGCCGACCGTCTCAAGATCATGCCGCCAGATACTTTCGAAAAGTTTCTGCCTTACGCCATGGCTCTCGGCGTGGAACACCATTGGGCGCAGGCCTTCGCCGGCATCGTAAAAGATCCGCCTAGCTGGTACGCGGCGCCGGGTGGGTACGTCCCGGGCATGGCCTTCAATCCAATATTGTTCTCCAGTGCGATGCATGGCATGGCCACGGATATGCACCAGACATTCGTCTCAGCGCCGCGCGCCAGTTCGTCGGGTTCTGGCTGGAGCGGTGGCGGTGGTTTCAGCGGAGGCGGATTCTCTGGCGGTGGCTTCGGCGGCGGAGGCGGAAGCGCATTTTGAAAGAAAAAGGCCCGCTGGCGAGCAGGCCCTTCAGTCCAGTTCAGAGTTTCTTATTTCTCTCCGCCCAAAGCATTGCTGCCCCAGAGGGCATTGCTACCCCACAATGCGTTGCTACCCCAGAGGGCATTGCTGCCCCACAATGCGTTGCTGCCCCAGAGCGCATTACTACCCCACAATGCATTGCTGCCCCATAATGCATTGCTTCCCCACAGCGCATTGCTGCCAGAAACTTCCGGCATTCCGCTCATGAACTCGGCAGATCCCCACACGGATGAGTATGCCCATGTACCAGAGCTGTTCCAGACCGCGGAGGGATTGTTGGAAATGTATACTTTGCCGGTGTTCGGATCGTAAGTAGCAGTGGGAGACATTGCGCTCCCTTTGGCTACGTCGGTGTTGATCAGGGCGGCCTCGAGGTCCACGTACCCCGCGCCAACGGTAAAGACGTCGTACTGATCGGTGTAAGTGATGCCGGTGGCGGGATCAGTAACGCTGCTATAGGCGGGGAACGATTTCCATGCTGTCTTCATCAGCCGGGCCTTCACTTGGTCCGGTGTCAGGCTGGGACTCTTCTGCAACAGGTCCGCCACGACTCCACTGACCACGCCGGTAGCCATGCTGGTTCCGCTCAACGTGAAGTAGCTCGAGGACGAGGCGCTGCTCCCTCCATTGACGTAGTAACTGTACGGCACGCGATTGGCGGGGTATTCGTTGTAAAGCGTAGAACCGGGTGCGTCAAGCGATACCAGAAGATTGCCGGGCGCCACGAGATCAGGCTTCACGATCCTGTCTACCACGGTTGGACCCTTGGAGCTGTAGCTGGCAATCAGGTCGTCGACGCGCGAAGGCGTTCCCATGGTCTTCATCGCGCCCACAGTGATCACATACGGATCATTGCCCGGCGAAGTCACAGTGGCGTACCCACTCGTCGGCTGATAACGTCCATTATTTCCCGCCGCCACGACCACCACGATTCCATTGTGCCAGGCCACCTCGACCGCCTTACACAGCGGATCAAGCTTGTACGTTTCATATACCGCGCGGCCAAGCGAAAGATTGATCACGCGAATGTTGTATTGCGATTTCAGAGAAATCGCCTGCTTGATGGCAGCGATCACCTGGCTGTCGGTGGCGCCGCCGTTCGCGTCAAGTACTCGCAGGTTGACGATATTTGCCCCCGGGGCAATTCCCTTGAAAGTCTTGCTGAACAGTAAGCCGGTTGAACTGAGACCATCTCCCGCGATCAGCCCCGCGATGTGAGTGCCGTGCCCGTACGGGTCACTGCTGCTCGAGTTTCCGGGGACGAAAGACTGTTGATATACGACTCGCGAGACCGGAAGAATACCTTGATTGAGGTCCAGGTTGTTGCTCACGCCACTGTCGATCAACGCAACCCCAACACCGGCACCCGTATAATTCGACTGCCAAGCGAATTCCGCGTTCACGGCGGAGGCGGCATTGTTGAGCGATGGTGTCAATGGCCGGTCTGGGCTGATGTATACGACATTCGACTGATTCGACAGGCTCACGATGCCGTTGCCGTCGAGCAAAGCGACTACGCCATTGACCAGCGGCAACTGCCCCAGGATCGTGCCCCCAAGTGTCAGAATGTTGTTTAGCGCGCAACCGATGAGACCGAACAACCCGCTGCAATTCAGCTGCGTGCTGGGCGCGTACTGCACAATCACTTGCGCCTGCTGGTTGGAAGCCAGATTACGCAGCTCCGGAGATATTTTCGAATCGTCGGCGCGGGCAACCGTCACCGCGGCCATCAGCAACAAAACTACAAGTCTTTTCATATCCCCCTCGGTCATTACCTAGATTCCCAGCACCCACTAAGGGCCAGAGATCGCACCCTGACTAGAGCAGGTACAGGTCCACGACGAGAGGAATTGCGCCGTAGGAATCAATGAGTTAGAAAATTTCACGACCTACTCCTACCGGACACTTTGTCCCATTCGCATGCCGGGGGACAAACCGTCCCGAGACTTGGCAAACACGAAGGTAACCAAACCCTATTGTTTTGGGCGGACATTGTCCTCCACTTCAGCAAGAATTTAAGGATCCGATGCTCCAAGAACGAAAATCTGGCGCAAGTGTGTTCATCGCTCTGATGGCGTTGGCAGCTCTCGTTTGCTTCGCCCTGGCTCTCACACACTGGCAGTCCAGCGACCCGGTCAAGTTTGCCTGCTACCTGGGCGCAGCATTGCTTGCGTCATCGTTAAAAGTGAGTTTGCCCAGCATCGAAGGCACACTGTCGGTCAACTTCCTATTCACATTGTTAGGAATTCTGGAACTGAGTATGCCCGAGACCCTGCTGATCGGGCTGGCCAGCACCCTGGCTCAGTTCTATTGGAGGCCCGCACGTCGCCCCAAGTTTATTCAGCTCGTCTTCAATCTGTCGCAGGTGACGGTTTCCAGCGCAGCCGCATATGGCGCATACCAACTGGTGGCAACTCACGTTCTTCATGGTCCCGGACCCCTCGCTCTGCTGGTCGCGGCGATGACTCACTTCGCCTTCAACAGCACAGCCATGTCGGCGATCATCGGGTTGACTGAAAGCAAGCCGGTCTCGAAAGTCTGGACCGAGAGCTATCTCTGGTCGTTTCCTTACTACATGGTCGGAGCCGCCATCGCCGGCCTGGTCCACTTCCTGAACGGGCACATCGGATGGCAATCCTCTCTGTTAGTTTTGCCTCCGATCTACCTCATGTACCGGTCGTATCGTCTTTACCTCGGCAAGCTTGAGACGGAAAAGCGCCATGCCGAGCAGGTTT
Organism: Acidobacteriota bacterium; assembly: GCA_003225005.1. Classification (GTDB taxonomy): domain Bacteria; phylum Acidobacteriota; class Terriglobia; order Terriglobales; family Acidobacteriaceae; genus Sulfotelmatobacter. Next base: position 23,272 of record QIAN01000472.1, on the reverse strand, counting down.
CCAGTCTCCACCTGCGGACGATCGAAGCCCTCGCCCTAGCCATCGAGGCCAAGGATCAGGCCACGGGTGAACATTTGCAGCGGGTGCGGGTTTATGCCGTGGAGCTGGCCAGAGACCTGGGCTTGACCGAGGACGAAACCGAGGCCTTGCGGGCTGCGTCAGTTCTGCATGACATAGGCAAGCTTGCGGTCCCGGAACATATCATCTCGAAGCCTGGAAAACTTACCCCAGAAGAGTTTGAAAAGCTTAAGGTCCATCCCATCGTTGGGGCGGAGATTCTCGAACAAGTCGACTTTCCTTACCCGGTGGTGCCCATTGTTCGCGCGCACCATGAGAAATGGGATGGCAGCGGCTATCCTAGCGGTCTGAAGGGCGAGGCCATTCCAATTGGAGCGCGAATTCTCTCCGCCGTCGATTGCCTCGACGCACTGGCTTCAGATCGCCAATACCGCAAGGCGCTGCCTCTCGATGAGGCCATGCTTAAAGTAGCTTCGGAAGCCGGCACCAGCTTCGACCCGGGGGTAGTAGAAATCCTGCAGCGGCGTTACGTGGAGCTGGAAAAACTCGCACGCGAGCAGCCTCTGCAGGCTCAGCCGAAGCTGTCGACTGACATTCGAGTCGAGAGAGGCCTGGCGCCGGCTGCCGGCTTTGCGGAATCGGCGGAGTCGGCACGTGAGGTACCGGTAAAAAACCATGCCGCAATCATTGCCACTGCTCGCCAGCAAGCGCAGGCACTCTGTGATCTCTGCCAGGAACAGGGCGGGTCGTTCGCGCTTGAAGACATTCTTTCCTTGCTGGCGGTGCGGTTGAAACATTCTGTACCCTACGACTCCATGGCCGTATACTTTTCGAAGAACAATGTTTTGGTTCCCGAATTTGTGAGCGGAGAGAACCTGAAACTGTTCTCGTCTTTGCGGATTCCGCTCGGCGAAGGAGTGTCGGGTTGGGTGGCGCAGAATCACAAGCCGATTTTGAATGGGAATCCGTTGGTCGAGCCCGGCTACCTCAATGATCCAAGCAAATACAGCACATTACGCTCGGCCCTTGCTCTGCCGCTCGAAGGATCGACGGGAGTCGCTGCGGTGCTGGCTCTCTATCGGGCCCGTCAGGATGCGTTCACGCAAGACGATCTTCGGGTGCTCGAAGCGTTCGGCGCGCGGCTTGGGCCGGTAATCGAAAGTGCTGCCCGACCGATGGCCGCGGCAATTGGGGCCGGCGCACAGTGAAGGATTTGTTCCGGCGCCCGCTCTGGACCGGACGCTGTCCGCGCCACCTCCGAGCCCTACTCCATCTCGAAGCTCTCGTACCTCAGTCCATTATCGCGCTCCACCTGCAGCGCCACGGAGTCGCCGGCTTTGAGTTGCCGCACCGCGGTCTGCAGCGCCTCCATGGATTGGATAGGAATTGTGTTCAACTGATGAATCACGTCCCCAGTCTGAAGACCGGTTTCGGGCCTGATGAGATCAGCAGCTCGGCCCACTACCAGCACGCCGGAGGGGATGCGCAAAGAGCCGACTGCCGCGTTCAAGTCCGTGGTGAAGTCGATCGCCAGAATGCCCAGACGCAGGATCAGGCTTCGTTCAGTGCTCACCGCGTCGAGAAGCTGGTCCATAGGATCATGGTGCTCGACGGCAGGGACATAAATCGTCTTTCGTTCGTGGCCACGCAATACCTCCAGCTTCAACACTCGATCCAGCCGGTGCAGGTAGAGCGCGGCGCTAATGGACGGCAGCGTCTCGACACGCCGGTCGTCAGCAGAAAGCACAATATCTTGAATTTGCAGGCCAGCGCCCGCAGCCGGGCCATCGGGCTTGACGTCGTCGACCAACACTCCCCAGGACTGTGGCAGGTGGAGACCCTCCGCCAGCGTCGGAGTAATCTCCTGCAGGCCGGCGCCTATTTCCACGCGGTGGACGTGTCCGTACTTGCGGAGGCTGCGATAGACAAACTCCACGATGGGGGCGGGAATGGCAAAACCCAGGCCTTCGCTGCCGCCGCCCTCCGACAGAATGAAGGTGTTGATTCCGAGCACCGCGCCATTCATATCTACCAGCGGTCCGCCACTGTTTCCCGGATTGATCGGAGCGTCTGTCTGTATGTAAGTCATGGGTTTGCTGGGATCAGGCTGTCGCGCTACGGCGCTGATCACCCCCATGGTGACTGAGTTTTGCAAACCTTCGGGACTCCCGATGGCAAAGACCAGCTGTCCGACATGAGGCCGCTCGCGCCTTACGAATGGAAGCGTCGGCAACTCCTTGTCCTCGATCTTGAGCAATGCCAGATCCGTCTCCTTGTGGAAACCCAGCAACCGCGCTTCGCGAATCCGACGTTTGCCGACAGGCGCTAAACCCTCAGCATCGCCCACCGGAATCGGCAGAGCAACGCGGATACCCTGCGCGCCTTCGATAACATGGGCATTGGTTACAATGTAGCCGTCTGCGTCTACGATGACTCCCGAGCCCACCGCGTGCTGCCGTACGATCAACGCGGTCTGCGAACGGTTTTCCTCGTGCGCGGGGCCGTAACCGGTCACAAGAATCTGCACCGCACCCGAAGAAACCTTAGCGGCCAGGCCCTCTAAGGCGCCGTTCAGCTGCACCAAAACATCCGGGGCCTGAGCGGAGGATTCACCTGTGTTTGGAGTCGCCTTCTTCTCCGGTGACTGGCTCGTCGAGGCCGGGTTGGTACTCGCACTCCCGGCTGCTTGATGGGGCGCTGATTGTGCCCCTGCGCCGGCTATTGCGATAGAGGTTAGAAGAAGCAGTGGCCAAACCGGAATGCGAATCTGCCATGCACTGGTACGGGATAGACGTGGCATGTGAACCTACTTTCCGATAGTCAGTGATGATCTCACCAAACTAACACGCGCCCTTAGGCCCTGGTGTGAATGGCTGAGCCAACGCCAGTCGAATGGCGAGTCGCGGATGGTCCGCAACCACTGTCCCTGCCCCTGGGGGGATCTAGTTCCTACCCGTAACTAATCAGTTATCAGGCTTTCTTAGCGGTTTCATCCGTGATATAACGCCAGCGTAAGCAAAAAGTGGGCGTGCGCCCGCTGGGAGCTTGTTTCGATGGCCCTGGCCCGGTCTAAAGAAGGGCGGGGATCAAGCCACGGCAGAGGAGGCATTGTGTCCGAAGCACGGACCGGAAAAAGATTTCCGCTGGAACTACCCATCAAGATTCATAAGGACGACTCCAGCAGCGACTCCAAGGGAATAACCGGGAATCTCAGCGCCGCCGGGGTTTACATTCGCGCTGACGCTGCTTTGGAGATGGGTTCGCCCGTGGAATTTGAAATCACACTGCCGCCGGAGGTTACCGGAGGCAAAGAGAATGTAACCATCCAGTGCAAAGGGCGGGTAGTGCGCACGGATGAAGCTGGCAACGAGGGCCGAGGTGTGGCCTGCGTGATCGACTCGTATGAGTTCGTGAGGAACTCCTAAAATTTTGGAGCGATGACAAAATGCTCAAACTGATTTTGGCCGATAACCAGGCAATCTTCCGGGCTGGCATTGCCAAGGTGCTGGCGGTGGAAGACGAGATGCGTATTGTTGCCCAGGCGCAAACGCCGGAGCAGATGTTCATGGCTTTGGACAAATTCCGTGCCGCGGTGCTGGTCGCGGCGGCGGGATTTCACAACGATTTTGCCGCCATCGTGCAGGCTGCGAACAAAGCGAAGACTCGCGTGATCGTCCTCGCCGATACCGGCGAGAGCGCGCAGCGGCACATGGCTAGCGGCGCCCATGGCGTGGTCTACCGCAACGTCACCAGCGCCGCCTTGGTGGACTGCGTGCGCAAAGTCGCTCGCGGCGAAACTTGGGTGCAGGACGTGGCCGTGCCCAGCGAACTCACGGAAAACGATATGGTCGGATTGCGCGTGCGCGATCGCCTTACGGCAAAAGAGCTGCGCATCGTCGCGCTCATTGTGCAGGGCTACAAGAATAAGGAAATCGCCACTCAACTCGGCACCACCGAGCAGGTCATCAAGAATTATCTACGCAATGTGTATGACAAGATCGGCGTCTCCGACCGGCTGGAGCTAGCGCTGTTCACCATTCATCACCGAATACTGAACGAGGCTGCCGCAGCCACAGCTGCCGGGAGTGTGCCGCAACCGCCGGCGGGAGTCGCGCCGTAGGAACTTTTCGGTCCATCAAGAAAGGCCGCCCAAGAAAGGCCGCCCTCGGCCTTTCTTGTTTTCTGCAACCACGGTCCGACGCTTAGCTGACTTTTTCCGCCACCGACTTACCCTGCGTGAACAAGTACAGATAATCGGGGCCGCCGGACTTGGAATCCGTCCCAGACATATTGAATCCACCGAAGGGATGCGCGCCCACCATGGCTCCCGTGCATTTGCGATTGATGTACAAATTGCCCACGTGGAACTCGCGCACGGCGCGATCAATCCTGTCGCGCGACTTGGTATAGACAGCCCCGGTCAGGCCGAACTCGGTATCGTTGGCGATCTCCAGCGCGTGGTCGAAGTTCTTCGATTTAATGACGGCCAGCACTGGGCCGAAGATTTACTCCTGCTCGAGTTTCGATTTAGGGGGAATGTCAGCAATCACCGTGGGCCGGATAAAGTAACCTTCCCCCGCCTCGCTGGCACGCTCGCCGCCGGTGATGACCCGTCCATCTTTCTTGCCCTGTTCAATGTAGCTGAGGATCGTCTTCATCGATCCTTCGTTGATGACCGCGCCCATGGTTGCGTTTTCCGCAGGATCACCAACCTTAATTTTCTCCACGCGCGATTTGAGTTGGTCGAGAAACTTGTCGTAGACGCGCTCGTCCACAATGGCGCGAGAACAGGCTGAGCACTTCTGCCCCTGGAAGCCGAAAGCAGCCTGCGCCACACCTTCGACGGCAGAGTCGATGTCGGCATCGGCGTCCACGATAATGGCGTCCTTGCCGCCCATTTCGAGGATGGTGCGCTTGATCCAGATCTGTCCCGGAACCTGCGCCGCGGCGCTCTTGTGAATGTGAAGGCCAACTTCGCGAGAACCCGTGAACGCCACGTAGCGCGTCTTGGGATGAACAACGATCGCGTCCCCGAAACTGGCGCCCGAGCCTGGATAAAAATTCACCACGCCTTCTGGCGTCCCAACTTCTTCGAGCAGTTCGACGAATTTCGCGGCGATGGTGGGAGAATCGCTCGAAGGCTTGAGGATCACGGTGTTTCCGCAAACGATGGAGGCCAGCGTCATGCCGGCCATGATGGCACAGGGAAAATTCCATGGTGGAATCACGGCCCCGACACCCAAGGGAATATATGTCAGCGAATCGTGCTCACCCGGCATCTGCGCCGGCGTCTCGGTTTTCGCCAGGCGTAGGGCTTCGCGAGCGTAGAATTCGCAAAAGTCGATGGTCTCGGAAATGTCTGCGTCGGCTTCTGCCCAGTTCTTGCTGACTTCGAAGACCAGCCACGCCATGTACTCCATCTTGCGCTGGCGCAGAAGGTCACCGACGCGGAACAGCAGATCGGCACGCTCTTTGACCGAAGTGCGGCTCCAGGACTCGAACGCCTTCAGCGCGGCGTTCATCGCAGGCTCAACCTGCTCTTTGCCGGCTTTCTGGTGGATGCCGACAATCTCGGATGGCCGCGTTGGATTGAGCGAGCGAATCTTGTCTGCCGTCTTGACGTGCTTACCGCCAATAATCAGGTCGTACTCGCGGCCCAGCTGGCCACGGACTTTTTCGACGGCAGCCCGCATCTGGCGCGCGTTTTCTTCGCGGGTGAAATCACAAAATGGCTCATTAACGAACCGGCCTTCGCGCGGCATCGTGCGCGGAGGGGAAGCTTCAAGGGTTGCCATGGCGTACCTCGTGGAGGAAATAAGTCAGATCTTCGATAGACGACGGAACAAATTATTTTAGCACCGCCGAGAGAACTCTCGCTCTGGTCTGGCTGAAGGAGGGCTCGCTCTTTGACAGGGCGCTACAATCCGAGGAGCCATACCGTGCCCAAGGTTTTCCATGCGTGGCTATGGCTGCACGCGGGATCGCTACTCTTAAGCGGCTTCAAGTTAAAAGTACCCGACGCTCTGTGTATTAAAGAACCAGGCCGCTGGATTGCCTTCCTATAATAGGGTTAGCGCCAATGGTCCCGGTCATGCCAGCGGTAGTCGTCGTCACGATCGCCGTCCCCGCCGCGGCGGAAGCCGTACACGCCATAACCTAGCTGGTACCCGTTGACGTATCCGTCGCGATAAGCATGCTTGTAGCGGCCCCGCGAACCCATCCAATGTTGATAACCGCCATCGGCATCTTCCCACTGATCGCTCTTGTAATTGTAGCGATAGCCCTGCATCCGATCGTACCGTCCGTGGTTTATACCGTCTCGGTATCCATTCTGATAACCGTGCTCGCGAGCTTCATCGTGGCGATAATAGTAGTCATCGTCATCGTGCGCCCACGCCACGCTGCCGAATGCGAGCGACACCACTGCTGCCAGCGCGGCCAGCCTGAAGACCTGCAACATTCTCGTCCGAAACATAATCACCTCCGCTGTCGGAAGCTTCCGTGGAAGCCTCGGTTCCTAGTCTAGTGGGATGCCAGCCGTGCGCGGCCGCGATGCCCCAGCGCGAACGCATGGAACCGCATATCACTAGAGGGATTCCGCGTATATCCATGATGCGCAACTTTTCTTCCGCTTGCGGGTTGATTGGCCGCTCCATCGTTGCTCCCCGTCGACTCCGGTGGTGTTAGACTCGAACGTTTTCAGACTGGCGCAGCTTAGGATTGTAAGAGGTGGACTCATGGAAATTGAACGAGTAGGAGTCATTGGCGCGGGCACGATGGGCAACGGAATTGCCCACGTCTTTGCCCGCTGCGGCTATGCCGTGATGTTGTGCGACGTGGAACAGCGATTCCTCGAGCGGGGGCTCGATACCATCGGCAAGAATCTCGAGCGCGAAGTGGTGAAGAACAAAATCACAGTCGCCGACAAGGAGTCGGCGCTGAAGCGCATCCAGCCGGTTACCGATCGGGCGAGGCTCGCCGATTGTGATTTCGTCGTTGAAGCGGCCACGGAAAAATTCGAGATCAAGACAGAAATCTTCCGCGACCTTGACCGGCTGACGCGACCAGAGGTCATCCTCGCCTCGAATACCTCTTCCATCTCCATTACCAAGCTGGCGGCATTCACCAAGCGCCCGGACAAGGTCATCGGCATGCACTTTTTCAATCCCGTCCCGGTGATGAAGCTGGTGGAGGTCATCCGCGGGCTGGCCACCGCGCAAGACACCTTCACAACTGTGCGGGAGCTTTCGATAAAACTGGAGAAGACGCCGGTGGAGGTCAACGACGCTCCTGGATTTGTCTCCAACCGCGTCCTGATGCCGCTGCTCAATGAAGCTATGTTTGCGGTCATGGAAGGAGTGGCTACGCCGGAAGCGGTCGATGAGGTGTTCAAACTGGGCATGGCACATCCCATGGGGCCGCTTACACTGGCTGATTTCATCGGGCTGGACGTTTGCCTCGACATCATGCGTGTTTTGCAGAATGGCTTGGGCGATCCCAGGTACCGGCCGTGCCCGCTGCTAATCAAAATGGTGGATGCCGGTTGGCTGGGACGCAAGAGTGGCCGAGGTTTTTACAAGTATTAAAAGAGTCGGCATTGGCATTCCCGGCCACGAATGTTTACCATGTCACGCGATGACTCGTGAAACCCTGGTTGACTCTCGGCAGGAGATCCTGCGCACGGCTGCCCGGCTTTTTCAGCAGCGCGGCTATGACGCCACCTCCATGAACGACGTAGCGGCCGCGCTCAAGCTCAGCAAGGGCGGCCTCTACCATCACTTTCATAGCAAGGACGAGATACTGTTCGAGATCATGAACCACGCCATGGATATCACTCAGGAGCGGGTGATCAATCCCGTGCGCGGCATTGCCCATGTGGAAGAGCGCCTTCGCGCCTTGATTAGGTTGCACATCGAGGTTGTTCTCAGCCCGCGTGATCGCGAGATCACCGTCATGCTTCACGAAAACCATCCTCTCCCGCCCGCCCTGCGCAAGCGGATCAATTCTCGCAAGAAGGACTACGTCCACTTCGTGGAAAACCTAATCGCGGACGTGCAAAAGGCGGAAGGTCAAAAAGAAACTCAGCGAACGCGGCAAACCGCCAGCAAGGTCAGTCCGCGGGCCGCGGCCTTCGCACTTCTGGGCATGATTAACTGGATCTATCAGTGGCACAAGCCTGAGGGCGATTTACAAACGCAGAATCTAATTCCACAATTCACTGATCTGGTCTTCGGGGGAATTTTCGCGTGAGGAGTTCGTTTCGCAGCCTCGCAGAAATCGGGGCAGAACGCGCGCGAAGCGCTAAGCCTTACCGCGAGTTTCTCCGTGCGCCAGCCATGAGCGCCGGACTTTACGTTCTTCCCGCCGGAAGAACGGATCGGCAGAAGCCGCACCATGAAGACGAACTCTACTACGTGGTTCGCGGTCACGCCCGCATGCGCGTCGGTTCCAAAGAGCAAACGGTCGGAGGCCAAGCGCCGGAAGAGCAATCAGACGACCAAGCGGTAAGTGAAGGCAGCGTGATTTTTGTTGCTGCCGGAGTGGAGCACCGCTTCTACGACCTCACAGAGGAATTGCTCGTGCTTGTAATATTCGCCCCGGCCGAAAGTTGATCAGTTCCACTGCTCATTCGAGCGCATTCTCCGAGTTCACTGCCCCAGCCATTGCGGCCGCGCTACTGGTCCTCGGTACTATTTCGCCGGAACCCAGTAGATCTCTTCCTTGATCGCTTCCTTGTCTAAAAATCCCCGCCGTTTCAGGATGGCCTTGCTGTGCTCGATCATTTCCGGATGACCGCAGAGATACGCGATGGTATTGCCGGCATCCAGCCCCCACTGGTCGGCGTACTTTCGTAAAACGTCGTCGGCGCGGCCCATCTCTCCCGTCCAATCTCCGTGGTCCCAGGGACGGCTCAGCGTGGGCACGTACGTGAACCACGGAATTTCCTGTGCGAAGCGTAGCAGCTCATGGAGATACCCAAACTCCCATGGACGGCTCGCACCATTGAGCAGGTACAGTTTGTGCGAGCCATCGAAGTTCCCCTCTTTCCACTCTTTGTGCAAAGTTCGCACGTAGCTTACGAACGGCGCCACGCCCGTCACCGTGGAAACCAGCAGATGATTGCTACGACCGGTGTGCGTTTCCAGCAAGAACCGTCCCTTCGGGACTTTTCTCATCAGCAATTCATCCCCCGACTGCAGTCTGTAGAGCAGGGGAGTGAGAGCTCCCTCCGGCACAAGCTCAAAGAAGAACTCAATTTCTTGCTCCGCCGGGGACGAGACGATCGAATAGGGACGTTCGATCCGCTTGCCATCTTTCTCAATTCCCAGAGTGGCGTACTGTCCGGGTACAAACTTGAAAGCGCCGCCCGGATCAATCCGCGCCGTCCACAAGTCCGCAGCGAATTCTTCCCGCTGGATAAGACGTGCGCGAAAAAATTTGTCTTCCGGACTCGCCATATCAAATTCCCTCAAAAATGTTTAGAGTCAAAAACACCGCCATCGTGTCCAAAAAATCGAAGGCTGCAGCCTCGATGACTGAGAAAAAGTGGCCAGATCATACGCCTCACCCCATACCCAGCAAATGGGTTCCAACCGAACGGTCGTACGAGTTATCCGAGGTGCGAAGGTGGGCCTCTGAACGGCCAAGAGGGGAAATCATGGATTTTGCGGGACCGCGCTTGTTTTGCCTGCGCCGCTCGGCGACGCAGGTACTCCGCTAGCGGGAAGGTTCTAGCGCCGGCTGATGTCACAACATCCGAGATTGTGCCGCTCGGCAGCTCATCAGAGCTGTCTAGGCGGCTGGTCTCTTGGGTATTCGGTTTCTCCGTGAGGGGAAGCGACCTGAGCCTCTCCAATTCGTCCATCGTCTTTTGCCAATCCTTAGGCTTCTTCTTAGTCGCAACCGGAGCATTCGGATCAGCATAGAAAGCGAGAATGTTATCTCGCAACTCAGGCGTTGCCTGGTCGAAGTTGTGCCTCGCCAGTTGATCCAGGAGTTGAGCATAGGTCTTGTCCGTCAGCGGATATTCCCCAGCGTGCGCGAGTCGGCCCGTATCGAAGTCAGTATTCGTTAGTTTCAGATCTCCTGCCCCAGCCTCATGCAAAAGTTGCGTATAGTTCTCCACCGTCTTATCGACGCTGGTCACATACATGCTTTCGGTCTGCACGGTTGGGATCTTAAAGTCGAGAGCCTTGAAAGGACCGATCTTGGGCACGAACTTCAAAAAGAATGCCAGCAAGCGTGTTCCGAATCCCGGACGACGGTATCCTTTCCCCCATTCCTTCTGATAGTTGGTCCGCGACAGATAGTAGCGAAATTGCCGCTCTCTGAAATTCGGAGTGTCGGCCACAATTTCCTTCTTCCGCGCTACCAGCGCCACCCGGGTCATTTCTGGAAGAATCCGGCTGATGGCACGGCGGAACGTGCCAATCGCCATGTCCTCATTGGAAATAACGTCGCTAAGCGGGATGCCGTAGGTCTTCTGAAACGCTCGTTCGACCAGCGCCTGCGAAACTTCAAAACCGATGAAGTCATGATAGCGGTCCGACGTATAGTGGTTCTTCGCCACCTGCGTCACATCGAACCCAAATTCCGTGCGGATATGCGCCTTGGGATCGTCATAGTAAGTGACTTCATCCCCATGCTTGCGGCGAAGTTTTGGGAACTGGATGGCCACAACTCTGTTGATTGTGGGGTGACCTACGTTGTCCGCGGAATAGTGAGCCAGGGCTCCTAAAGCGAAAGCGTATTCATTAACATCGGAAGATTCGCTGTGAAGGGATTCGATGAAGTCGCCGCTGCGAACGTAGTGCGTCAAGTCGCTGAAGTACTTGCTGCCGAACGGGTAATAGCCCATGTCCTGGATCAGCGATCCACCATAGGCAAAGGCGTGAGCTTTACGAAAATCTTCTTCCGTCACGCTGGGGAAGCGCTTCTTAATCAGGGGTTGAATCTGATCCTTCCACACAATGTCGACCACCTGCTCGTGTGTTAGCACGGAGTAAGCAGCGCAAACTTGCAGCAGAAGAGTCTGCAGCAGGACGAATAGTCCACACCACATCACCGCACGCCCTGGACTCAGATATTTTTTCATTTGCCAATGACCAGCGCCACGAAGGTGTCCGGAACAATCGAGCGCCGGGGATGAGGGTTGTCCGGCGTGGCAGCGGGCGGTGGCCCGAATTTCGCAGTTACCACCCATACCTTGTGCGTCTTCGCATCGAGGGCCATAGTGCGAGCGCCCTGCTGGGTTGGCACATTCTCGGCTACACTGAACTTACCAGGCGATTCCTCGCGCACCACGGTCAGCACGCCTTCGCCGCACGATGCAAAAGCCAGGCTGTTTTCATCGTCGAACCAAGTCGCATCCACGCCTTCACCGATCGGCAGGGTCGTGATGACCTTGCCATTATCGGCATTCACCACCGCCATCATTTTGTTATCACAGCCAACGAACAGGCGTCGGTGCTTGCGGTCTAGGGCAAGTCCGCTGGGTTCTGTGCATGGCGCCAGTGGCCACCTCGTCTTTACTTCCAGCTTGTTGGGATCGATCGCCAACAGTTCGCTCTTGTCTTCAATGTTCACGAATATTTCGCCCTTGCCATCGCTCGCCGCGAACTCCGGCTTCCCGCCCAGCTTGATGGTGCCCAGCACCGTCCCCTTGGCTGCATCTAATGCGGTTGCATCCTGGCTTCTGCCGTTGAAAGCGAAAACCCGCTTGGTCGCGCTGTCATAAAGAATCGCATCCGGATTGTCGCCAACCTTCACTTTGCTGCTGGTTGCCAGCGTCTTCGGATCGAAAATGCTCACCGTGCCTTCGCGGCCGTTGCTGACGAAGCCGCGGCCCAACTCTGGTGCCAGCGCAATGCCATGCACGCCCGGAGTGTCCGCAATGTCGCCCACACTTTTTCCACTGTCGGCATCGACCACCATTACATGTGTCGCGCGCGAAATGTAAAGCCGTCGCGCCGCAGCGTCCAGGGTCAAGTAGTCCCAACCGCCATCGCCGCCCAGCTTATAAGTTGCACTGATGTGATATCCAGGGCCACCCGCGGCCACAGCCGCAGCAGCGAGTAACAGAGCTGCCATCGACACCCAAAGCCAACCGCACATGCGTCGCGTCTGCGTAACTTCTTGCTGCATAAAATTTTCCCCCGGGAAATTAGGCTCGGGTGACGGCGGCTTGGGAATCTGATGCCAGTTTCCAGATTCTGGTGGCCGCGATCTTGCATCTAATCCCGAAGCATGTGGGATACCCAGAAGTAACTTTACCCTATTTTCGGCCTCCCCTAGACTTTCACAATGGATGTCTCTCCACTGATCCCGCCGGAACTGGGCCAGCGAGCCGCAACCCTGCCTGCTGCCGATCCGCGTCTGCAGCCCACGCCTGACTATGGAACTCTCGGTCCGAGCTCTGATATCGCAACTGGCACAACTGATGCATCGGCAAACGAGACTAGCGCGCGTTCCCAGTTTGCCCGTCGCAGCGGTCCTTCCGTAGTTATCGCAGCCGGAGTCCTGATGGCACTGCTGGTCGGAAACGTCGGCAGCGCTCCGGCCGCTTGGAATCACATCGCCAGTCTGTTCTCGCCGCACGTTAGGCCCGATGTCGCTAATTCATCCAGGATTCCAGCTCGTGATCTCGACCGTCAGCAGCCGCAGGCACAGGCTGAGGCTCTTCTCGAGCGCGCCGTCAGCCGCGATCATAATGCTCCCAATCAAATCACGTCGCGCGTCGATCAATGGCGCGGAAGGCTGAAATGGGATTCTCGACTTAGCACGCTCACCACCGCCGCGCTTAACTCCGGCGATATGCACGTGCGGACCTCGGCCGTCGAAGTTGAATTAGCCGCGTATGGTTTAACCAAGAGCGAGTCCAGCCTGGACAATCTGATCCCGCAATCCAACTCCTCAGATCACGCGAGGAAAATCTGGGCATTGTGGACATTGGGCTTGATGGGAAATCGCGGAGTCGAGAGCGAACGAGTGGTCGAAGTTCTCAGCTCGCATTTGCAGAATAAAGATAAAAACAACAAGAATGACGAAGACTCTCGCCGCTGGGCCGCCGAAGGGCTCGCCCTTGTCGGCACGTCCTCGACGATCGCTCCTCTGCTCGAAGCCATGCACGACGATCCATCACCTCTGGTGCGCGAGCGCGCTGCGTGCGGCCTGGCCCAGTCCGGCATGTTGACCCAGGAGCAGCGCCTGACTGCGGTGCCGCAGTTGCTCAACGATACAGACGATCCGTCGCTCGACGCGCAAACCCATGCCTGGGCATTTCAGGCCCTCATTGACATTACTGGACAGCGTCTTCCCAACGACTCCGCTGCCTGGCGCAGTTGGTACGCTTCTTCCCATACCGACTGATCTGTTCTCATACCTCACATACAGTTCTTCCCGCTCCATGCTTGTGTCTTGGACGTCATCTGATGACGTTGCCAGGAGGTCGTTCACGGGGGGAAATGCAGTGAAGATCTGAGGCTGGCTTCTAATTTTCGTCTTTATCGCAAACCTCCCGCTTTCATGGCGGGCTAACGGACGGGGATCAACTCTATTCGATTAACCCTGGATGCAGCGGGAAACCTCTATGAAACCACGTCCCAAGCCGGCACCTACGGCTGCGGCACGGTCTTTAGGGTGACGAAGTCGGCCACTGGCTGGACAGAATCCTTGCTGCATTTTCTTGCCTGTGGCAGCGATGGAGAAGTCCCAGTGGCGGGCGTCATTTTCGACCGTGCCGGCAATGTCTATGGCACGACAGAATTTGGCGGCAGCCAAAATCAGGACGGATACGGAACCATCTCTAAACTCTCGCCCTCTGGCGGCACTTAGAGCGAAGCCGTTCTCCATCGCTTCCGCAACGGTAGAGATGGCGCAGAACCGGCAGGCCAACTCATATTCGACTCGCGTGGAGATCTCTTGAGCACAACCTACGCCGGAGGACGGTATGAATCGGCCACAGTCTTCGCTCTGATTCCCTCGAACGAGAGCTGGACTGAAAGAGTGCTTTATAGCTTCACCGGAGGAAGCGATGGCGCATATCCCCTGGCGAGAGTCGTTGTCGGCCCCTCTGGCCATCTCTAGGGCACGACCTTCGGCGGCGGCTACGGACAAGGTTTGCCGGGAGACGGTGTGGTGTTTGAGGTTGTGCCGTAACTTCCAATTTCATTCCACGTCCTGCTGGCCGTTGAGAGATCAACGTCCGGTGGCTGGTGATCACGGGCAGCAACCCCCGATCCCCTGATCACCGGCTTTCCTCAGTCCGCCATCTTGGCTACATGCACATCAAATCCAGTCTTCGGCAGCAGCGAGGTCAGCGCGAACACTTTGAATCCATCGCCGTTGACCTCCGTATGGCGATAAATTCCCGGCTCGCTCTCGATCGTCTCCTTGCGTCCATCCATGTCTTCAAGAAACGCCTGCGCCTGTTTCTCGCCGACTTCCGCGCCCTTGGCCCGAGTCACCACCGCTTCTGACGCATACGACCGCACCAGCTTCGGCCAGTATTTTTCCAGCAGATTCGTGCTGGCAAACACGTCCGCCCAAATGATTCTTCCATTCATCGCCACCACCACCCCCACTGCATTGCGGTCGCGCAGTTGTTTGAACAAGCTCTGATAGTTCTGCTCAATCGGTTTTGCGACCGCGTCCACTTGTTTCTTCACTTCTGCGTTCTCCATGACGCGTGCATAGGAGCTCGTGCTCGCAACTGCGGGAGCCGCTGCGGGAGCGCTGTTCTGCACCTCTACGGCCATCGCAGACTGTTGCTTTCTCACCTCCGCCCAAACCTGACTCTGATCTTTATCCGCCATGGCCTTCGCTCGCACCGACGGCTGCGCCATTAGGGTTCCGCCAATCACGCCCCCGCCGCTTCCAGCCTTCATGCCATACATCGACCCCGACGTTCCGAACTGCTCGCTCGTCGCCACCCACCGTCCCGGCTCAACGCAAAACACGCCTAAGTCCACGGGATCGCTCTCCGCCGGCACAATCCGATCTTTTCCGATCACGCGATCCTGCTTCCCTCCGGCAACAATCTCGCCAGCCAGCAGCAACAACGGCCGCCTGGAGTTATTAACCAGCACGAGTCGATTCACGTCCGCGCCCTCACGCAGAATTGCCGGCGTTATCCCAGAAGGGTGCCGCCGGATCAATCCCCGCACATTTCCATATTCCGTCACCACAACTTCTCCCGATCGGAGTCCTTCGTCGAGAGTCAGGAATTCGCCCGTCGGATAAGACTTCGAGGCAATCACCGGAAACACCGTCAAATTTCCATGCCGGATAGGCTCCAGCACTTTGTATCCTGAAGCAGACGCCGCCTCACCGGCTCGCACCACACGCCGCCCTGCCAGCACCCATCCACCCACGATCGCCAACATAGTGACCAGCAGAAACATTTTCGGTTTCATAGGTTTCCTCCCCCAGTAGGGCAAACCAACGCGTCCCGTTCTCAGAAAGCTTCTTCGCCGTTCCGGGGCGCACTGCCCTTTGCACTTCGCCCGAAGAACGGTAGTAGCAGCGGGCCTTGCGAACAAAATTCACGCCTCAGGCGTCTAAATAGTTGATAGCATCGGGAAGAGGGACGTCACCCATTCAACGCAGGCTGGGGAAGGCACAACTTTGCAGGCTGCGGAAATATTCGACTTGTATCAAAGGCACGAGTGCGGAAGTGTTCGTTTCGTATCAGAGCACGACTTTAGTCGTGCCGTAAGAGGCCAATGTGGGCGCCGGTTTTAGCCGCTGAGATGCTGATTACCACACCGAATGACCATCGCTAACCAAGTCTCCGCTGTGCCATCGGTAGTAGCCGCACTGCGAGCCGAACTCCACGCCAAGGCCGATTGCCAAAAACTAGGCTTGACCCGGGAATCCTTCGCCGTCATTCTCTGCGAAATTGGAGAAAAGTTTCTCCCCGCCTCAGCCAACGAGAGCGAAGCTCGTGCATTCTTCCTCAGCCTGCGCCTTGAGGAACTAGCTCTCGCCCGCGCCTGTGCCGCTGGCCACGAATTCGCCTGGGAGCTTTTCCTGACTCGCTATCGTGAAAAACTCTACCAGTCAGCCCTGCGCATCGCGCGCGAAGACTCGGCCGCGCGCGAGCTGGCCGACACCCTGTATGCCGATCTCTACGGCACCACCACGCGAGACGGCAAGCGCCTATGCAAACTTTCCTCCTACACTGGCCGCGGATCTCTCGAAGGCTGGCTGCGCACCGTTCTCGCGCAGGAATATGTAAATCGCTATCGCCGCCAGAAGCGCCTCGTCAGCCTTGATGAAGAGAATGAAGACGGAGTCCAGTTTCAGGCTCCCGATCCTGAGCCCGTGGCATCTCCCGACTCCCAGTTGGAATCCGCCACCGACGAGGTTTTGGCCGCGCTCTCCAGCGAAGATCGACTGGTCTTGGCAGCGTATTTTCTAGATGGACGTACCTTGGCCGATATTGCCCGAATGCTGGGCGTCCACGAATCGACCATCAGCCGCAAGCTCGACAAGCTGGCTAAATCGTTGCGCAAACAGATCCTGGCCGGCCTGACCCGCCGCGGCCTAAGCCGTCGCCAAGCCGAGGAAGCCTTGGAGGTCGACGTCCGAGACCTGCAGCTGGACATCCGCCGCACCCTGGCGCAAGAATCGCCAGATCGAGCGTTCTCAGAGAAGACGGTGGAAGTCAAAGCGGTAGAAGCCAGAGCCCGTCCGGGACCGGGCGTAGGTTCGAACTCCTGATCGCAGGGGCCGCCGCGGGTGCGCCATTGCAAGAGACTTGAAGTGCAGCGAGGAATGAGCCGCCGAGAGACAAACGAGCAAGAAAAGCTGCAAAGCGGCGTAAGATTGCAGCCCACTGCGCAAGCCGTGGGTAGCAGACATGAAAGCGTAACCAGCCCCGAAGGGGCGGAAGAGTCTAGCCGCAAACAGAAACATAGGCCGATTGATATTTTCAGAGCCCCAAGCTTTAGAGCTAAGAGCTAGGAGCCAAAAGCTAAAATGCCACCGCTTCCCAAAATCGTGCGCCAGCGGCTGCGAGGCCCCACATCTGTGTCAGGTCTCCACCCAGACGCTGACCTTCTCACCGCCTTCGCCGAAAAATCACTCCAGGATCCCGAGCGCGCACATGTGACCGACCACTTGGCTCGTTGCCGAGACTGCCGCGAGATCCTGGCCTTAGCACTTCCCGTCATCGAAGACACAACGACGGCTGGTGTTCGCCCAGCCACCGTCTCGCGCACGGGTTGGTTCCTGCGCTGGGGAGTCGTTGCCGCAGGCATCGCCCTCGCCGCTTCTGTCGGAGTTGTGCAATTGCGGCAGCGCCACTCGACACAGGTGGCCGACAACACCCTGCAACGCCAGGAGGTGGCGGCTACGACTCCCGCCCCGACCGATCATTTGGAAAACGATCATGTGGAAAACGCCCGGAAAAAGGATCGTCTGCCCAGCCCCAAAGCGGAGAAAGAAAGACGCGCCCCTTCGAAAACAGACATTGACCAGGCGGCGTTTGCCCCCAACGCAGCATCCCGGGTTCCACCGCGCCCCAACCGTGGAGACAATGCGAACGCTAGCCGACTTTATCCGGGCACTGTCGGTGGCGACTTTGCGCAGCCTCTGAAGAACTTCGCGGCCGCGCCGGAAGCGCCTGAAAAACCGCTATCTGCTCGATCATCCCCGCCGGCCGCCTCTTCTGAGACCGTACGGGTCACCGCCGCAGCCCCAGCCATCCGAGGCGAACAGGCGAGTGTGAATGATCAGGCACAGTCAGAACTCTTCGACAAGGCTCAACTCGCGAAAGCTAAACCACCGGTGTCGAATGGAGACCTTTCCGCTGCGCCCGCTGCGGCTGTCCCGACTGAAGCGAGCGCGCCAGTGCCCTCTCCATCGGAAGTCGTGGAGGTTTATGGCGTGCCCGCATCGCGCTGGACCATCACCTCCAGCGGCGCCTTGCAACGTTCTTTCGACGGAGGAAAGACGTGGACGGATGTGAACGTCAGCGTACAGTCGTCACCTGGTACCAACTATGTCCTGATGCGCAATGCGCCACCACAGACTGAGACCGCGAGGGCCAGAAAGGCTGGAAGCAACCATCCCGAAGGAAAATTCACGGGCAGAATAGTCTTCCGCGCCGTTTCGGCCGCCGGTGCGGAAGTCTGGGCCGGAGGCGTGAGCGGGATTCTCTATCACTCCAGCGACGGCGGCGAGAGCTGGACCCGCGTCGTCCCTGCCGCGGCCGGTGTAACTCTAACCGGAGACATAATCACCGTAGAATTCACCGATCAGCAGAACGGCAAGCTCACGACGTCACACCCGGAAACTTGGACCACCGCCGACGCCGGACAATCCTGGCAGAAGCAATGATGTCGTCCCGGTGTTCTCGTGTGAACCCCGTGCCGGTCAGCCGTATGTGGCCGACCCCGTGCACCTTCTCGGTGTGCACGACGCTGTGGAAAAAGTCAATTCCGTCGCGATCAAGCCGCGAGTAACCGAAGGCCGTCGCCAATACCGCTTCGATCACTTTTCTCTTTTGTTAGCACCGAACTAGCCCGACGGCAAACGCGGTGCTCCTCGCGCTCCGAAGTTACTTCAGACACTCGCAATTGCAGTTACTGCGAAAAACTTCCGCGTTACCAAGGTGACGTTTACACCATAGGGGGCTGCCTCTACTATCCAACTCGTGGTTTGGCAGTTCTGGGGGAGGGCTGCCGAGG
This sequence comes from Acidobacteriota bacterium, assembly GCA_003225005.1. GTDB lineage: Bacteria > Acidobacteriota > Terriglobia > Terriglobales > Acidobacteriaceae > Sulfotelmatobacter. Next base: position 4,562 of record QIAN01000472.1, on the reverse strand, counting down.
CGTCCTTGACTGAAAAGTCCAGGGCGCTTTCTTATTGCGTTCTTGAAACCTGACCGTCTCCACTCCAGCGCAGTCATCCTGAGTGTTTTCACGCCGAGCGAAAGCCTGCCCGGAGCGGAGTCGAAGGCGGATCTTGCGCATCGCCGGAGCCAAAACTAGATTGCACTACCCCCGCGAAATGGAAGGTCTGAGCCGGGGCCGCGAATGCTACAATTCCGCCTGCCCAATCGCGAATTAAGAATTCAGATCTGTCCGCCTTAAGGAGACTTTATGACCAACGGCTCGGACATGCGCTCCTGGGGAATCACCGTGCTTCGTGTCGTTGTTGGTGTCGTGTTTCTGATGCACGGTGGTCAAAAGTTCTTCATGGGATTTCACAATGTGGCCGGATTCTTGGCCTCACTCCGGATTCCAGCGCCACAAGCCGCGGCCATCGCACTGACTCTGCTTGAATTTTTCGGTGGCATGGCACTGGTCCTGGGACTTTTTACCCGCGTGGTTGCGTTGTTGCTCGCATTCGACATGGCGGTCGCCGTCGTTCTCGTGCATTTGAAGAACGGATTTTTTAGTCCCGCGGGTTTCGAATTTCCATTGACCCTGCTGGCAGCTACGCTGTGCCTCGCATTCTCAGGATCAGGCGTGGCCTCGGTGGATCGCATGATCGGCAGAAAGGCGGTGCGAGGGGAAACTCGGACCACAGAATCAGTCTTCACAAGTAGTCCGCGCTGATGCTGGATGCAGCGCCTCTTGCTTATCCATGCCAGGAATCAATCGATCCGCCTTGGCAACTGTGTCATTTTCATGGCCTCGTCTTGTTCACATTCGCGTGTCTTTTCCGCCCGGAAGCACAATGGCCTGCAAATACCAAAACCAGTACCCCCATCGTTTATGAAACTTGCCACAGAATTCTCTTATTGCTTCTGGCAGGTATTGCAATATCCGCCAATCTCCAGTCAACAGCAACGGCTTGCTTTTTGGCTTCACGGTTTCGTATGAAATCGAACAATTCCTTTCCCAAATGAAGCGGCACTCCAAACTCTGAAGAGGCCTGCCTCATAATTGCTATGCGAGCCAGATGGCGAAATCTCTCCCCCCAGCCACGTCCCCACTTTTGCGACCTTCTCCGCCCCCCAGGCATCAAAGCAGTGCGATAATAGTTTGTCCCCCTAATGGGGTATGCATTTATACACGCCAGACCCGGCAACGCAAGTTCGGTGTGAGCGTCGGCCGACAGCGCGAGGTTACAACGAGGAGAGGAACAAAATGGCAGGCAGCGGAATTGTCGAAGTGACTGATGCGAACTTCGACCAGGATGTTTTGAAATCAGATACGCCCGTGCTGGTGGATTTCTGGGCAACGTGGTGCGGCCCTTGCCGCGCTCTAGCCCCCATCGTCGACGAGCTGGCCAAGGACTATCAGGGCAAACTCAAAGTCGGCAAAATGGATGTCGACTCCAACAGTGCTACGCCGATGCGCTACAAAGTCACCGGCATCCCAACTCTGTTGGTCTTCAAAGGTGGTCAAGTGGTCGAGCAACTTGTCGGCTACCGGCCCAAAGAGGCTATCGCCCAGGCTCTCGATAAGCACGTTGGTGGAACGCGGCTCGATGCAGCGTCGGCCGACAAAGCGACGGTATAAAGGATCAAGGCAGCCGCTGCCGTCTAGCTTTGAATCTCATAACCCACGCAGACTCTTCGGGGTTCGCGTGCACTTTATCTCTCCCCCCTGCCCAGGTTCTCCTGCCAACTCGCAGCGAAGCAAGCAGCATCGCAAACTTGTCCGCTCCCGGTCAGGTTTGAGCCTCTAGAAGCACTTTCTAATACTTCCTCAACACTCCAATCACCCGCCCCTGAATGTCCACCGACGCCGCGGGCACGATGATCGGCTTCATATTCACGTTCGAAGGCTGCAAGCGGATGTTGTCACCTTCGCGGTAAAACCGCTTCAGCGTGGCATCACTCAAATCCACCAGCGCGACTACGATGTCGCCGTTGTGCGCCGTCTTCGATTTCTCCACCAACACATAGTCGCCGTCCAGAATGTGCTCATCCTGCATGGAATCGCCACGCACCTCCAACACAAAAACTTCTTTCGACCGGACGAAGTCAGCCAACGAAATCGTCTCCGACGTCTGCATGGCCTCGATAGGCTGGCCGGCGGCGATGCGTCCGAGTAGCGGCAGCACCACGGCGGTGTTGACGCTCATGGCCTGCTTCAGGCGCCCCTTGGGCGGTAGCAGGTCAATCGACCGGCTGCGGTTGTAGTCCCGCGTAAGCAGCCCCTTTTTCTCGAGGTTCGTGATGTGCTTGTGCACGGTGGCCAGCGAGCTCAGCTTCATCCCCTTGCCAATCTCGTCAAACGACGGGGAGTAGCCATTCTCGGCCACAAAGCGCGAAATGAAGTCGTAAATTTGCCGCTGCCTGCGTGTGATCGCCATGCCCGCCATTGTTGGCGAATGGAAGGCGAATGTCAATAAAAATCAGCTATTCGCAGCTATTCGCTGTTAGCTCCTAGCCTTCAGCTCGTAGCCTGCAAGCGCTTCCTGGTCGCCCATCGCGGCCGGACACAATGGGTTCGCAACGTCCGAAGCCGCCGGAGAAGTCACGCTAAAGAAGGGAAACACTCGCCAGAAATACGGCTTGCGTCTTTTAGCGCCGGCCGAGAAACCAGAAATCCTCAAAGCCTATCTCGACACTTTCCGCTGCGATGTCCAGCCATTTCCCCGTCCCGGCCGAATTATCCCCGCTCGAAGCCTTCGCGAAACTGACCGAAAGCTTAGCGGTTCACCGGCAAGATTGAGGGTACGTATCCCGCCTTCGAACTCCAGCCAGTGTGATTCGTCGCCATCTTTCTCAAATCATTCCGGCTCGGCAGAGGCAGAAGGATCATCTCTGCGTTCATATCCCGCACACACCAACACCGGCAATCTCGGATATTTCTCAAACCGCGCATCGTTGAGCGCCAGCTCACACCTGACAAACACCGACCCGCGATCCGATTGCACCCGCCGCGCATGGCGGCAGTTCGTACAAAGCCCGGCACATCCCGGTTCAATAGAGATCTCGCCCTTCATTCCCGAAGAATAGCAAAGGGCGTCAGAGTCGGGCTCTCCGCGCGGGCAGGCCAGGTCCGAGCCCATGAATCGAGTCTCCGTCCCCGGTCCGGAACAGCGCCTTTAACTTTTCACTTCCCGCCGCCAATCCTGTCACCACCTTCCCCGACTGCATGCAGCACCAAGTGGCAAACATTGTCGGATCCACCAATGGCAAGCCGCCAATTCTTCTCGGCGCTGTGGTCGAAGGCCCGAATTCCTTCGCCGCCAAGGGCACGCTCACCGGAACGGTGACCCGTCCTCCGAACGGCGTCGACGTATTCGCCAAGTTCAATGGCAATGGCGCAGTTTATCGGGACAATGTGCAGTCCTATTCCACCGTGGAGCCGGCCATCGACTTGTCAGCCCTCGTCATTCCTGGTCTTCGCCTGGCAGGTCGCGGGAGCTCCCTCCGGCACTCCGTAACAGGCGTCGGAAGGACTCAACTAAAGCACCCGTAGAGACGTAGCTTGCTACGTCTCTACTCTCACCAATTCCGGCGAAGGATATCCATTAGGGAGGCGCCATCACTCGCCGCCGTCGCCCTCTCTAGCCCGCCAACCTAGTTCTGCCGCAGCGGTGGCATAGGGAACGCCACGTTATAAGTTCTCGCTCCCACTCCGACTCCACCCCCGCAAGTGTTCGGTGGAGTCGTGCAAATCGACCGCGTACCTTGACACTCGGCCGCCCAGAACATGTAGCCCAGCATCCCAGACGTAGTCCCAGCGCCATTCGGCGCCGCACTCCTAGCATAGCTTCCCGTGCTGTTCTCCAGCGAAGCGCTGAAGTTTGTGCACTCCGGAGCAGGGTTCCGGCCAGTCACGATGTACAAGCTTCCGGTGAACTTCGCCGGCGCAATCGGCGGAATCGGATGACTGTATTGTGGCTTGCCATCAATATGCTCCTGCCAGTTGGACTCCGCCCCCGGACGTGCTGGGCTGCTTATTCGGCACCATGGCATTGGCATAATCCAACACCGGTGCTGAGGTCAGCAGCCAGCTGCTGCTCGCCTTCTGGCTGATTCCAATCAGATAGCGGTCTCCGGCAGCCAGGTCGATTCGTCAACCGCGCCGCGGGATTCGCTCCCGTGGCGTCGTACGGGATCTGCGAGCGATATGCATTAATAAAGGCCTGCAACCCGGTAAGGTTCGGACTCGAGCCGTTCTCGTAGTCAATCTCAATACCCACGCCCAGACTCTTCGTAAGCGCCGCCGCATTCCAAGCCCAACTGCGTAGCGTTCTGCGATAGCGCCTGGTCCCAATACGTGGTGTAAGTCTGACCGCCAATCGAGAGCATCATCCGAATGTTGTGGCTGGTGAAATAACTCACAATCGCTGAATTCATTCCAATGGGCACGCCGTTCGCGGTCTGCCAGTCATTGGTTTTATTCAGAAGTTTGAGCGGCTGCACAAAGCTAAGCACCACCAGATTCACCGATGGAAAGCCCCGATCCATCACCGCGATCGATCA
>QIAN01000092.1 GCA_003225005.1 Acidobacteriota bacterium | reverse complement strand
GAGTGGTCACAAGGGAATCATTCGCACCTGGGGTCTGGACAGATAAAAAACGGGGCGGGTAGCCCGGGTTCCGGTTTAAGGAACTTGGTGCTTTCGTAGTTGGCTGCCGAGTGTAACTGCACAATTCGCCTCGCGTCGTGTACAAACGAGCGAGTGCCCAAAGTCTGCCCTGAGGGTTTCGCAAGAAGGGAACTACGATGTTTGGGAAAAATGGCGGGGACGACGAGACTCGAACTCGCGACCTCTGCCGTGACAGAGCACCTTGACTTGGAATTTCAAGGACTTACGAGCGCATGAAGGAGCACAAAAGTGCGTCAAGGAACAGAAGGGAACTCCTATTGTTCCCGCATTGTTCCCAGATTCGAGCGTCGGAATTCCGAAACCAATGAGTGGACGGATTGGCACCGACGTTGGAAGGCCTGCTCCCGGAAGAGACTCAAAACCCGTGATCTCTTGATTTAGGAGGTGAGCACAGACTCCCGAGTGAATGGCTTACGAGGTACCTTCGGGGTTCATTTTAGAACTTGTCGGATGGCAAGGAAACCTTAGCGTTTCTTCAGTTGTTTCATCCGGACACCGCCTGGCGCCCTGAATCAAAACCGTGAACTCCTCACTCTATTCGACGAGATTCTCCCCATGAGAGATTTTGACTCACCAATCCCCTGGTCCCGAACCAGCAGTAGAAACACTATCCTATTGGCCCGTCTAGCTGTTCTGCTTCGAACACGCTGGTTTGGGCTAGTATTCGGTTCGGACTCAAATTGGACCCAACTGAGTTCCATGCAAACCTTTCAGCGCGCGATTCGTTTCAAGGATACCCCTTGTGCGAGCGGGTCATTCTCGCAAGGAGTTCTTGATCATTGCTTCCACGTGTGGATCGGTCTCATGCCGCAAGTCCTCCTGAAGCATAGCCTTCGCCTTCGGCGTGTGAATTATGCACAACACCCGGACAGCCCGAGCGTGTTCCTCTGGGCTACCAGAGTTGAGCACACGCTGGACAACCGGGACAGAAGGGTCTCCGATTTCGTACAGCGCCTTTGCTGCTGGATAGAATATGAGTTATGCAAGAGATCCCCGTTCAATTACGCAAGCGGAGTTACCTGGAAGAGGCCGGTGGTCAACAGCAAAAAGTTGCCTAGATAACGGGAAATATGAAAATGAATCTGTGTCAACAGAAGTCCTCGCCTCGTTTAATCCTGGGAGGAACTATGTGGATTTAGCCCGGTTTCAAATTTCTTGATATTAACCAAGGAAAAAGCCGAACAGCCCTGGGGCATCATGCTGACTGCTATTTCTCGCTTGGGTTTCACCTCGGAATGGATGAGAACCACATCAGTAGCAGCCACAGGGACAGCTTCTACGTGAACTCGAATTTTGTAGTTTCCAGCCTCTAAATGATCGAAGGAAAACTTGCCGTCCTTATTGGTTTCTTGTACGGCAATCTCCTTGTCTGCTTGTAGGACCGTGACCTTCGCATTTGCAATACGGTCGCCACTTGGAAAGAAAACAACCCCACAAATGCGATGAATGGGCTTGAGCGGCGGTAGCCCTACGCAAGTGGTTGCGAAGGAGATGGCAGACGACAGCGAGAGAAAAAACGTAAGGAATAATGAAGCAAAGACGGGACGAACACGTTTCATCTGTTCCTCCTAGCATGGAAAAAAGGATGACAGGGCGAATTCCCTCTCACGCGCGTAGCATGCGCAGTGGGGTATCCGACTGGCACGCGGCCACCCGCCTGTAAAGAGACCGTTAAGCTTAGTAGATTTCGAGTCACAGGGTCCTGCGTAGCTTCAGCTTAATGGTCTTCGTCATGCGCCTCAGTTCCCTTTTTTCCAAAGAGTTTTCTAACTGAGGCACTAAGAAGCGTAATCGCCCAGACTAGTGAGAGGGAGCCCTCGACGGTATTGCCGAACGGATTGTTCCACCTTCCCAAGTGCAGAAGGGAGTCAACACCCATATAGAGAAGAAGGATACCCACAATAGCAATACTGAGGTGGGTTGAGAGTTTGCCGCTGGGATTTCTTTGAGATGGGTCTCTGCCTGCGTCGCGTAAGGCGACGAGCCATTTGCCAACGAGGTACCATAGAGCCGCAACCACAAGCAGAAACGGGATTTCATCTAGGGCAAACCGGTCGGCCCACGACGCAAACGGGAGCCTAAGAAGAGGCAAGACTAAAGCGACGATCGGTCTAACAAGGACGGCCGGGGCATTTATACCGAAGCACACAGAGGTAACAGTCGGCAAGTATATGGTGTCCAACCTCACGGGCGGGCGCGTATTACGGCCCCAAATTAGCATTGCGGCCGCGATGGCCGACTGAAAAGTGGGCAAAAGGACAGTGAGTTTTATTGTTCTTTGCATACTAGGCCTGCAGTTCCTCCGGGATCAAAGTAATGCAGAGTGGTACCAAAGATATTAGTCTCAAGATAGTATGAAATGGAGGCACTTCCGAAATTTGATACGTCACTGGCTGCAATTCCGAGTTTTTTCTCAAGATCACTGTCACCAAGACCGGTGAGACCATGAAGAGCTTCATGAAAGATCGTGGCCTCGTTCAAGAATCCCCCGACCGAAGTCCCTGCAGTGCAAATTGAACCAGGATCGAAGAAAATCACTAGTCCATTTGGGCTCGGAGTTTGAGACACGGCACTGGGGTTCCCTTTAGCCCGCATGAACTCGGCTACAGTTTGAAGCGGTCCTGCTGGGCAGCCAAAGGCGGCGAGAGCGTGTCCACACAAGGCTGTTGTCGCCCGGGCCCCAGAGCGAGTGCCGTCGGATAGTAATGGAGGTTTGTTAATCAGGATATTTAAGCTGTCCTTAGTCAAGCCTATCTTGCTGAATACGAACATGTCACATTGCGAGCATGATCCGCCAACTAGCGTCTTGAGTGCTTTAAACGCATTCCACACAGCTTCGCCTGCGCACGGCCCCTTGGCGCTGGGACAGGTAGGAAGAGGTGGGTACCACGGCATATTGGCGGATCCATTGTTCAGCGATGGGCTTCCTAGAGGAGTTGCCCAAAAACTAATGGCCCAATCAACAGCCGTGCTGCCCAACACGCCGTCGGCGTCGTATAGCTCTCCAAACCAATCCGCTCCAATGAGGCGGTCGGGAGCATCCTCCTCGGTTGGCAGGCCATTTGAGTCGAACCGAAATATCCTGGGCACACCAGACTGATTCCTGCCCTGCGCCACGAGGCCGCCACCGGGTGTGGCGGCAATCATGGAAATCACATTTGGAGCGGAGGACTGATAAGACCACACAACCTGGCCGGAGTTCATATCAAACGAGATAGCCTTGTGATCGACCGTGCCGAGGGAAAGCCCCGTCGCGAAGGCCACCCCATTTTCACCCAACACAAGCTGGTCAGCTTCATCTAAAGGCAGGGAATAGGTCCCGCCACCAGTGGGCGATACGTGCGTGACCATCACGGGTTGTGGAGGGTCAAAAAACGAGCCTAATATCTCCCAAGTAGCGAGCGCGCCGCCCTGGCCGTCAGGAATCACCTGGCCAAGTGTGGCGCCCGAACCACTTGTTAAGCTGGGTGCCACCGTTCCGGTGGGAATTAGCAGGTAATTCTGTCCCACCAAGAGAGTGGTCACATCTCCCCCCATGCAACCAATACCCAGCGTTTGTGTGGAACTGAAACAGGTTGCCCTTTGCGTACCAGAACCCAGCGTTTGCACGGAGCTGGAACCGTCCGGAGAAACCGTGAGAAGAACTGTACTGGAGTCAAAGACTTCGGTAAGAACTGGGCTGTGGCAATTCGTCAGTGTGTGCGTGACGTTGGGCACTGAATACTCGATGTAAATGTTTCCGTTTGTGCCGACGGTCGCTTGACTTGTCGGTCCCGCCATAAGGGCCTCAAAACCCCAAGGCTGGCAATCAGCAATGAAGGTGCCATCGGAACTATAAACTGTGCTAAGAGTATGGAAACTCTGGGTATATTGGGGCAGAGGGATTTGCAAGGTCAATTGGCCGGTGTTTCCATCGAACACATCCAGAAATTTGCGGGCAATATAAACCTTTCCCAATGGTGTCGGGCCGCCCCCTTCTAATTCGATCGCAACGACGGCACCGTCCGGACGAATGGCAGGAGAGTCGAGCCCATTTTGCGAACTATATTGCCAGACTGGCGCACCGGTCTGGCCGTCCAGGGCAACCAGGCGGTTACCATCATTCATAATCGCGCCCCCGATCGCATCAGGTACCGCAAGCCATTGTTGGTTAGCCGGCGGCTGCTGCCAGAGGAGCTGTCCATCGGCGGTGAGGGCACTAAGCGTAATATTCTTATTGGTGTTTGATGTCTCCAAGTTAGTAAAAACATAATATCCAGGACCATCTGCGGTCGGAACCGCTGGGACCACGCCCTGCGGCTCGGAACCCGGCGGAGATTGAATACCCCAGCGAACCGTGCCGGGAGCTAGTGAACCACCGAGTATGTTCAGTTGAACTTGCGTATAGACTCCTTGCACTGTGGCGGTCAGCGTGACCTGACCGACGGCGAGGGCCGTAAGAACAGGCTTGCCATCCGTCGTTATGGTAGCAACCGTGGTGTCGCTCACTGTCCAAGTAGCATCCGCGCGCGGACGGCCCAGGTCATCCACGGCGGTGAACTGCTGCGTGTCGCCCACGGCCAAATTCACGTTTGCTGGCGTGATCTGGAGGGAATTGGGCAAGGGCAAGGGAGCGTCGAGTTTTACATGCATTTTCGTTAAAGCGACATTTCCTGCCGAGTCCGTGGCACGCACCACTACTAGATTGACACCAGGATTCAGCGAAATGTTGCAGGAAAAATCCGTCCCAGTGAGCGTAACAGGCACGCCGTTGCAGGTGAGCGAATTGATTCCGGACAAGCCATCGGAAACAGTTCCCGAAGCAGTGATACCTCCTGCGGCGGTGAAAACTGCGCCATCGGCCGGGGAAGCGACCACGAGAGTTGGGCGCGTCTTATCGATGTTTAGGGTCGTACTGGCTGTTGCTGTTGCCCCAGCAGCGTCGGTGACGGTGCCCCTGACAACCTGATTCGTACCCTCGGACATCGCGACTTGCGGACCGGGGCAACTTGTGATGGCCGCGCTGCCGGGGGTGCAGGTGAACGTCACGGTCACATTAGAATTATTCCAGCCAGCGGCGTTGGGAACTGGCGAGATGGAGGCCGTTATCGCCGGCGGCCCCGGCGCGGTCACCGTGACATTCGTCGAGAATGTAAATCCGTTAACTGAGGCGGTCATTGTGGCGCTGCCGGTGCTTGCCGCGGTCGCCAAGCCGCTTGCGCTGACCGTGGCCACGCTGGTGTTAGACGAACTCCAACCAACTGACGCGGTCAGGTCCTGCGTACTGCCGTCGGAGTATCTCCCCGCAACTGTGAATTGTTGCGTTGTTCCGGGTGGAACGAACGGATTTTGCGGGCTGATGGCAGCCATCAACAATGCCGGTCCCGCAACGGTGAGAGTCGTAGAAGTCGCGATGCTGCCAGAGGTGGCTGAGATCGTGGTAGTCCCTTGGCCCACGGCCGTCACCAACCCTGCTGAACTAACCGTAGCAACTGTGGCTGTTGAAGAATTCCAATTCACCGAGATGGTCAGGTCTCTCACGGTGCCGTCGGCATAGGTTCCTATCGCTCCTAGCAATTGTTTTAGACCAGACGGAATGGAAGGACTCTGCGGATTAATGGCAATGGACACCAGCGGCGTGGTGATAGTCAGGGTGGCGGTCGACCTAGTCCCACTGGAACTAGCGGTTATCGTTGCCGTGCCTTGGGCCGCGGCCGTCGCCAAGCCGGCTGAATTGATTGTCACCATGGCATTCGCCGACGAACTCCAGGTGACTGAGTTCGTCAAATCGACTGTGCTGCCGTCTGAGTAAGTGCCGATGGCGGTAAATTGCTGCGTCCCGCCAACCACGGCGTACGCATTTTGCGGAAAAACTGCGATGGCTGCCAACGGAGGGGTAACTGTTAGAGACGTTGACCCCGTCACACCGCCAAAGCTTGCTGTGATCATTGTCGTACCCTTGGTGAAAGCGCTGGCCGATCCCACGGAATTGATAGTAGCGACTAAGAGGGACGATGAATTCCACGTCACCGACGCTGTCAGGTCCTCCGTGCCGCCATCCACGAAAGTGCCGATGGCGCGAAATTGAATCGACAATCCGGTGAGGAGTATTTGATTCGCTGGCGTAATCGCGATGGAACTTAGCGTTGAGGGGGTAACCGTCAGGAGTGTCGAGCCGCAGACCGAGCCTGCGCAGGCGTTCACAGTTACTGAGCCTGAGGCCAACGCGAAGCTATTGCCCCGATTTGTTGCATCGTTCGTAACTGTGGCAATTGTGTTGTCGGACGAGCTCCACGTTACGGACCCAAGTATCTGAGTGCTGTTGTCGCGGAATGTTCCAGTAGGCGTGAAGTGCTGCGGCGTGGCGAGCCCAAATGACGGATTCAACGGGTTGATGGCGATAGAGACGAGGCCTGACGGTGTCAATGTTCCAGGTTTATACAACTCGGCGGTTGCCAGCGGAGTTCCTGAACTGTCCACGCCTCCAGCAATGAGAACCGTCCCGTCGCCAAGCAGAGTTGCCGTGTGTGAATCCCGCGCAATGTTGGCGTTACTGCTGAACACAAAAGCGCCGATCGAAGAGTCATAGAGTTCCGCACTCGCCGCGTCATTGAAGTTTGTATCATATCCCCCTGCGAAGAGAACAGTCCCGTTGTTCAATAGCGTGGCCGTGTTTGCATCGCGGGGCGTGTTCGGGTTACCCGTAGTAGTGAACAGCCCCGTCGCTGGATTGTATAGCTCTGCGGCCGCTATCACGTTGCCTATGTCATCGAATCCACCTGCAATCAGTACCCTGCCGTTGTTGAGAAGTGTCGCGGTGTGCGAATTGCGCGCGATGATCAAACTGCCAGTTGCTGTGAACGTTCCAGTCGCGGGATTGTAGAGTTCTGCGCTGGTCAAGTTATTCCCGTTGCTGTCATAGCCTCCTGTGAGCAGCACGGTTCCGTCGTTGAGCAGCGTTGCCGCGTGGTACGCACGTGCTGTGCTTAGGTTCCCGGTAGCCGTGAAAGTTGCTGTCGCAGGGTTATACACTTCAGCCGTGGCCGAGTCAAAATGGTTGCTATCGTACCCACCTGCGACCAGAACGGTTCCGTTGGTGAGTAAAGTCGCCGTATGCAAATACCTGCCAATGCTCATATTGTTGATGGGTGTGAAGGTTCGAGTCGAGGGATTGTAAAGTTCAACGCTCGCTAAGTTGTTTCCGCTACTGTCATTGCCTCCTGCAATGAGCACCGTTCCGTCGTTAAGCAGCGTCGCTGTGTGTGAATATCGGCCAGTGTTCAGATTTGCTGCTACACTAAAAGTGCCAGCCACGGGATCGTAAAGCTCCGAGCTAGCCAGAGCACGGACACTGCTGTTCTGGCCTCCCGCAAGGAGGGCCAACCCATTGTTTAGCACCGTCGCGGTGTGCAATTCGCGAGCGATGTTGAGGCTGCCAGTAGTTACAAATACCGCCGGGGCTCCTATTGTAAACTGGACAGAGTTGGACCATACGCCGCCTTGAAGCGCTTGAGCTACACCGGTCTGCGAGCCTATGGCCACGGTCGCGACGACTTGCGTGTCGCTCCAACTCACCACCACACCGTAGGTGCTGCCCAGCCAGACGTTGCCACTGCCTTGACTTGCCCCGAAGCCTGTTCCGGTGATGGTGATTTGCGTGCCAGCTATAGCTGTGCTGGGTGTCACGCTGGTGATGTTCGGCGTGCTCACTGTCAGATTCACCGTGTTCGACCACACGCCACCCTGTAGCACCTGCGCTACACCTGTTTTTGAACCCGAGGCTACGTTCGCGACTATCTGCGTGTCGCTCCAACTCACGACCTCGCCGTAGGTGCTGCCCAGCCAGACGTTGCCACTGCCTTGACTTGCCCCGAAGCCCGTTCCGGTGATGGTGATTTGCGTGCCAGCTATCGCTGTGCTGGGTGTCACGCTGGCGATGTTCGGCGTGCTCACCGTCAGGTTCACCGTGTTCGACCACACGCCACCCTGTAGCACCTGCGCTACACCTGTTTTTGAACCCGAGGCTACGTTCGCGACTATCTGTGTGTCGCTCCAACTGACGACCACACCGTACGTGCTCCCCAGCCACACGTTCCCGCTGCCCTGGCTCGCGCCGAAGCCCGTGCCGGTGATCGTGATTTGTGTGCCGGCTATCGCCGTCGTGGGCGTCACACTGGTGATGTTCGGCGTGCTCACCGTCAGGTTCACCGTGTTCGACCACACGCCGCCTTGCAGCACTTGCGCGACTCCACTCTTTGAACCAGAAGCGACATTCGCTACGATTTGCGTGTCGCTCCAATTCATCACCACGCCGTAGGTGCTTCCCAGCCAAACGTTCCCGCTGCCTTGTGTGGCTCCAAAGCCTGTTCCGGTAACAGTGATTTGGGTTCCGGCGACGCCGGTAGTTGGCGAAACGCTGGTAATACTCGGAGTGGTTACGGTGAAATTCACGGAGTTGGACCAGACTCCCCCCTGCAGGACTTGGGCAACGCCGCTCTTGGAGCCAGAGGCCACGGTTGCCAGGACTTGCGTGTCACTCCAACTCACCACGACTCCGTAGGTACTGCCCAGCCACACATTCCCGCTGCCTTGTGTGGCTCCAAAGCCTGTTCCCATGACGGTGATTTGCGCCTCAGCGATTGCCGTGGTCGGCGTTACGCCGGTGATATTCGGAGTGATCACCGTGAAATTCACTGGATTTGACCAAACGCCGCCTTGCAGGATTTGCGCTACGCCGGACTTCGAACCCGAGGCGACATTTGCGACAACCTGTGTGTCGCTCCAACTCACCACCACACCGTAGGTGCTGCCCAGCCAGACGTTGCCACTGCCTTGACTTGCCCCGAAGCCTGTTCCGGTGATGGTGATTTGCGTGCCAGCTATAGCTGTGCTGGGTGTCACGCTGGTGATGTTCGGCGTGCTCACTGTCAGATTCACCGTGTTCGACCACACGCCACCCTGTAGCACCTGCGCTACACCTGTTTTTGAACCCGAGGCTACGTTCGCGACTATCTGTGTGTCGCTCCAACTGACGACCACACCGTACGTGCTCCCCAGCCACACGTTCCCGCTGCCCTGGCTCGCGCCGAAGCCCGTGCCGGTGATCGTGATTTGTGTGCCGGCTATCGCCGTCGTGGGCGTCACACTGGTGATGTTCGGCGTGCTCACCGTCAGGTTCACCGTGTTCGACCACACGCCGCCTTGCAGCACTTGCGCGACTCCACTCTTTGAACCAGAAGCGACATTCGCTACGATTTGCGTGTCGCTCCAATTCATCACCACGCCGTAGGTGCTTCCCAGCCAAACGTTCCCGCTGCCTTGTGTGGCTCCAAAGCCTGTTCCGGTAACAGTGATTTGGGTTCCGGCGACGCCGGTAGTTGGCGAAACGCTGGTAATACTCGGAGTGGTTACGGTGAAATTCACGGAGTTGGACCAGACTCCCCCCTGCAGGACTTGGGCAACGCCGCTCTTGGAGCCAGAGGCCACGGTTGCCAGGACTTGCGTGTCACTCCAACTCACCACGACTCCGTAGGTACTGCCCAGCCACACATTCCCGCTGCCTTGTGTGGCTCCAAAGCCTGTTCCCATGACGGTGATTTGCGCCTCAGCGATTGCCGTGGTCGGCGTTACGCCGGTGATATTCGGAGTGATCACCGTGAAATTCACTGGATTTGACCAAACGCCGCCTTGCAGGATTTGCGCTACGCCGGACTTCGAACCCGAGGCGACATTTGCGACAACCTGTGTGTCGCTCCAACTGGCAACAACTCCATATGTGCTGCCTAACCAAACGTTCCCGTTACCTTGAGACGAACCGAAGTTCGAGCCGTTGATGACGATCTGATCGCCGGCGCGGGCCGTCGTGGGCGAGACAGCATTGATCTGAGGCGAAGAACTTTGAGCGAACGCGGGCGTGAAGTTGATAAACGACAGGAGAGTGAGGACCGCGAGGCGGCGTGGACGCATCAGTATCTCCGGTTGCAACTTGAATTTTGAAAAAAATCGGCTGGCAAAACCGAAAGGATGAATGCATTTTGGGGTAATACTAAGAGGGTGTCAAGTGAAATGAATATCTATAAATGAAATGATAAAGAGGCGGGACAGGAATACAG
>QIAN01000091.1 GCA_003225005.1 Acidobacteriota bacterium | reverse complement strand
GACGTGTGATGTTCGAGCGGATCGCCTGGAGGCGGCACGTATGGAGTGTTGAGCTCAAGCGATTTAGCGCGCGCGATGAGGGCGTCGCGGCTTGAGACTGGGGCCTGCGGCGGTGCCGGGGCGCCAGCCCTCACTGTGGGGGTCTCGGCCTGGTATCCGACGGCGGCCGTGCAGACGATCGTCAGCACAAGTGTCGTTGCGATTGTGTGCATCCTCATGTCCCATCTCCTGGACGTGGCGAGATCTGTAAGCGCTCTTGCGGGATCTGCTGCGATTTGAGGCCCGATCGCACTGTCCGGCAAGAAGACTCTGTCTTTGGCCGGCGGCAAAGGTGCGATGCATCGAGATCTTTTACCCCGGAATTCCTCTTAGCTTCGAAAACGGGGAGCATTGTACGCTGAAATCGTCTGCTCCGACGCTGTTGAGGCGATTTCATCCGAGCGCCCCAACGGTTTGCGATCCGCACCTGTTGCCAACTGCAAACACAATTCCGGGAGAGTTGTCGGCAAGCCGGAAGTAATGGTGCGGTCGGGTTTACTGGCATAACTTCCGCATGGCCGTGATCCAGTCCAAATCCCGAGAATTCGCGTGATTTTGTTCTACCCAGGGGTGCTTACTCCCTTCTTGAGCATTTCAATGGCTTTCCCTAATCTCTTTAATCGTGTCTCTTCCTTCTTGGCGTCGGTAATCCAGCGGCAGTACTCCTTGCGGTGGGTGTAACTCAGTTTTTTCGAAAACTGGAAGCAGCCCTTCTTTCTTGATCAACTTTTCAAATTGCGCAGGCACTTCGACGGTTCTTACCTCTTCATCTTTCCAAACACGACTTCAATGGTATCGCCCGGGCCTCTTCCAGTTTGCTCACGTATGGCTGTAGGCATCCCTAGATTGTGAAGGGGTGGCCGTACTTGATAAGTGAACCCGCATAAGGCACACCATTGAAAGTCGCCTTTACAGGCACCTTCCCTTTGGTGGCGAATTCCTTCCCGGTATCGTACGGAAAAAGCACATAAGCCCCTCCGCCATCGCCTGCTTCAATTTTCGCCTTGAATTTGTATTTCTTCATTTGCTTTGGCAGTTTTCTTACCCTGCGGCCCCCAATCATTCGGAATTAAAGCATTTTCCCCTACAGCGCGCTACCAAACGATAACTCCAGGATCGTCGGCAATGCGGAAGTTAGACCGTCGGTACTCCCGCGCGGTCAACGCGGATTCAATGGAATTTCGAGCGAATAAGGTAGCAGGTCGAGATTTTTGACGCTGCGTGGGCTGAACCCTCCGCGATAGACGGAACTCTGATTCAGGAGATCGTGCACAGTAAGTGGACCGGAGAAGTTGCTGTCTTGTACCGAAGCGCAGATTCCGCACAATTGCGAAATACGCTAAACCACCGTACAATGAGATAGTTGTGAAAGTTCCCCTTGCGATGTTGGGGCCTGTAGCTCAGGTGGCTAGAGCGCGCCCCTGATAAGGGCGAGGTCGGTGGTTCAAGTCCACCCAGGCCCACCATTCAAATCACCAGTAAATACGCGGCGATTCTCACTTTTCCCCTTTTTGGGGCTCTCCCTCAAAGAACCGTTTTGTCAACCGTTTGTCAACTTCACGATTGGCCGGATGGCACTACGCTCAGGGCGTTAACACCCTTCGGGTGAAGGCCGAACGGGTGGAATCGATTGGGCTATGTCGAGAAGCTTTCCTGTGACCCGAAGGGCCTGCCCCCCAGAAGGACGGGTAGGAGGTATCGCCTTTGAACGACTACTATGACACTCAGGGCACAGCCAACCCTTTCGGGAAACAACCGACTGCTCGGCGCACACTTCCCGCCGCACGGTGGGATTTTTGAAGCGGCGGTTTGCTAATTCACGCTGACCTGTTCGCACAGACCGATTTTCGTTTGTTTTGTTTGCCTTATGTACTCTCAATTGCGCCGATACACCCCCATTTGCAGTCTAGAGTTCAGCAAGTGTTCAGCAGCGAGTTGCGATGAACCGCTGGAATCAGCTTCTTAGCTCTATTGAGCGTTTGCTTGCCGATTCTCAGCGACAGAAGCCCATGCAAACTTGCGGCCGAGACGACGGCAATGAGTACCGCCGCGCGAGTTGCGCGAGTATCTCAACTTAGACGTTCAGTCCAAAAACTAGAACTAGCTGAACCGTCGCAACGCCTTAGTCACTGAAACTGTTTTGGTCCCTCATATCCCAGGCGGAGCGTTCCTTCATGCTTTCCGTTGACGGAGCCAAGTGTCAGCCATTCGAGCGACGCGCGAAACAGCAGCAAGTGGTTTTTCTCCCACAGTGCGTTGTGCGACGAACAGGCAAGATCGACGAATAGGTTCTGGTGTGAGGTGAGGTCGCCGTACAACTCCCTTACGTGTGCCGGGGGCACTGTCTTGTCGTATTCACCGGAGATGAGAAGCGTCGGCGTATGTATCCACGGGTGCGCGCCGAACACCAGAACTCCAGGTTGCCCCAAGGAGATCCGATTTCATCATCTCTAACCACACGCTGTCGCGGGCCGCGGGGTCGATTTGGTCCGGACATCCGACTTGGGCGTCCCAGCTTGTTGCGAGATCCTGGTACGACTGCGTGTTCATAGCGGCACCTTCGGCTCGAGGATTCATGTTGTACGCAGGAGCCAGCAAAACTAGCTTCTGCACCTTGTCGGTGTGCTGTGCCGCGTATCCACCGGCTCGTGGCCCGCCCAGGGACCATGCAACCATGCTCACGCGGTCCACGTGGCGCAAGGCGCGGAGATAGTCGACGACGGCACTAATGTCGTTCCAGTCCGAGCTGAGGGTAGTCAAGTGGTCCGGATAGCTCCCGGTACACCGTGTTGAAAGAAGCTCCGAACTCAAAGCAGCTTGCTGACTCGATGAAAGGGAACATGGGTCGCTCATCAGTGGTGGGCGGGTTGAGCGACCATAGCCTGTGACGTCCATAGCAAATACGTCGAAGCCAGCCTGGGCTAGGTAAGTCATCCAGCTGTAGTCCTGGTATGGGACGTCGAACGCCACTTCTGCTGGCGTGCCCCTGCCATGAATAAACAGCACTACCCGATTCGCCAGCGATGTTGATCGAAGAGCAATGCCTGCCGGGGTCCGCTCTCGGACGTAAATCTGCGTGATTTGACCGGCCATGGACGGCACTGTGGAGCGCACGGGGACATAGTGATCCACGGTGACAATACGATCGCCGTCGTCAGCGATTGTGGGTTCGACAACCAGAATACCAAGGCTTATGAAACCGGCGGCGGTCAGAAACGCGCGCACCGCCAAACTGCGTCTCTTCACAGACCCTCCACAGCGTGTGTAAGTTCTCGACTCGTACAATAGGTGTAGTCGGAGCGATCGAGCATTGCTGTCCAGCGGTCATTGAGCCGAGTGACGCGAGACGACCAAAACAGTAAACGTGCCAGGCTTCATTGCTGCTCGCCCAGTAGTTCCAGGCTTCGGCTGCTCGAATTCGGCGGTCGGCAGATAGATTGTGTGAGTTTTAGAATCGAGCTCCATTGTGGCCGCACCTGGACCTGTTTTCACAGTCTGTATGATTTCGAACTTTCCCGGCGAAGTCTCGCGAGCCACTGCGAGCGATCCGTCACGACAACTAGCGAACACCAAGCCGCTGTCAATTTTTGTGGCGTCTACCGTGTCTCCAATCGGAAGACTTGCCAGCACCTTGCCGTCGTCAGTGCTCATCACGATCAGCTTCTGTGGTTTTCGGCAACCGATAAAGAGGCGATGCTTTTCCGTGTCAATCGACATTCCAACTGGTGCACCGCCAGGGGCGACGGGCCAGCGCGCTATTACCTTCTTAGCTGCGAGATCGACGACCGCGACTTCGTTCTTATCCATCAAATTTATGTAAACCTTGCCCGCCTCATCGGACGCAAGAAACTCCGGCGCTCCACCGAGCTCGATCGGCGACGCGTCGATTGTTCCGCTCTTGGGATCAATGTCGGGCTTCAGCGACATCAACACTCCGTTATCACCTGATACAACAAGAACACGTCCGCTAGCGTGGTCGAAGATGATGCCATCGGCGTCGGGCTGCGCAACGATTGTGCCGAGAGTCGCGTTTGTTTTCAGGTCGAAAACTACAATCGAGCCGTTGCCACCATCGCTGATAAATCCGCGTCCGACTTCAGGAACGATCGCGACACCATGAGCGTTTTTTTGGCCAGGAATATCCGCGATGGTCTTGCCCGATGCCGCATCGATCACCATCGTGTGCGTGGTCCTTGGAACGTAGAGCCGACTTGTCTGTGGATCGAGAGTTAGATAGTCCCACCGACCCTCCCCGCCGATGTGAAATTGTTTCTCAATCGACCAGTCCGTCTGCGCAAGAGCCACGCGGGCACCCGCTAACAAAACCAGGGTCAAGACCATGACAACGAGTTTCGGCATGCGCATATTCTCCTCACTGGTCGAGTTAGCACCCAATTATGGGCGGTGGTACGGAAGATTGTCTTTGAGGCTGCTGTTTCTATGTCAATGGGAGAAGCAGTCATCCGACCGGTTGCTGTCAATCCACTCGAAACCATCTCCAGCATGGAAATGATCTCCCGGGAGAATTGATCAGCCGAAAAGCCAATCGAACCGGACTGAGAATCCTGGCCCGCGGCTGAGTCTCTACGCGCGTAGATCGTCGTAAAGTTGCAGTCTCCCTCCATATAAATTTCGCGCAGCCCGAGACCTCCGATTACCACACGAACTTGAGAGCGAACTGGATTTGGCGAGCGTCGGTTACCGTGGTATCAAGCACTCCAGCACTGCCTGTCTGTAGAGCACCGGTCTGATCGAAAATAGTGTTGCTGTCGGCGGGAGGGCCAAAGTTGGCCCGATTCAGAACGTTAAAGAACTCGGCTCTGAACTGAATATTGAAGTTTTCTGAGACTCTTTTGACCGGGATATTCTTAAACACCGAGAAGTCAACCGTGGCAAGGCCCGGCCCAACGATGATATTGCGTCCGGCAGTGCCCCTAAGATTGATACATGTCGGGAAAGCGACCGCTGGGTTGCAGTTTGCATTGTAAAACGCCTGCGTCTTAGCGGTCGGCATAGCAAAACATTCCAGTCTTATATAGTTGTTGATGTTTCCAGGGTTTACGAGCGAGTTGCATCCTGGTCCCGTGAGGCGGTCGGGAAAAGCCCAGGGGTCACTACTGTTCTGGCCAACGGGATCACCGCCAACCAAGGGAGTCACTGGTAGGCCGTCGTTGGCCTTGAATATCGTGCCAAGTTCCCAACCACCAAGCAAAAACTTTGCCGCGCTTGAGGAGACGTGGGGTGAGGGAACATCCCATAGCGCGTCAATGACGAGCGTGCGGCCAATGTTGTACTCGGAAACGGCTTTACTGAGCCCCATGTTGTACCAATGTAAGCTAGAAAGAGAGTTCTGGAACGAGTCGGCACCAGCCCCTGCTGAATTCTCGTCGAGACTCTTGCCCCAGGTGAATGAGGCTTGGAATTGCACACCATGGCTCATCTTCTTTGTGGCGCCTACTACCAAGGAATCGTAAGAAGAATTAGCTCCGAAGAAGTCGGCGCGGATGGCCCCGAAATTGGGATTGAGAGTAGGTATGGGAGGGGCATTTGGATTTGCGGGATCTGGAAAGGGCCAGACATAACCCTGAGATGTCAAGGTAGGAAGCACCATATCGGCATCATCCACTCGAAACTGTTGATGCCTACCCCGCGAGCCGACATAACCAGTAATAATGGCCAGGCTTGGAGTCAACTCACGCTGGACGGTCAGATTCCACTGCATCACATAATTGCGATGGGGATGGGGCTCGATATAAGTGGAACCGAGCGTATTCGGCAACAACTTTGAAAATCCGCCTGAAAAAAATGTGCCCGCAAGGCCCGCCGACTCGGACCCAATTGCATTAAAGGGTGAAGGACGCACTTGAAGTAGCGTCACAATGTAAGGAAGCGGTAACACATCGAACATGCCAAACCCGCCGCGAACTGAGGTCTTCCCAGTGTGGAATGGATCCCACGCGAAGCCAACACGGGGCTCAAAGTTATGGAGCGTTGGATTTGAGAACAGAGGGGCGGAGCCAGCACAACCTTGCTGAGCCGTCCCGCAATAGGGCAGCGGATCAGTGAGGTTACGTAGGTTGGCGAACCTGCCGTGCGTTTCGCTCGGAACGGTGACCATTTCGTAGCGCACTCCAAGATTCAGAGTCAGGTTTGGCCGCCACCGCCAGTCGTCCTGTATGTACGCCCCGACCAAGGTCTGTCGAATATCCCGTGGAGTCGGAGCGATCAATGCAGAAGAAAAATTCTGAGGATTATTCGTAAGAAAATCGGACAGCGAGCCAAAATTCCAATTACCGGCGGCATCGCCATATCCCTTGATGTAGTTCAACATTCGCTCAAAGCCACCGCCAAATTTGATGGAGTGAACTCCGTGCGTCAGAAACGCGTCGTCATAGCCCTGAAACGAATTCCAATCATGGAGATTATGATCGATGGCACCGAGTCCCCCTCCTAGATTGGTAATTATGCCACTCACGTTGACTCGCGCGGCATTCTGTCCTGGCGTCGAAGCCAAAGAAGTGTCCGTTGCAAGGGGGTTTATCGCCGAAATCCCTAGGTTGTTATCGGCGGCGACGTGACTGTAGCCAAAGCGCAAAGAGTTGATCAGAGTCGGGCGGAACATATGGGTCTCTTCGATTGCAACAACCTGGCGGTTGGTGCGATAGCCATTTAAGTTGACATCCAAGGCATCAGGCGTGGTGTAGCGAGTGTTGTCGTATAGGTAGGTGCCGAAAATAGAGTCGCGCTCTGAAAACTTTTGGTCAACGCGCGTAGTCACGAAGTTTTCGGTGACAACTTGCTGACTGGTGAAGAAGAATATTCCAACATCGCTCCCCGGCGGGGTTGTCGTGGCTTTGGGCCAGAATGCGAGGTATTTTGCTACCGCCGGGTCCACAACTACTGTTCCGGTGGAAAGCTGGCCAGCCCGCGCCGCATCGGAAGGAACATGGGCTGACGTCGCCACACCCTTTGATTGACGTATGCCTTCGTAGTCCCCGAAGATGAACGTCCGGTCTTTCTTGATTGGACCTCCAGCCGAAGCCCCAAATTGATTTCGTTTGAACGGCGGAATGGTTTGGGGATCGAAGAAATTTCGCGCATCCAGCGCGCTATTCCGCAGGAATTCATAGGCATCCCCGTGGAACTGATTCGTGCCAGAGCGGGTGATGGCGTTAACGACTCCGCCAGAGGTCCGTCCATACTCGGTCGAATAGTTGCTGGTAATGACCGAGAACTCCTGAATCGCGTCTACACCCAACGCTGCGCCCAGCACACTTCCAGGAGCTCCGTTCGCATAGTCATTGAGGCTGACCCCGTCGAGTCGATAGTTATTTTGTACTGGTTTGCCTCCACTAATAGAGAGTTGATTCCCGAATCCGCGTTCGCCGCGGTCGGTACCGCCACCGGCACTAAACTGGGTCAACATGGGGCTAACACCCGGTTGCAAATTGGCCAAATCCGTCCAACTTCGTCCGTTAAGCGGCAACTCGCGGACCGTAGTCGAATCGACAACGCTAGTGATGGCTGAAGAGGTCAGTTGCACGGTTGGAGCTTCCCCGGTAACTTCGACTTTTTCGCTGATGTTCCCGATCCGCATCGCGAAGTCCACGGTCTGTTGTCCACCAACGGTCAGCGTTACACCTTTCTTTACCTGGGACGAAAATCCCGTGGCCGACACTGAGACCTCGTAATTTCCAGGCAACAAGTTAGGTGCGCTATAAAAACCGTTTTTATCCGTGGTGACAGCGCGACTGATACCGGTCCCGAGGTTTTCAATAGCGACCTTCGCGTCGCCAATAGGTGCCCCGGATGGATCGCTCACAGTTCCGGCGAGGGATGCCCCCACGACCTGCGCGCGTATCGGAGTGGGTGTGAAAACGGCCAGAACCAGTAACCCACACAGCCCAAGGCGAACCATGGATTTTGTGAAATTGTAGAGTGTCATTACTGGAGATCCTCCCCTTCGAGTCATTTCCAATTTGCGCCACGGTAATATCCGCCGCCCAAGTTGTCAAGCAAATTCCTGATTTGTCATACAACTAATATTTCTAGCTGCCGGAGCGCTCGGGCGGGTTCTAGCTGAGGGATCTCACTAAATCGGAGTGACGCACTCGTCTTGAGTCGACACCTTGAGTTGTCGCTTGTAAGTGGTTAACAGTCAATGTGTTGGCCTTTGATGGCTGCTGTTTCGAGGCGGAGTTGCTCGCGTGCCTGGTCGAAATCAATCCAAGGTCCCGTTATCAACCCTTTGGGCATAGTGGAAGTCAGAAGGAAGAGAAGCTTGGTGCACCGAACCAACTTGTGCGACAAGAGAGCCGTTTCCCGTAAATTTGAGGCACTTTAGCGTATCGTGACCTGTTCTACCGGATCGGACTTTCCCGCGGTGATCGGGGGTAAAAGCATCGTAATGGCTGCTCCCGACAACAACAAGAACGCCAGAGCGTAAATTCCAAATCTCATGTTGCCGGTCATTGTCGCAAACCATCCAACTAGTGTCGGGCCCAAAAATCCACCCAAATTGCCGAGCGCATTGATCACCCCGCGCGTGGCACCGGCAAATCCAGGGGGGAAAAGCAGTGCCGGCATCGCCCAAAAAGGGCTCTGCATCGACTTCGTAAACACGCCCGTTAGAACGAGCAACGCAAAGGAAAGCCAAACATGCTGTGGGAACAGCGTTGCAAGCCAAAAACAACCACCAAACCCGGCAAGGGATAGGGCTGTACATAGCCGCCGATTCCGCGTCTTGTCCGAGAGTGCGCCAAAGAAATACAAACCTGCGAGCGCCGAAATAAACGGAAGAGCAGTCAACCACCCCACGGTAGTCAAGCTTTTGCCGGTCAAATCCCTAATCAGAGTGGGTAGCCAGATGGAATATCCGTACTGTCCACTGGTGTAGCAGATGAACAGCAACACCATGAGCCAAAGATTCTTGTCTGCAAACAGTTGCCGGTAAGACCATCCTCTCGGGTTTGACTGCTTAAATGAAATCTCGCGATTGGTCTTCTCGTCTCGCAAAGTCTCGACAAGGTATTTTTTTTCTTCCTCGGAAATCCACTTCGCTTCTTCCGGGCGATCACTGATCATCGGCAGCCAGATACAGATCAGCGCAAGAGAAAGGCCTCCCTCCATCATGAACAGCAATCGCCACCCATAGTTGGCGACGATCCATCCGGATACCGGATTGGTCATGAGGGTCGAGAGCGGCAGACTCATTAGAAAAAATGCGTTGGCGCGCCCGATTTCCTTCGTCGGGAACCAATTGCCAATGACTGTCAAGATTGCGGGGTATATTCCGCCCTCAGCTACGCCCAACAAGAATCGCATACCCAGTAACTGCCACGCATTTTGCACAAACGCCGTCAGAAACGATAAACCGCCCCAGGCAACAATGGTCCATAGAATGAATCTCTTCGCGCTGCCGTGTTCGGCGATGTGCCCCGCCGGGATTTGCAAGACCATATAACCAAAGAAGAAAATTCCAGCGGCCAATCCAGAAGTGGTCATGGATAAGCCAAGCGATTTGTCCATACCGCCCGCGATCGCGAAGCTGATGTTCATTCGATCCATGTAGGCGATGATGTAGATCACGATTGTTGGAGGAATGATGCGCAGCCAACGGCCGTTGGGGATGTGCGGTGAGTCCGCAAGAGGCATAAAATCCCTTCAATTGGGGTATTCGGTTCCGCTGAAAGACATCAGTGCGTACGTGCTGATCGTGTAGGAGGAGATACCTCGATCCCCAATGACAATTGAATCGTCCAACCGGCACACACACCGAATTGGCAGTTCGAGCGCCCTTGCGCCCTGCATCGCGGATTCGGCTATCCCCCTTAGGCGTATGAGTCAATAACATCGAAGCTCGCTGCTGTCAAGTGCATCCGCCCTTCCTGTCTTACAAGTAAGATCTCGTCTTTTCTCCTTATTTCTACATATATTCCAGCGTTCTTAGTGATTGCACGAGAGTCTTTCCGCCAACTTGTCACACAAGTGTTGACAGTGGGCCAGTTTCGCGTTAAACGTATGTTAGTGTTATGTCGGACAACCAAAATGGGGAGGGTGGTGCATCCCCTAGCCACCGAATTTCGCTATCGAGTGGCCAACGATTGACGTGGTATATGGCGCCCGAGGCCACGTCGGTCGAAAAGCGAGTATTCATTCTAGAATTGCCGCTTAGCCCACTCATTTTAGCGAAATCAGGGGTCATAGAAACATGAAGACCAATCTGGACGCTCGCGATGTCTTAACGGAATCCCCAAGAAAAATTGTTGGGGCGCCAACTAACAGCAAGTCGTCTATTCTCACCGAACCTTCGCGTCTTCCGGACCGCATCTATGAGCAGATATTGGAACGGATCGTTTCAGGAAAGTTCGCCGTCGGCGATCGCCTGCCCTCGGAGAACCAATTTGCAAGTGACCACGGGGTTTCCCGAGCAGTCATCCGCGAGGCGCTCTCACGCCTGCTTGCGGACGGCGTCGTTGCGACTCGACAGGGCGCGGGGACATTCGTGCAGCGTAAACCCGGTCGCGAATTCCTACGGCTAGCTCCTATTGGGGGAATTGCGGATCTGATGCGCTGTTTTGAATTCCGCATCGCCTTGGAAGGCGAGGCTGCGTACCTCGCCGCCCAACGCCGGACGGACGAGAACATGGCGACGCTTGATGAAGCATTTCACAAATTGGACCAGGCGAATTCGGCCGGTGAAGTTGGCGTCGAACTTGATATCAATTTCCACGTAGCCATTGCGCGTGCCAGCCGCAATCAGCTTTTCGTGCAAACCCTCGACGCTTTAGCTATTCATACCTTCAATGGAATGAATATTACGCGTAACCTCTCACTGACACGAAACCGAAAACGCTTGCTACTGGTTCAGGGAGAACATCAACGTATTCTTGAGGCTATTCGCGTTGGTGATGAAGAGGCGGCCCGGCGGGAAATGCGAACCCACATCGACAATGCAAGGCATCGTGCCCTGGGTGATAGCGCAGAGCCGGAATGACTATCACCACCAGTCATAAGATCTTCGTCTTCGACAATCGTGAGTAAAACTCCGGGAAAGCAAGCGTGAAAAATCAACGCAAAAAACCCGAGGATTTGCGTAGCCATCGTTGGTATGGCGCTAAAGACCTGCGTTCTTTCGGGCACCGCTCCCGGACGGCCCAAATGGGATATGACACCTCCGACTACAGCGGAAAACCAGTGATTGCAATTGTGAATACTTGGAGTGACATCAATCCTTGTCATACGCATTTCAAGGAACGCGTCGAAGACGTTAAGCGCGGTGTTTGGCAGGCTGGCGGTTTCCCTTTGGAAATGCCGGCGATGACTCTTTCCGAGCCATTTCAGAAACCCACCACGATGCTCTACCGTAACTTCCTCGCGATGGAAGTCGAGGAACTGCTCCGATCTTATCCTTTCGATGGTTGCGTCCTGATGGGCGGATGCGACAAGACTAGTCCCGGCTTATTGATGGGGGCGCTCAGCATGAATTTGCCGGCTATTTTTCTTCCCGCTGGGCCGATGCTTCGGGGCAATTGGAATGGCGTCACTCTTGGGAGTGGTACGGATACCTGGAAATATTGGGCCGAATTGAGAGTAGGAAAAATCAGCGAAGAAGATTGGCGAGGTATCGAGACCGGCATAGCGCGTTCCCCTGGACATTGCATGACGATGGGTACGGCCTCGACTATGACCAGCGCGTCGGAAGCCTTAGGCTTTACGTTGCCCGGATTCGCGTCTACCCCGGCGGTTGATTCGCGCCACGCCCAGCAATCGTCGCTCACCGGAAAGCGCATCGTGGAAATGGTGTGGGAAGATCACAAGCCCTCAGACTTTATCACTGCCAGATCATTCGACAATGCAATCACTACGGTGCTGGCGTTGTCGGGTTCGACCAACTCTTTGGTACATCTCGTAGCGGTCGCCCGTCGCGCGGGTATCCCTCTAACTATCGATCGTTTTGATGAGCTGGCACGCTGCACACCAGTGCTCGCCAACATCCGGCCAGCGGGACAATTCCTAATGGAGGATTTTTATTATGCGGGCGGGCTCCGGGCATTGCTGAAAGAACTGGGTGACTTGATTGACGGCAGCCAAATGACGGTGAATGGTCGTACGCTCGGTGAAAATATTCGCGATGCGCAAATCTTTAATGAAGAGGTA
>QIAN01000467.1 GCA_003225005.1 Acidobacteriota bacterium | reverse complement strand
TTGCGTACTTGCCTGAGACAGTCCCACAGCGTGCCGTCTCCGTTACCATGCCCGTGCGGCTTCCTTCCTGGAACGTGCCCTTTGGCCTCCCCCCAATCTTCGAGATGAATCTCCCGGAAGGCGCGTTGCGGGAACGGCTGCGACTCGCCTTTGCGAAGGCGACTGGAACCTTCGATGATTTTGATCTGCTCGCCATTATTGGCCGCTCACAAGTAGGCCGCATCCGGTACACCGGCGGCAAGGAGCGGCTCAACGAGGATGTTCCCTTTCAGTCAGTAGACGAAATTTTGGCAAGTCGTGGCGACGGAGACTTGTTTCGTTACCTCATCGAGAAGTTCGCGGCCTTCTCAGGCATCAGTGGTGTCCAGCCGAAGATTCTTGTGCGCGACGAGAACGCATCCCTGACACTGGCAAACGCGCAACCTCGAATCTCGCCGAGCTGTAGAGGTGCAACTCACATCGTGAAGTTCTGGGAGCCAAACGAATTTCCGCAGCTCGCGGCGAACGAATACTTCTGCCTGAAGGCCGCAGAGCGTTGCGGGCTGGACGTACCTCGGTATCGGCTCGCAGAAGACGGAATGGCCCTTGTCGTTGACCGTTTCGACTTGCGTCCAGATGGTACCTACCGGGGGGTTGAAGATTTTTGCGTTCTGAACGCGAGAAGAACGGATGAGAAATATCGCGGCAGCTACGAAACGTCAGTCATGAAACGGTTTCAGCAGTTCGCAAACTCACCCGCCGTGCTCGCAGATGTTGAAAAACTATTTACGTTGATCGTGCTGAATTGCGCACTGCGCAACGGCGATGCTCACCTCAAGAATTTCGGCATCGTCTATGACGACGTGCTCGGTGAAGCTCGACTCGCGCCGGTCTACGATCTCGTAACCACTTCCATCTATCTGCCGAAGGACAGTCTGGCGCTTACGCTCAACGGAACAACCCAGTGGCCCGACAGCAAAGCTCTCCGTCGGCTCGGCGAAACTCGAATGACGGGAACACCCGCAAAAATTCGCGCGATCCTTGAGCGTATCTCGGACGCCCTTTCGCAAACAGAAATCGACGTTCGGTCATACATCAAGGAACATCCCGACTTCAAGGAAGTGGGCGAGCGCATACTGAAGGAATGGGTGAAGGGTCGGCAACTCACACTTCAAGCCGGCTAACGGTTCGTGCCCTCTTGTTGCTGGCGGTGCGAGAGCAGTAATAACTGATCAGGCCATTGTACTCAGTGAGAATTGCAGGTGTGGGCGCGATTTTCTCAATCAGTTATCAGAAAACAATCGTTGTCCCGCCGTTTTGATTGACTTCCCGCAGAATCGAGTCGTACTCCTCACCGCAGAATCCGAAGCGCTCACAAAGCTGCTCCGGCAGCCAGGTTTCCGGGAGTTATTGCGATCGAGCTCGCGGTTTGAGAAGAGGTCAAAAGTTCCGTCATTCTTCTTGACTACTTCGAGAACCGTGTTTCGAGTCTTTTCGAGTCCGGCTCACGGCACATCCTCGATACGTGCAGCAAGCGTGTTCTGCACGTGTTCCAAGATGAACCGCTCGTATCTCCAAGATTGACATAACGTTCATAATAATGTACGTTAAACCTGTTAGCGACCATTATTATGGACGTTAAATATGAGGACCAGCCGATCATCCGTCGTAATGCCACTCCCGGTAAGACATGCCCTGCGCAGGCTCGGCCGCGACATCCGTGACGCCCGGCGGCGGCGGCGCATCCCGGCGGCCATCGCGGCGCAGCGTGCCTCGATCAGTCGCACGACCCTCGTCAAGATTGAAAAGGGCGATCCCGGCGTCGCGATCGGGATATACGCCACGGTCCTTTTTGTGCTGGGTATGGCGGACCGGCTGGGCGATCTCGCCGCCCCAAAAAACGATCCCGTGGGCCTGCAGCTCGAAGAAGAAAACCTGCCGCAGCGCATTCGCGTGGCGCGCGGCCCGAAACGCACGAAAGACAAGTGATGGACAGAGAGGCTCTCGTATACGTGGATCTCGACGGCGTCCCGCACCTGATGGGGCGTCTGTGGGTCCGTACGCGCAAGAAGAACAAGGAAAGCGCCACCTTCGAATACGACAAGACATGGCTGGAAAATCCTGCGCGATTCTCTCTAGAGCCAGCCCTGCAGGTTGGTCCCGGTCCGTTTCACACGCCTGCAGACACGCCCATGTTCAGCGCCATCGGCGACTCCGCGCCCGACCGTTGGGGGCGGGCGCTCATGCGCCGCATGGAACGCAGGCGCGCGGAGCGCGAGGGCGGGGCGCCACGCACGCTCCAGGAAATCGACTTCCTGCTGCAGGTGGACGACGAGGCCCGTCAGGGCGCGCTGCGCTTTGCGGAAAAAGAAGGCGGACCCTTCCTGCGGGAGGAGGGCGTCAAGCGCATCCCCCCGCTGATCGAGCTCCCGAAACTGCTCTCTGCGGCCGAACATGTGATGGAAGAGAAAGACACCGAGGAGGAACTGCGCATGCTGTTCGCGCCCGGCTCCTCTCTTGGCGGCGCGAGGCCCAAGGCTTCCGTCAGGGAAAAGGACGGCCATCTCGCCATCGTGAAATTCCCACGCAAGGACGATGAAATCAACACGGTGGGTCTGGGAGGCGGTCGCACTGTCCCTCGCGCAGAAATCTGGCATCCCCGTTCCCCAATCGCGTGTCGAAAACATCGCCGGCAAGCCTGTGCTCCTCCTGCGACGCTTCGACCGCGACGGCGAACGGCGTATCCCGTTCCTCTCCGCGATGAGCATGCTCGGATCGAAAGACAATGAAACCCGAAGCTATCTGGAAATTGTTGACGCGCTGCGCCAGCACGGCGCCGCGCCGCAAGCCGACATGGAAGCGCTGTGGCGGCGGCTGGTTTTCAACATACTGATCTCCAACACCGACGACCACCTGCGCAATCACGGCTTTCTGTACGAAGGCCAGGCGGGCTGGCGCCTGTCGCCCGCTTACGACCTCAACCCGGTGCCGACCGACATCAAGCCGCGCATTCTCAGCACCGGGATCAACGAAGACGACAACACGGCCTCGCTCGCGCTGGCAGTGGAGGTGGCGGGGTATTTCGATTTGGACGACGGCAAAGCGCGCGACATAGCAAAACAGGTCGGCAAGGCTGTCTCGAAGTCGCGCGATGAAGCCGCGCGGCACGGCCTGAACAAAGCCGAAATGGACCGCATGGCATCGGCCTTCGAGCATGAGGACCTGCGCGTCGCGCAGCAGGGCGGATCAGCTAAAGTCTGAGCAGGAACTTATGGACCCGGAATTTCAGAGACTTGTCGATGCCGTGGCAAGGTCGCCGCGACTGGCCGGTGGGACGCCGTCAATGAAAGAATCAAGAACCTGACGGCAAGTCCTGGACCCGATGGCGCTTGGCATGTGCAGCTTTTGGGCTGTTTGTGTTCGCGGCTGTTTTCCGAGTACCTCCTTTTAAAACGCGCGTACGGTGATGAACGCGAGAGAGACTCATTTCTCCTTGCTTGGCCTGCCCGAAATCTGCTGGAACTTACGGTCTGGTCCCTGTACTGCGGAAAGGACCGGGCAAATGCGCGCAGGCTCTACGAAGACGCGGGCCGCGATGTCCTTGGAAACGAGAAACCCGGGCCGCATCTGCGCGAGGAAGCACGTATTGCCGGATTCTCTGTATTCCGCGATAGTACGAGGCTAAAATGGTGCTTGTGAACTCACAGGCCGTCGCCATTGTTGTACTAGCCAGTCTCTGCCTGGCGGCAAATGCCCAATCGCCAGCGGGAGACTCAAAGTCTGTCGAACAGGTTCGGCGCATTATCCTCCGCAGCCAGCATCTAGGTGCGCACGGAATGGGCTACAACCTTCAGTCACAGAACACGCTTTTTCAGAAACTCACTCCCGCCGATGTTCCAACGTTGATTAGCCTTGTGGCGGACAAAGATCTCCACGTCGGAGTACAGTTTGCGTTGGCCTCACAGTGCGAGACGGCGATCATTCCTGTTCGCGAAGCTGTAGTGCGACACAAGATGCCTTTCCTCGATGCCGAGGACGTTATGCGTCTGATCGAGGACTTTGCTGTCTGCACGCCGGAGACACGGCAGAGAGCGTCTGAGATGCGCTCCGAAATTCACTCGCTGGGTGAGGCAGAGCAGACGCGGTTGGAGCAGGAAGCAAGAGAGAAGGCGGCCGAGGATGCGCGAGTCCAGCGAAACGCACTCAAGATGACGGATCAAAAGCAAGCCAAGGAACTGACACTTCAGCAGCGTGAAGAAGTGTACAGGCGTTCCCTCAAGGCGATGGGTTTGAAAGAAGATGGCCCATTGACGCCGGCACAGAAAGACTTGATGCAGCGGATGTATCGAACCATGGTTTTGGGTGAATCTGGCAATAGACCGCCAAATTAGAATTTGGATATTGCTTTTCACCCCATGCGGGCGAGGCTCGCCCGCATGGGTGGTCTAACGCGAAGCGGAATTCAGCCAGCTTGGCCGTAGCTTTGAACT
The DNA here is from genome assembly GCA_003225005.1 of Acidobacteriota bacterium. Classification (GTDB taxonomy): domain Bacteria; phylum Acidobacteriota; class Terriglobia; order Terriglobales; family Acidobacteriaceae; genus Sulfotelmatobacter. Next base: position 9,749 of record QIAN01000467.1, on the reverse strand, counting down.
GTGGGATGGGATCCAGTTCTTTGAATGCCGAGGTGAACGCATTGGAAAGACTCCAGATGGTTCGCGGCCGGAACTCCTCGTACTTCGGCTCGAAGTACAAGTCATGACAGAACGGGGTCGGCGTGCGCAGCATCTGCTCCGATCATCCGGTGCGGTATCTACGATATCGCGCTCGACGCGTACGCCCTGGCCGGGGGGATGCTGCTGCCCTCAGGCACCTCATCGGCTTTTTGCGCCGTGAGGGCGTGATCCCCGACGAAAAGAAGTTAGCATGCCAATCGACTCCGGTTGAGCATTGTGCCCAAGCATTCGGGCAGTATTTGCTGGAAGTGCGCGCGCTGGCCCGCCCGACCATCATCAACTACGTTCCGTTCATTCGCAGTTTTCTCCAAGACCGTTTCGGCTCCGCGCGAGTCACGCTCTCGCGTCTGTGTGCAAGCGATGTTGTGAGGTTCGTACAGCGCCAAGCGCCACGACTGCACAAGAAGACGGCGAAGCTCATGACCACCGCATTGGGCTCCTTCCTGCAGTATGCGCGATATCTCGGGGAGGTTACGCTCGATCTGGCCGCCGCCGTTCCCATCGTCGCCAACTGGTCGATGACGTCGATTCCCCGGGCGATTTCCGCGGAGCACGTACGCCAACTCCTGGCCAGTATCGATCGTCGCACTGCGGTCGGGCTTCGAGACTATGCCATCTTGCTCTTGCTGGCGCGATTGGGGTTGCGTTCAGGGGAAGTAGTATCTCTCGAACTCGATGACATTGACTGGAACCTGGGACAAGTAAATGTGTGCGGCAAGAGTGGTCAGCGCAACCGACTGCCCTTACCCACAGAGGTCGGCAAAGCCATCGCTGCCTACCTGCGCCGGGGGCGACCGGAGAGCACCAGTCGTCGCGTATTTTTACGCGCCAGAGTCCCGATCTGCGCCTTTCGCGGGACGAGTGGGATTGGCTCTATGGTGCGGCACTCGCTCGAGCGCGCCGGGATCAAGGCTACTACCTCAGGGGCTCACCAGTTTCGCCATGGATTGGCCACCGAGATGTTGCGCCAGGGCGCTTCGCTGAGCGAGATTGGCGACTTGCTGGGGCACCGCCATCCCCAGACCACGAAGATCTATACCAAGGTCGACATCAAGGCATTGCGTACGCTGGCTTTGCCGTGGCCGGGAGGTGTGCGATGAACACGCTTCGACAGGCCGTTCAAGATTACCTGAGTCTGCGCCGCAGTTTGGGGTTCAACCTGCACGATGCAGGCAAGGTATTGCTTGATTTCGTCACCTTCATGGAGCGCCACCGCACTTCCTACATCACCCAGGCATTAGCACTCGCTTGGGCTCAACAACCGGTGAACGTCCAATCCGCGCAGTGGGCGAAACGACTGAGTTTCGTTCGCGGATTCGCGCGCCATCGTAGTGCTACCGATTCACGAACGCAGATTCCTGCCCAGGGCTTGTTGCCATTTCGACCGAGGCGGGCGCGGCCGTACCTGTACTCGGAGGATGAAATCCGAAGCTTACTGCGCGCTACTCTCGACTTGCCCTGTCGTTGTGAAGCCAGCAAACTGCGACCTTGGACTTACCATGGTCTGTTCGGACTACTGAGTGTCTCCGGCCTCCGTCTCGGCGAGGCGCGAAGTCTCGAGCTTCAGGACTTGGATCTTAAGGCGGCGGTGTTGACCATCCGCAGCGCCAAGTTTGGCAAGTCTCGACTCGTGCCTTTGCACGCCTCGACGTGCAAAGTACTTGCCGACTACATCGCGCGACGCAAACGTCATTGGGCGGGACGAGAGGTCTCCTCCTATCTGTTCGTTTCCAACTGGGGCAATCGTTTGGATGGCGGAGAGATTCATCGAACTTTCTATGCGTTGTCCCGGCAGATCGGTCTGCGCAGCATATCCGACCATCACGGGCCACGTCTGCATGACATGAGACACCGATTTGCAACCAACACGCTGGTAAGGTGGTATCGGTCCAACCTAGATCCAGAACGCCTCCTGCCGATCTTGTCCGCCTACCTCGGTCATGTCCACGTCGCGGACACGCAGTGGTATTTAAGCAGCTCTCCAGAGCTGATGCGAGAAGCCATGCGCCGGCTCGAGCATCGCTGGGAGGATCGGCCATGATCACCCCAACCACCTTGGCTCCGCTTTTGCAGCGCTTTTTTACCCAACGCTTGATGCAGCAGCGCCAGGCAAGTCCACACACCATCAGTTCCTATCGCGACTCCTTCCGTCAATTCCTGAAGTTCGTTCAGCAGCGGCTGCGCAAACCGCCGTCACGCCTGAGCTTCGAGGAAATTGATGCTCCCTTGATCGTGGCTTTCTTAGATGAACTGGAGAAACACCAAGGCGTAAGCGTTCGCAGTCGTAATCTGCGCCTCACGGCGATTCACTCCTTCTTTCGATACGCGGCTTTCGAGGCACCAGCCCATTCTGCACAGATCCAGCGCGTGCTCGCCATCCCCAGCAAGCGCTTTACCCGTACCTTGGTCCAGTTCCTCATCCGTCGCGAAGTCGATGCCTTGCTCGCCGCTCCGGATCAGTTCACCTGGTCTGGTCGGCGCGATCACGCCTTTCTTCTCGTGGCGGTGCAGACGGGCCTGCGCTTATCGGAAATGACCGGACTCAAACGCGAGGATCTTATCGTTGGGGCTGGCGCTCACCTGCGCGTGGTTGGCAAGGGTCGCAAAGAACGCTGCACACCTCTTGCCCAGTCCACACTCGCCGTGTTGAAAGCCTGGCTTCGAGAACCGCAACGCGGTAACGGCGATGTGCTCTTTCCCAGCGCCAAGGGGGAACGTCTCAGCGTCCACGGCGTGCAGTACCTGTTGACCAAGCATCGCATGGCGGCATGCAAAGTCTGTCCCTCGTTGAAGGAAAAGCGGGTCACCGTTCACCGCTTGAGGCACACGATGGCGATGGATCTTCTACAAGCGGGCGTGGATCGTTCTGTAATTGCATTGTGGCTTGGACATGAGTCGGTGGAGACTACACAGATCTATCTCGAAGCCACACTCGCAATGAAGGAGCGGGCCCTTGCGAAAGCATTACCACCACACGGCAGACCGGGGCGCTATCAACCTGGAGACCAACTGCTTGGATTCCTCAACAGTCTGTAGTGCAGAAAAAACGGAGAAAACTATGTCGGGTGATTGATCGACTTAATTTGCCTTGCGAACCGTCATTGTTGAACGATCGCCAAGACCCCTTCACATCACTCGACATAGTCAGGCGGGGTAGATAGTGACGGCTATGTACCCAGAGACATAGCCGTCACAGTTGCGCCACCCATCTGCTGGACGCCGGAGCCGACCTGCGCACCATCCAGGTCCTGCTCGGACACTCCCGCCTGGAACACACTCTGATCTACCTGCATCTGTCCCACAGACACTTGCAGGCGGTTCCCAACCCCCTCGATAGCCTGCAGCTTTCCCCTGTGGACGATATCCAACCTTCGCGGACGCTGCAGAAAAAATGATTCGGCCACCGCTGGAGGGCTGGAGGTGGTGTCAAAGTGGGGCACGCGACCGTTGGATTGCTGCCCGGCAGAGCGAGCTGCTACCGGTCCCTTATATCCACGTCGTCTTCACGGTGCCGCATCATCTCGCGCATCTGGCGCTGGTCAACAAGAAGGTCTTCTACGACCTGTTGTTCCACGCCACTGCCGAGACCTTGCTCGAGGTCGCGGCCGACCCCGAACATCTCGGCGCACAGATCGGTTTCTTGGCTGTGCTGCACAGTTGCACAGTTGGGGTCAGAACTTGTTGTTCCATCCTCATCTCCATTGTCTGATTCCGGCCGGAGGTCTTTCCCCCGACCACACCCGCTGGATCCATCCCCGCTATCCCTTCTTCCTGCCGGTGGGCGCGTACTCCGTCGGGTCTTTCGCGGCAAGTTCGTCGACGCTCTCCAACGACGATTCCAACAACACCAACTGATCTTTCCCGGCTCTCTTCGACCTCTACAAAACGAGAGAGCCTTCCGCGCTTTCTTGCGTCCCTTGTTCCGTCAGAACTGGATGTCTATGCCAAACCTCCGTTCGGCGGTCCCCATCATGTCCTCGGCTATCTCGCCGCTATACTCATCGTGTCGCCATCTCCAACCATCGCCTGGTCGCCTTCACCAACCACCAAGTGACCTTCCGCTGGAGAGATTATGCCCACGGAAATCGCAAGAGAATGATGACGGTCGAGGCGCCAGAGTTCTTGCGCCGTTTCCTGCTGCATGTACTGCCCCGCGGCTTCGTCCGCATCCGTTCCTTTGGCTTCCTGGCCAACCGTCACCGCGCCACCCTCTTATCGCTCTGTCAACGCTTATTGTTGGATCATCCCCGGCCGGCCACTACCCCAGCCAACAACACTCCCCGTCCCCCAGCATGCTTCCGTTGTCCGCAACGTGCCACGCCCATGCTGCGCCTGGAATCTCTTTCTGCCTGGGACGCTGCCCAACTCCTGCACCAAAGGATCCGACTTGACTCCTCCTAAGCTGCCTCCAATACCGCTCTCCCTCACGGAATCATCGACTCCGATCGCCTTCGTGCCTTATCCCCCTCTCATTGCCCTGCACCAGCCACTTACATCTGTCTCCAAACCTCGTCCCCATACCCTTTGCTGCTGGCCAAGGCCCAACCTATCTTTACTTACTACTCTACTTTCGCATTCCCAGAGGGGAAGGATCTTCGAATCGCCCAAGCAAAACCCATAGCTGCCCCGCGTCCGCCGCGCCAGCGGCTTCCTCCAAATCCCCCTATCGCAAATGCCCGGCGGGACACACTTGTGGACTCACGCGGCTGCACGGCGCCGGCGCATTTGCGATAGGGCACTAAGATTTCGCCAGTCATTGCCCAAAGTCAACGCCTGCGGTGGTAGAGGTCAGCTATGGAGTAGGTGAAGCCGGCCAGGTAAACGACCCGAGGGACGTTGCCGGTCACGCGAAACTGTACTGCGCTGTCCAGCACCAGCCGTGGCCTGAGAGTGTAACTCACCGCCCAGAGGTTCTGCGTGACCGCAGGCGTGGTGGCGTTCGCACGCGTCGCTGCCGAGAACTCCATCGCGAGTTGCCACTTTTGGGTCAGCGAATAGGCGAGCGTGCTGGTGGGCAGCCAGTTGTGGTTGAAGCCGCCGCCCGGGTGTCCGAGCCACGCGTAGCCAAGGTTGGCATCGACATGGAAGCGCTTTGGAAGGTCCTTGGAGACGAGCAGAGTGACAATGTGGTCCGCCTCGCCGGAGCCTTCGACCGGCCCGGCTGTGGGGAACTTGGCCGAATATTCCACGGTGAGTGTCGGCTGGCGCTTCGCCTGACGAAGGAAGCGCCAACGAAATCCGGCGTAATTGTCGCTCACACCGACGTAATGCACGGAAGCGTCGTGTTGCCAGGGATTACCGGCCCAGTCCAATTCCACCTCGCGTAATAACCCGAACTTGAGCAGACCCTGAAGCGACTGCTGCCGGGCGGCAGAGCTAATGCCGAATTCGATCTCGAGCACTCCAAACTGCGTTGTCTCCGCTGTGTTGGTGACCGTAGGACGGTTGGGCGTCGCGGTCAGGTTAGCTAGCTGCTGCTGGGCACGACAATCAACTGTCGTCAACCACAAGAGCAGCAGGGCCGCCGTGAGCTTCATCCTCGGTGTCTCCCCAACGGAATGTTAGCAGCGACTCGGCAGCTTGCTGCGGAAGAGATCCAATTTTGGGCATATAGTGGCTTACAAAAGAATGCTTGGCGGTGACGGGGAGCATATGAGAAGAGCACTCTCTATCCTCGGGGCTGGCGTGCTTGGGTTGGCAGGACTTTTATCCTACGGTGAGGATCAGCCGTCTGCTGCGGCACTCCCTGAAATTCAAGTGAACGACAATCAGCATCCCGCAGGGGAATTGCGCGACCGTGTGCTGCACGTGCGATTGGAAACGCGAATGGGCACATGGCACCCTGAGGGACTCGCGGTACGTGGCGTCGAAGTCGCGGCGTTTGGGGTGGAGAATGGGCCTTTGCAAAATCCTGGACCGGTGATTCGTGTACCTCAGGGAACCGAGATCCATGTTTCACTGCGAAATTCAGTGCCGGGAAAGACTCTACGCGTTTACGGGTTGCACGAGCGGCCGGGCAAAAGGGAAGAATTGATTGAGGTGCCCAGCGGCGCAACCCGGGAAGCACACTTCACGACCGGGGCAGCTGGAACGTATTTCTATTGGGGCACCCTTGCGAACAAAGCATTGGACGAGCGGGCCGCGATGGACAGTCAACTGCACGGTGCGTTCGTCGTCGATACTCCAGATCACAAAGCCGCTGACCGTATTTTCGTATTGAGCCACTACCATGTGGATGGCGATCTCAAAGCGAATCCTCCCCGAGCTGACCTCGAATTAACACGGTTCCCCGGCAGTCGGACAGAATTTTGGCGAGGGACAGGGAGTAGGGCGAACAGTTTCCCGATGGTCAAGATGGCGTGCTCGTATCGCGGTCCATTCACCACTGATTCTGAATCATTGGCTCGGCCACGGTCGCAAGCCACTGAAGATGCAAGGATGATCAGTTGACAGCCCAGCCACCAGTTCAAAGTTTTGGCCACCAGTGAATGTATCGTAGCTGGCGGATGTTAACGGTGGTGGGTCGTGGTTGACCTCTAGGCTTGAAACTCGCCGCGTCCCTCATGTCTCCAGTTACTGTTTTGGTTTTTCCCCTTCGATGGTCTCGATCCACAGTTGGAGAGTAAGGTCTTCGCGCTCCGGCTTGCCCAGCTGCCAGCGAAGTTCCTTCTGATATCGATCCTTCAAAACTTCCAGGTCAAGCGGGACAGTTCGCGCTAGATGCAGCACATCGTCTCGGTCACGTTGGAGGTTTCGTTCCAGCTTCGACAAGGCAAGGTCGTAGGGATCAAGGGCTAAGAGTCGAAGATGTTTGAAGGCTCCTGGGAACATCTCCGCGAGGCGATCTTCGTAGTCTTCCGGCACATGCGCCATGCCGACATGGTCAAGATAGACCTTGTACTTCTTGTGAAGCAGACCACCTCGCATGCCCAGTTCCAGCACGGCGCGGCCGAGTTCCCCGGGCGCAATCTCCAACACGTCCAGATCTGCCGTCGGCCGTGAGAACCCGTAGTAAGCGTCAGAGTAAGCACAGGGTTGACAGACGTGGGATGTTACTGATTACTGATGCTGAGCGGCCCAGGCCGTTGGGGTGAGGTTAGGCAGACGCTGCAGGCGCGTATTGGCTAAGCCGGGGAGCACAGCCGACAGATAATCTCGTGCTGAAAGCTTCAGGCGCCGGCAGGTTTCGATCACCGACAAGATCGCTGCCACCTTAGATCCTGCTTGCGGGCTTCCGATGTGGATCCAGTTTTTTCTGCCCAAGACTACCGGACGCATCGAGTTCTCTGCTTGGTTGTTACTCAGTTCTAACTCCGGGTATGCAAGAAAACAAATCAGTCTCGGCCAGATTCCGATGGCATATTCACAAGCATTCTCCAGTGCCCCGCCTGGCAATGCCCCAGGTTTTGCGGCTTCGATAGCCGCTTTGATTTTCTCCAACCGCTCAGGAGCTTTCTGCTGACGTAACCGATGCCGCGCCTCCACACTGAGACTCTGCTCACGCGCTTCGGCATCCACCGCAAACAACTCGTTGATCTTGGCCACGATCGGGGTAGCTACTGGATCACCCGGATTTAGCTTGACCACATTCGCAAAGCCACGCCGCGCGTGCGTCCAGCATCCCGCATGCACCATTCCCCGTCCCCCGACCTTGTCATAGGCCTGGTAGGCATCGGTCTGCAGAATGCCATGAAAGTTTTCCAGAAACTGTTTGGGTCCGGCACGATCTCTCCCCAAGCGGAAGTCGAATACCGTCCCTCCTCCTGGTCGTCCATACTGCCACAGAAACGCCTTATGATTCTTACCCCGTCCATCGTGCATCTGCACATCGACTGGCGTCTCATCGGCTTGCAAGTAGCTGCCCTGCACCAACTCCCGGCCCATCACCGCCACCAAGGGCCGCAGCATCTCGCCTACCTGCAGCACCCAACCGTCGAGAGTCGCGCGGCTGATGTCCACCCCCGCCTCCCGATCCAGAATCACGCTCTGCCGGTACAACGGAAGGTGATCACAGTATTGCGGATCACCGTGTCGATCACCACCCGATCACTGACCAAACCTTTGTCGATAATGCGCACCGGCGCTGGCGCCGAAACGATCCGCCCTCTCTTACAGCCCATACAGCTGCGCTTTTCCCGTTTGCTCACCAGCACAAAGTACTTCGCCGGTTCTACTTCTAACTGCTCGCTCTCTTCGTACCCGATCACGGTTGTCGCTTGGCCGCACTGACCGCACACCCACTGTTCGGCCGGGCACGCAATCACCTTCTCGACTCGCGGCAGCTCCGCCGGCAAGGACTGACGGCCAGGATGAGGGCAGCGTTGTCGCCGATACCCGGCCACCTCTACCGCGTCGCCCTCGATGACCGGGCGCTCGCTCTCGGCTTGTACTTCCGCTTGGCTGACTCCGGGTTCCTGCTCTAACATCTCCAATTGCAAGTTCGACAACTTCTCGCTGCCCGCACCATATTTCTCGATCCGTCGCTGCCGTAACCGCTCCTCCAGAACCAGAACTCTTAACTCGGCATACTGCAATCGTTGTTCCGTGGTTGCCAGCTGTTGCTTGAGTTGTTGGACCAAGGCGGCGTCAGAAGAAAGAAGAGCAGAAATCCCCGAAAAGTTCGAGATCGAACTCACGATGAGCAACTTAATAGCTGAGGTCAGTTATGGAATACAATCATTTTATGCAGTATTTATGCGGTCGGCACCAACTTCGTCGCTGTCAATCTGGCTTCGGTACCACGGCCGATGTCGCGCCTGACTGAGATCAATCCCACCCAACAGCATCGCCAGTTCTTCCTGACTCAGTACGACCTTCAATTCTCCCCCTCGTGGTTGGGGCCAGCGGAATCGTCCCTTGGGCAATTTCTTCGCGCAGATCCACAGCCCACTCCCGTCCCACACCAACAGCTTGAGCCGGTTCCGCTGCGCGTTACAAAACAAAAATACGTGGCCACTCAGCGGTTGACATTGCAAGCGGTCGCGCACCAGGCCGTACAAGCCTTCGAATCCTTTGCGCATGTCGGTCGCTCCCACCGCCAGATAGATCCGCGTCGCTGCCCCGAAGCCAAACACCCTAGATCGTCTCCAACACCTGCACCAGACGCTGCAGCGTGGCGGCATCGAAGCCGACGCTCACTGCGATCCTTCGCCCTCTCGCCAAAACCACCGCCAAGCCGCAACTCGCGGCCCCCTCCGCGCTCAGCTTCTTGCCCACCAACTCTACCGCTACTAGCCCATCTCCGCTCGCACCACTCCCGCTTGCCGCCTGCCGCCGCTGTAAGTAACGATTCAGTACTCCCAGTGTCAAACCTTGCCGACGGCAAAACTGACTACGGTTCAGACCACTGCTCTCAAACTCGCACGCGATCTGCTCAATCTCAGCAGGCGTGCGCCGCCTCTTTTCCATCACACTTTGTTCATCTGTCATGGAGTTCACTTCAACACAGAACTCGGGCCCTGCCTAGAATGCGGTTGGTCTGACTCTTACGGTTGAGTGCCATGGCCGCTTGGGTGCGAAGGTTGCCATTTGTGGTCTGGAACGAGCGCGTGGTAACGCTGTGCTCACAACGCGTACACTTGAATAAGGTACGGCCCTTCATCGCTTTGGTCGTGTAGCATCTCACTCTGCCATCCTAGTCCGTTCTGTCGGTACCGTCCTGAACCAAA
>QIAN01000466.1 GCA_003225005.1 Acidobacteriota bacterium | reverse complement strand
CTGCAACGATCCCCGGTTGCATTTCGGTCTCGGAGGCCTTACTTCGGCCGACCTGGATGTGTATTGGCCCAACGGGCTTCACGAAAACTTCAAGCACCTCCCAGCCAATCAACTAATCACCTTGAGGGAGGGAGCGGGACTGGTGCCGAACCGAGGCTGGTCCAAAACGTAGCCAAACAAAACAGGCGCAGTCAGCTAGGACACGTTTTCCCTCTGCATTCATCAAAAAATTTCATCAGGAGAATAGAAAATGCTTGACACACCCATTCGCGCAGAGATATAAAGCCGGGCATTCGAGAAAACGTTTACTCTGAAAGAGCTCGTAGACATTAGCGCTCGGCTTTTTGGGGAGGATGCGAATGCAAGCTAGATCATTTGTCTTATGGTCTATCCGGGTGTTGTTCGTTCTACTGGTGATGGCCAGTTCCACCTGGGCTCAGTTCACAGGCAATATTCAGGGCACTGTCTCAGATCCGAGCAGCGCGGCGGTTGCGCAGGCGAAGGTTGACTTGGTAAACGTTGTCACCAAGGTTTCGGCGACAACGACTACCGACGCTTCGGGAAGCTATCGGTTTCTGAGTCTCGCTCCTGGTTCGTACAAAATTACCGTTGAGGCTGCAGGTTTTGGTAGGGCTGAGGCGACTGTCACTCTTGAGACGAATCAAAACCTGAACGTGCCCATTTCGCTGAAGGTTGGCACGGCGACCGAAGCGGTGACCGTCACCGGCGAAGCTCCGCTAGTCAACACCGCGGAGACGCGAAATCAACAGACGCTCGAAACCCAGGAGTTGTCGACCATGCCGCTCGCAGGCCGCAACATGCTTTCGCTGGTCAGCGTGGCCCCCGGCGTCTCTGGACTGGGACTCGCAGGCGGTCCGGGAGTGGCTTCGGGCACCCCGGGATCAGGAGTAGACAACTTCTCTACGGAGACGGCCGTTGATGTCAGTGCTAATGGTCAAGGCACAGTTTCGAATATGTGGATCGTTGATGGGCTTGACGTCACCAGCAGCATTCGGCAGGGAGTACTAAATCTCACGCCGAACCCCGACGTCGTTCAAGAGGCAAGCAATCAGGTCAACACGTTTGCTGTTGACTATGGCCACTCGAGCTCCGTCCAATTCGCAGTGACGACAAAATCTGGTTCGGATGAATTTCACGGTCTGGCAAGCGACTATTTCAATTACCAGAAAATGTTTGCGGGGACGGAATTCACAAGGGGAAAACCTTATGCGCCCTTCCACAGCAACAACTTCTCAGGGACCATCGGAGGTCCGATCATCCCCCACCACCAGTTTTTTTTCTTCTTCGCAGTTGAGCCGCTGCGCTCGTCCGCTTCCACTGGGGGGCGGCAAATCCTTTCCCCAGATCCCCAATTCGAGGCATGGGCCAAACAGAACTATCCCAACACCTTCGGTACCAAAATTCTGAATACCTATGCGGCCACGGGATTGACTGCCAACGGTGCACCCACGACAGCGAATACAATTTTCCCTGGCACCTGCGGAACCCCCACGACAAACAACCTGCCCTGCGCTACGGCAATGATCGATACGAGCGTCTTCAATTCCAGTAACCTCCGCCATGGCACCCAATACTTCATTCGTGTCGACAAGTATTTTAAGAACGACCGGATCTATGGCAGCTTTTTCCGGACAACTCTCGAGACGGGCGGTCCGGCGCCAGTTCCCCAATTCTCGTCACTAAACCACAACTGGGAACGAGCCCTGCAGGTGAACTGGACGCACACACTCAATCCCACTACGATTAATGAAGTTATATTTGCCCAGAACCGTATCGAGGGCGTTCAGGCCCAAACTGGTGATTTTACCATACCCTCGGTTGGCGTAACCGGGCTAACCGACCTAAATGGTTTCGGCGGTTTTTACGGTCTGGGTTTCGCTCAGGGCGATTTTATCCAGCACAACTATCACTGGCGCGACGTTCTTACCCACGTCCGTGGAGCGCACGTTCTGAAGATCGGCTACGAAGGCTGGTTTGGAGACGACGTCGAGCCGTTCCAGGGACCATGGTCCATGCCAAAACTCCAATTCGATAATCTGTTGAAGCTGGCGCAGGATACTCCCCACACCGAGAGCGGAGTGATGTACGACCCCATCGCCGGTCAGCAGAAACTGTGGGAATGGAATGCGGCTTCCAAGACATGGGGCCTCTTTGCCCAGGACACATGGAAAGCTAGGCGCAATTTGACCTTGACGCTGGGCTTCCGTTTCGACGATCAGGGGAACCCTTATTCACGGGCTGCCGCTACGGTCTTCGGCAACTTTTACCTTGGAACCGGTTCAACCATTCAGCAGCAAGTAGCAAGCGGCATTGCCAAACCAACCAACAACGCACTGGCTCGCTCACCCAAGGCCTACAATCCGCGTATCGGCGCTGCGTGGGACATCAACGGAAAGGGTGACTGGGTGCTGCGGGGCGGATTCGGCATGTATTCCAATTGGCTGACGCCAGCCAATATTCAAGAAGAATTCCGTGGCAATCCGCCGGGCTTAATCCAACCTACCTTTTTCGAGGCAAATGCACCGGGCAACCGGCCAGTTTTCGTCCAAGGTACCGGTAGCAAACCTCCGTTCGGGTTCAATTATCCTGCGCTCGCTGGCACAGCCTTGTGTCCCACAGCTCCCTGTCTGAACGCCGCAGGTGGAATTACGGGTGCAGTTCTGACGATTGGGGGAATCGACCCGAACGTAGTGTCCCCCACCGCGTACACTCATGCGGCCACGCTTGAGCACAGAATCGGCAGCCACTTTGTTGCCAGCGTCCTTTACAGCGGATCTCATGACTCCAACCTCGTTGGGAATGGTAACGCGGGAGGTCTGGTTTCCTATGGTGTTGACATTAATGCCTTACCGGGTGACCTAGTAGGAAAGCCCGCAGGCTCCGCTCCGACGCGACTCAATTCGAGTTTTGGCAAGATCAACTATACCCAGAACAATCGCGTGAGCAACTATCAGGGCGTAACCTTTGACTTCAGAGGGCGCGTTAAGCGTGGGTTCTTTGATGTTTCCTACACGCGTTCTTCGTCCAAAGATGACGCCGCCAATTATCCGACCGCGATTAACCCTCACCAGTTCTATGGGCCCTCGCCCTGGGATACTCCCAACCGTTTCTCCCTGAGCTTCAACTATGAATTACCCGGCCTAAATAGTAGCGTGGGGGCAGTGGGGAAGTTAACGGGAGGGTGGGGATTCAGTGGAACGAGCATTTACCAGACTGGTTATCCTTTCACGGTCTTTACCTCGGCCGTATTCACGGAGGCAAACTATGTCGCGGGTAAAGATGCCGTACCTGGCCCCCTAAACCCCACGAGTGGAGACTACCTTGCCAACGCAGATAATTTCAGCTATCCGGACGCCTCCAGTTACCAGCAGGCAACCTCGCGGAGCGCTTATCTCAGCGGCGTCTTCGCGTCTGGGCAGTTCACTGTGCCCACTAAGGGTACAAACGGCAACGAGAAGACTGGTGGATTCCGCAATCCGCCCTTTGTGCAGTCAGATTTGACTGTCTACAAAAACACACGCATCGTAGAGAAGGTCAATTTTCAGTTCCGGTTTGAGTTCTACAACCTGTTCAACCATGCCAATCTTCAGAGCATCCAACGTGATCTGGCCGCTGGGAACTTTGGACAGGCAACCGCCCAGACGCTTCCCAGATGGTGGCAGATAGGCGGGAAGATTACGTTCTAGTCTGGGTTCGACCAACAACATGGGGGACCACCGTTCCACACCCCGAGCGGTAGTCCCTCAGGAGTGATGGGTTCGCCTAGGGCAACCAGGAGATCTTGGGCAGAGTCCCGGGGTAGCTTTCAAAGTTGCCAGAGAACGCAGTGCCAGCGACGGAGGCGGTGCAGCCCGCCGCTGTTCACGAGAGGTCCTTGCCACGCCTTCAAAGTAAGCGGTCGCAGGAGTTTCTGCTAATCTCGGAAGCGGTCGCCTCACATCGAACAATGGCCCCTTCGAGGTCCAGTGTAGGACGAGCTTTCCTGAGGGAAGTGTGCGACCGGTGCGAAGCACCGCGTTCAAGTTTCGCCGCAAGCGCTCAAGCAGAGTCGAGGCTGAAGAATGATTGATCTTTCGAGTCTGGAAGCCTGGTTTGTAACCGGCAGCCAGCATCTTTATGGATCAGAAACCCTGAAAGCTGTGGAGCAGCACTCCACGACCATTGCTCGCGCTCTCTCCTCCTCCTCATTGATCCCCGTAAAGATAGTTGCCAAACCCGTGATGACAAGCAGCGAGTCCATTCAGCAGTTGTGCCTGGATGCCAACAGTTCGAAGAACTGCATCGGCCTGATTACCTGGATGCACACCTTCTCGCCCGCCCGAATGTGGATCGGTGGCCTGCGATCCCTGAACAAACCTTACCTCCACTTGCATACCCAATTTAACGAAGAGCTGCCTTGGCCGACCATCGACATGAACTTCATGAATCTCAACCAGTCGGCTCATGGAGACCGGGAGTATGGGTTTATTGGAGCCCGCATGCGGCTCCCGCGAAAGGTAGTCGTTGGTTCCTGGCGAGATACAAGTATTCATTCCGAGACTGCCGTCTGGGCGCGAGCCGCCTGCGCCTGGCATGACGCTCAGCACTTGAAGATCGCTCGCCTGGGCGACAACATGCGGAATGTTGCGGTGACCGAGGGAGACAAAGTCGACGCGCAGATCCGATTGCGCTACTCGGTGAATGGATACGGCGTTGGA
>QIAN01000090.1 GCA_003225005.1 Acidobacteriota bacterium | reverse complement strand
ATCCTGCAGCCCGTCAAGATGAAGAACGGGCGACTCTACGTCACCCTATCCAGCAGCGGTTTCCAACGAAAATGCACGGTTCATAGCTTGGTCGCCTCTGCATTTCTGGGCGACTGCCCCCCAAACCACGAGATCACGCACAAGGATGGCGACTGCACTCATAGCGAGGTGTCGAATCTCGAATACGTTACCCGCCGAGAGAATCAGAAGCGATTTGTAATGAGGACAGGCGGGTACTCCGTGAATCTCACGAAACGGGTACAAACCGACCAGGGACTGCGCTACTGCCCTGTCGCTGAATCTGCCAATGGGCGCGTCAAGCCCGATATTGTGGTCGTGAATGGCCATGAAGAGCGGCATCCAGAAGGCGCTTACTACTTGGAGTGGCGGGAAGGGTCGAAGCGGGTACGGCTGTCAGTTGGCAAGGATGCGCAAGACGCGGCAGCGCGACGGCTGCGCAAGGAGGCTGAACTGAACGCTCTGAACAACGGCGTCTCCGTCGTGCCTGACGGGCAGAACGGACACCGCTCCCTGGCGGCAGCGGTCGCGGAGTTCCTGGACGAAACGAAGCTGACGAAGAAGCCCAAGACCGTGGCCGCTTACACGACCGCGATGAACTACTTCACCGAGTCCTGTCCGAAGCTCTACCTCGAAGACATCGACCGCAGAGACTTGCTCAAGTTTTCCGCGTTCCTCAGAGACGAGAAGGAGCAGGCACCCCGGTCCGTTTACAACAAGTTCGAGAACGTAATGACATTTCTGAAGGCGAACGGAATCCGTGGTCTAGTAGGAAAGAACGACTGGCCGCGATACACCGAAGAGGAACCTGAAATTTACGAGCTGGAAGAACTCGACAAGCTGCTTGCGGCTTGCGATGAGGAAGAGCGGCTTTGGTACGAGTTCTTCCTGATGACAGGAATGCGAGAGCAGGAAGTCATGTACACGTACTGGTCAGATATCAACATCGCCCACGCGACCGTTCGTGTCAGCCACAAGCCTGATCGTGGATGGACGCCGAAGGCGTACAAAGAACGCGAGATTCCGATTCCTGCGAAGCTGGCAAGAAATCTGAAGGCCTGGAAGGCAAAGGCAGACAAGACGTGCGGTTTGGTCTTCCCTACTGCCGGGTGCAAGCCAAAGCTCGACTTCCTCGACTGCCTGAAAGCGGTTGCCGAGCGTGCGAAGCTCGACGAAGACAACTTCTGGCTTCACAAGTTCCGTGCGACTTTCGCTACTCGGTGTCTCTGGGCAGGTGTCGATCTGCGCACGGTGCAGCAATGGCTCGGTCACTCAGACATGGAATCGACGATGCGATATTTGAAGCCGTCACGCAGCCAGCATGTACGGGATAAGGTGAACGAGATTTTCGCTTAGTCATATCGTCGTTCGACCGCCGACGCTGGAACCGGCGTTGCGGCGGGCGGTCGCGGCACACGGAGGGTCACGATGACACATGCGATCGAGACGGTTTTCATCGATGCGATTCTGGGCGGGTTGCTGCGCGAACTCGGGTTGCTCGAGACGTTCCCGCTCATCAAACTCAGTCCTCGGATGCAGGAATGGATTGTCGGCCAAGCTGAGGCGTTGCAACGTGACGCCATGGCACACTCGAGCGTGGCCGTGCTGGTCAAGTACGGGCTCCCCTTGACTCGCGAGAACTATCCCAACCTCAACAATGTCGATGAAGACGACCTCGACGCCGAACAGGAAGGCGAGTTGCCTCAACTGTTTCAGCCGTCGATGGTCGAGGAGCGGGTCGCGTCGGTGATGTTCGAGATCGAGATTGACGACACGCTGCGACGGCTGTCTGAGGGTGCACGATGAAGCTGGACGTGGCCGTCGTCATTGCCCAGCCAGTCGTACTAGCTTAGCTAGGGCGCAAATCGTTACAAAAGCAAAGATTGCAAAAATCCTACAACGGAGGGCTATGAGCGTATGGAATAACCCCCAACCCAATGATGACTATTTTGCAGCCGCTATTTTAGCAAATGAACTTCTTGACCCCGCCGACTTTGGGCCTTGCCTAGAAAAATTACTCTGCCACAATTTCAGCCGAAATAAAGAAGTTGCCGCTACTCAATCGAAAGATTTTGTACGCCGATGGGCTGACGCCTGTCAGCAGTTCGAGAAAGTCTCCCGAGGCCAAGACCAAAATTGGGATTGGGAGGATGAGGCCGAAGTCAAGGAAGCGCTCCTGCACATAGACCGGGCTGTTCAGCTCGGGCATGCTGTTCGCGACGGGAGCGATAGCGTTTTGACTATCGGCCACTCGCCCGAGGCCGACCAAGCCTGGGTTTCAGCCATTCTTGCAATTCGCCTGCCCCTGTACCCTAAGCTCCGCATTCAATTCATCAGCGAATTCTCAAGCGAACTGGTTCGGAGTGTGATGGCAGGCGAACTAAATCTGGCGTTGGTGACGGCAGCGCTGGAAAATTCTCAGATCACGACCGCGGCATTCGCGCAGGCACCTCTTTATGCTGCACTCCCGCAGATCCGCGCGGCTGCTCAAGAGAAAGACATCACGCTCCAAGATTTGGCAAAGGATGACTGGATTCTGTTTGCTCGACGAGCTTACCCAGTTGTTCATGCAATCATGGAGGCAGCGAGACGCGAGGGAATCGCTCCGAAATATGCGCACGATATCCTTGCAGCTCAACAGGCGCTTCATTTGGTAGCTGAGCACGTTGGCGTCGCCATCCTCACCAAACCTGCAACCCTTGGCTTTCGCGGTGATCGTGTAGTGGTAAAGCCGCTCTCCGAGACGTCATTGTGGTTCGAAACACATGTGATCATGAGAGCGGGTGATAATTCTCGGCTAGTCAACGAATTCGTCCGATCGTTCCTCCGCAAGTATGCGCCCCAGCGCCGGCCGCCAAAGCAAATGGAGTTGTCGCTGTCCGCTTGAGTTTTCAACTTAAAAAACGGCAATCCGGGCTTTTTGCAAGGGTTGGAATCGCGAACGGGAGATGACCGTGGAGTGCCACCCGTAAACTGCCCGCTACTCCCTCGCTGCATCTCTCCGCCCTGTCTGTACGTCCCGACCGGACCGCTACGCTTACGTGTGATGATGGCAACTGCAACATCCTGCTCACCAAGGAGATCGAGCACACGGATTTTCCGCTGGATGAGATCAACTGTACTTTGCCAACAACGTAATCCACTTACCAAGCGAGTACTGACCAGCGCTAAGCCCGCGCTGGCGTCCTCGCTAGCACGGGTTTTCTGATTTCACCTCGCGGTCCCGGCAATCGTCGCACCTACCCAGACAGTCCGCCTACAAAAAGAGGCTAGGCTGAGACTGGGTGAGTTCCACGGGTGCGGAGCATTCCTCGTCGTCGTTGGCGACGTGATTGATGCGAGTGCTTATAGGATAACATCGCATCGGCCGAGCATCGTAAGGCTTCAGCAGCTCGGACGCCGTAGTCACGTCCCTCATTCCAGGATCGAGCCATATTTCGTAGCTGTCTGGATCAATAATGACTGGCATGCGGTCGTGAACGGCTGAAGTCACGACATTTGGGCTGGTGGTCAGAATCGAGCAGGTCTCTACGCGAGGGACAGAGTGGCAATGGATCACGACGCGGTCGTGGATTTGGCGTGAAGGCGTTTGTCCCTGGTTTTCATTCGTCCGAAAATCGCGAAGACGGAAATCCTAACCGCCCGAAGCCATCGGCTTTGCCGGTGTGCGTTGAGTCTTTACAATCTCACTTAGAAGAAACATATCTGTGAGCAGCGCGCGGAGATGGATGGACGCGTTCAGATTGTCGATCAATTGAGAGCTGATGGTGGATTGTGCGAGAACCAGCTCAACCGCGGCGAGCGAGTCGTGTGCGTCGTGGTCAAGCACCGCAAAGAATGCGTGGTATCGTTGGGCCGGCTCAAGGCGTTCTTGTTTAACCGCCGTTGCACAGCTCTCTGCCAGACCAGACATCGCTCTCACGGCACGGCCCAAATATTCGCGGCCCTGTCCGCCGGACTGGCTGCTTTCGTCACGGGGAAGACCTTGTGCCGCGCGTTCCGAGATATCAGCCAGCATCGGTTAACCCCTCGGTCCTTGCTCCCTGGGATCTCGCAGGTGGCGCGGAAGTTTCAACCGGCCATCGCGCCGGATCGTGTTCCTTTAGATAGAAGTCGCGGCTCATCCAGCCGGAGATCATCGACTTGGTAATGGCGCGTTTCTCCGGCCGCAGCCCAAAGTAAACATGCGCCATGATCAACGAGATCAATCCGACGCCCGCGAGCCCGTGCAGCACGTACATCAGGCCCCAGGTCATGTCGTTGAACAGATACGGATTGCGCGGAAAAAAAATCGTGCGTACGCGAAACATCATGAACACGCCGGTTACGATCGAGGACAGACCTGCGGCAATGATAGCGCCGTGGTAGAGCTTGTTCTCCAGGGGATACTTGGCGAATCTGTCCGGCGGTGGCGCAGGCTTCCCGACAAACCGTAGAATTCTTCTCCCAGCGTCCCGCAGATCAATCCTGTCCGGCCAGATCGACCAGAAATCCATAAAAAAAGACGCGTGAATGATGTGAAAGAGGATGGACACGGTCAATACGGAGCCTGCGATCCAATGATAAGTGACCCAGTCGAACTGAAAACCCACCTTCGGGAGAAAGGCGGTGAATAGCAGCGTGAACATGGAGGCGGCCATAACCCAGCGGAACATCCGCGCGGTCAGCGAGTGCCTGGGCACATGCTCAGGTATGCGCGCCGCGACCACAGGTGAGTCGGTGTTCGCAAAGGCCCTGGCCTTGGCGAAATACCGGATATAAGTGGCGTGAACCATTAGGAAGAGCAATCCGGCAATCGCTGCTACCCATATCAAGAACCAAGCAATGTGGATCGGGATATTCTGCCCCCACGGATTTCTGGCCCACTCTAGGAGGTCCATGTTGCCTCCTGCACTCCTCCGATGGCGCGCTTCACCAGATTCCTCATCAGCGGGATCTTGTATGCATTGAACTGCAAGGGGACAGCTCCCATCACTGCCAGTTTCCCCGCCATTTCTCCGGTTGCAGCATTCGGTGGTTTGCCGCGGACCGCGTCTTCGACGACCTTCAAGCGCAGAGGACGAGCGGCGGCGCCGTTCACCGCAATGCGGATTCGCTCGATGCTGCCACTTGGCACCACCATTGCTGAGGCCACGTTGAGCAGCGGAAAGTCCCACACATTCCGGTCCCGGACTTTCTCAAAATAGAATCGCGCGCCAGCCCATGTGGATGGAATACGAATGGCCGTCAGCAGGTCCCCGGGCTTCAAAATGTGCAGCCGGGTGATATCGATTTCAGGTCCGATGAAGTAGTCCTCGGCGTCCACCACGCGCTCACCCTTGGCAGTGCGAATCACGAATTTGGCATCGAGCGCAATAAGCGCGGGAGCAGAGTCAGACGGATTCACGGCCACGCAGCGGTCCGCATGCAGAATCGCGTGCTCCCGGTTGCGGCCTTCCGGCGTATCGGCATAGCAGATGTTCCCGCCGGCGCGGTAGCAAGGCCAACCGGCGCGGTAATACCAGCATCGAGCATCCTGAGACACGTTGCCGCCAAGCGTGCCCTGGTTCCGAATCTGCGGCGAGGCCACCAATTCCGCGCTCTCCGCCAGCAGCTTGTACTTCTCTCTGATGACCGCATGCTCGACTACTTCCGTCAGCGTGGTCATTGCTCCGATCTCGATGCCGTCGGCGGTGGCGCGAACCCCCTTGAGTTCCGCGATCCCGCTCAAATCGACCACCACCCTTGGTTTCTTGATGCGGTCCTTGAGCCAGTCGAAGCTATCCATGCCTCCGGCCAGCACCCAGCTCTCGCCCTGTTGCTCGAGCACCTTCTGCGCATCAGTAATAGAGTTCGGCTGAACCAGCTCGAAAGCCGGCATGACGTCTCGGATCACAGCCATGGCCTCGCCTTTCGCCTCCCCACTAAATGTGCGCCATTAGGGGATGTTGCATGGGGCGTCCCGCTTCGAGGGACGTGAGAATGGTGTCCGCGTTGACGGGCGCGCGCTGAAAAATCTCATCACCAAGGGCATCCGAAAGCGCGTTTAAGATGGAGGCGCACCCGCCTCCAACGGGCGGTTCGCCCACACCGCGGGCGCCGACCGGTGTTTCCGGATCGGGAATATCGAGCGCCGCCCATTGCATATCGACGGGCACGTCCAAAATTGTTGGCGGCTTGCTCTGGTAAAAGCGCGTCGAAAGCATTGCGCCGTAGTGCGGGTCGTACACCCACTTCTGTCCGATCGCATGCCCAATCCCCAGAATGGACCGGCCTAGCACTTGGCCGCCAAGAGACCGGGGATGAATTACCGAGCCCACATCGGCGTAGGCGAGGAAATCGACGATGTTGTACTTGCCGGTCTCCACATCCACTTCGACCTCGGAAAAGCTGGCAATGTAGGAAAATGTCACTCCATCGCGCGGGTAATTGTCCTTCGCGGCCGCCAAAAGGCCCTGTCCAGCGAGCGCCACCGCCGACGCCTTAGTCCGCCTGTTGAGGTCGGCGGATACTTCGTGGCCATCGTAGATGCCGCCGAGTTGAATCGCGTACTTCGCGGCCTGTGCCAGAGTCATGCCGGCGCCACCGCCCTTGCGAAATACGCGCTCGTTGGCAACATCGTAATTCTCTGGCTTGCCGCCGAGCTTCTTGGCTGCAATCTCCTTGAGTTTTTGCCGGGCATCCATCGCTGTCGCGTAGGCAGCGCGTGTCATCGCGTGAGTCGTCTGGCTGCCGCCGGAGACGCAGGTGAAAGGGAGGTTTTTGGACGAGTCGCCCCATGTAACGTCGCACTTCTCCCACGGTACTCCGAGAACTTCGGCTCCCGCGCGATGTACGTCGATGACAGACTCTGTTCCCAGGTTGCCGATTCCGGACTGGAAGTTCACACGGCCATCCGGCTTGATAACGAGAAGACCATCGAATCCGACCGTGCCGCCAACATAACAGCTGAGCGATACGCCGACGCCGCGCACCTTTGTGCCGATCCGCTTCGGCGTGCGCGCGACCCTCTCACTCCATTTGAACTGCTCTGCCCCGCGGTCGAGGGCTTCCCTGAGGAACGCGCTTGTCGCGTAAGGCCGCTTGCCTTTCACTTCCGGCCCGAATGGCGCCTTGCCCTCCGGACAATTGACTCGTCGGATGGCGACTTGGTCGAGCCCGAGCTTGCGCGCCGCTTTCGCGATGATCGGCTCCATAATAACGATGCCCTGCAGGCCCCCAGGCGCGCTCTGCGCACTTCTGGGCGGCGTATTCGTCAGCATAGTGACTCCACGCCAGCGCATGGCTACCGGTTGGTAGAGGAGCGACACGATACGGCCCGATGTGGGGACATCGCCGTTTGCGTCATAGGGGCCGTTGTTGGAGATAACGAACATGTCGAGCGCGATGATCCGCCCGTCCTTGGAAAAGCCGACTTTCATCCGCCCTAGCAGACTGGGCCGCGCGCGGCCGATGAAAGTCTCCTCCTCCCGGCTGATCCGCATCATCACCGGCGCATTGGCCTTCTTCGATAGGAGCGCAGGAATAATCAGCGAAACGCCCGCAGTGACCTTGCTGCCGAAGCCGCCTCCGGTATATTCGCTGACGAGGACAACTTTGCTCACATCAATGTTCAACCATCTCGCGATGGCAGGAACAGTTTGCGCGGTGCTCTGCGTGCCGGTGTGAACGTAGACCTTCCCGTTCTGCCAGTACGCCAGCGCACTGCGCGTCTCAAGCGGCTGATGGCTCGTGTCCGGTGTCACAAACGTTTCATCGAGCACCAGCGCCGCATCCTTGAACCCCGCTTCGATGTCACCGAAGGACCATTCATCGGGCGTTTTCCCCATCGGTAGACGCCCGTACTTCGCGTCGGCGAACTCCGCCTCGGTCCACTTGAGCGCTCCGATCGTGGGAGGCGGAGGGGCCGGCGGCGGAGCTCCCACGACGGCCGGCGGTGTCGGAGACTGCACCCAAATGTTTCCGTCCGTTCTGGGATTGGGACCACCGGGCCGCAAGGTATCGAGCGGGTCGATGGCGAAGGGAAGAGGTTCGAACTCGATTCGAATCTTTTCAATCGCTTCAGCGGCAGTGAACTCATCGACCGCGGCCACAGCGAGAATCGGTTCGCCTTGGTAGAGCGGTTCCATGGTGAGCGCCCGCTCGCTCTTTGGGTTGGCCCGAATCACCGTACCATTGTCGGTGAGCGTATCGGCGGGAGGTGGAAGTTCGTCGGCCGTGAGAATCGCTTTCACGCCGGGCATTGCCAGCGCTTGGCGTACGTCGAGGTGCTTCACGCGCGCATGCGGCAAGGGGCTGAGGAGCAGCTTGCAGAACAGCATTCCTTCGGCGTGAAAGTCCTCCGCGTACTTTGCCTGCCCAGTAACCTTCGCGTAAAGGTCAGCCGTTACGTAATTCTTGCCGATCAATTTGTGTCCAGCCCCGTACACGCGCGGAGTCGTTTCGACAGATCCAGTATCTCCCTTAGACACGGCTTGCCCCCCTCATGTTCTCTGCGCCGCGCATCATCGCGGTAAGAATCTTGTCGTAGTCCTGGCACCGGCACAGATTCCCCGAAAGGCCCTGTGCCAGTTCGCTCCGGGTGGGGTTGGGATTCGTCTTCAGGAATGCCACCGCCGCCATGATGAAGCCCGGCATGCAGAACGCGCACTGGAATCCTTGTTCGTCGATGACGCCTTGCTGGACCGGGTGCAGCGTTCCGTCAGAGCTCGCCAGCCCTTCTATCGTCAGGACTTTCCTATCGCGCACCGTGTGTGTCAGCACCGAGCAGGAATAGTGCGGCACGCCGTCAATCAGCACGGTGCAAGAGCCGCATTCGGCTCGATCGCAGCCCAGTTTCGTGCCGGTCAGCCCCAGTTTGTGGCGGAGCGTCCAGGCCAGCGTTTCTTGTTTCATAACGTCTGCCCGCCGCTGCTGCCCGTTGACGTTGATGGTGAGCAGCCTTTCACCCGTGCCGGGAGCAGACTGGCGCAATAGAGTGGAGGCGCGGAAAAGATAGCTTGCGGAGGAGACGGCCACGCCGCCTACGATTACTCTCTTTATTAGGTCGCGTCGTGTGAGCGTATTTGGCGGGCACTCAATCGTTTTTGGATCTTCGATGTCGCTCATCTCTAGGTCCCTCCTCTCGCATCCAACGTCGGCTTCGCGGCGCGTGGACTATAAATCGGAATTTCCGATTTGGACCTCTAACCAGAATTTCCGATTGGGACCTCTGACTCGCGCATCGTACGCTTCTCCTGCTCTCGACACAACGAATTTGTCACCAGAGCAGCCGATCCATGGAAAGCGAGCTCTGATCCCATTAACGAAGTGTTCCGACACATGACAGTCGTGCGTCTTGATCGGAATTGCTTCGCGTAGCAGCCAGGTGGTGCACCAACAATTGAAAATCCTGAGTGCCGCAACCTCAGCGGTATCCCGTCTCGAGGACCTGTGGCCGGAAAACGACAATACCTGACTGTATGTCCCATGAGTTCGATCAGCCGTGCCGCAGCGGTGGATTCGTTGACGAGGCGAGCAATCTCCCGTCGTTCACTATTCTCAAAGCCGACGATGCCCGGAGCGGTCAGCGAAAGGATTCCGGTCGCGATCTCTTGGGAGTCCATCAAGTCGATCGTGCTCTCGGGCGACCATTGCGGGACAGAACCATTGCCTCGAACTGCAGTCAAAAAAAAGATTTGGGCGTACATTAAGAAGCACAAGCTCCAGAATTCGAAGAACAAACGAGAAATCCTGGCTGACGATTAACAAGGAGAATTTTTATCGAGGAATACGGATCCTTCTGGAGCTTCAGCGCAACGGTTCATCAAAGCTGTGACTCTCCCGGCTCTTCCGTCGTTTTCGGCCTCGCGGCGCGAGACTCTCCTGGCTCTAGTCATTGTCCTTGCCACAGAGCAGATCCGTGCTATCGGAACTTGGCAGGAACACTCCCTTCGTCCCCTCGGGATACTTGCCGCCCCAGCCTTTGGCATCATGCCAGAGAATCCGATTCAGTTTCTTGGTGGGGACATCGTCGGGAATCAGGAAATTCATGCGCATGGAAGCCAGGGCTGCAGTTTTGGCTGGCCCCTTCAATGATAATATTTGCGGATTCGCCTCGTAGATCGACTGCTTCGGCAAGACCGAGTCGTACGGTGTCAGATCGGGAGTTTGCTGGAAGCTGTTTCGCATGTCGTTGGCGATCAAGTCGAAGAGCGACATCGTGGGCAGCCCCAGGATGAGCTCAATGGTTTTGATCATGCTTGGCTGGGAGTAGAAGGTCGAATCGATGGCTCCGTGCCGGATGTAAGGACTGATCGCGAGCGCTAACGTTCTGTGGCCGTCGACGTGGTCTAGGCCGTCCTGGGCATCGTCTTCCACCACCAAAATCAGCGTGGACTTCCAGAACTTTGAATGCGATACACCCTCGACAATTTGCCCCAAGGCCAAGTCGTTGTCAGCGATCTCAGCATTCGGCGTAGACAGCCCGGGGATTGTCCCCGAGGTATGGTCGGAGGGTAACTGTAGCATGACTAAGTTCGGCATCTTGTCGTCTGCCTCCGATTGCTTCAGGTGACGCAGGAAAATGCGCGCGCGCACCACGTCGGGAACTTGTAGTCCGTATGCCGGGTAATCTTTAGCGACCCATTTGTTCAAAGGTGAGATCGGCGCCACGGTATTGAACCGGGCGACGAAGTCATTGCCGGACTTGTATTCCTCGAGCAGCTTCATTCGCTCCTTGAGCTGCATCTTGGGGATGAAACCAACGAACTCTCCAAAGTCTGCAAAGGTCTTGGTTCCATTCACCGCGTTGTCCCAGATGAATCCGCTGTTGGCGAAGGCTAGGGGATCATCGCCATTTTTGGGATAACTTCTGGCACCATAGCCCGGCCAATAGCTGTAATCGGTCTCGCTCGCCTGCGTGACCCATTGGTGGCCGTCGCCGCTGTTTCCACCGGTGGCGTAGAAGTTGTCGAGCAGTACGAATTCCCGAGCCAGCTTGCGTTGATTGGGCGCAACATCATCGCCGTAGACCTGAAGTGAAGGATCTCCATTGCCTTTCCCCAAGTCGCCGAACATTTGATCGTAAGACCGATTTTCCTTGATGATGTAAACGATATGTTCGAGAGGCGAGGGATCGCCCGCGCGGACTGGCACGGGACGAGCTGCTGGCACTGAGCGCTTCTCTTCCGCAGTGGCTAGGCCCTGGCCTTTAAGCGCGACGTGATTGTTTTCAGCCACGGCTACGCTGTATCCGGCCAACTGAGCCGTATCCGGAACCGGGATGACATGAACGGTCCCGCGATAGGAGTGAACATAGCGCCGGGTTGGCCCTGGCTCTATGCTGCGACCAAGTTGTTTGCCGAACTGTTCTGTGGGGGCCGTCTTCCATCCGGAGCCGACTCCCAGAAGAGTCGAGACCACAAGGTACTCTCCATCCCGACTGATCGCGATATGGTTGGGATACCAGCCAGTGGGGATCGCTCCCTCGATCTTGCTTTGCTTGGCGCCGACCGAAAGAACCGCCACGGCGTTGATGCCGGCACAGGCGGCATATAGTCTGGTGCCGTCTTTGGAGAGAACCAAGGCGTCGGGAGAGATGCCTGCAACGTTGCGATCGAATAGTTGAAGAGCGACTGTCTCGACGACGACATTCTTCGTTGTATCGATGACCGAAATGCTGTCTGAATTACTGTTGGCCACGTAGAGGCGATTGCGGACTTCATCCCAGGCTAGGGATGTTGGGTGCAGGCCCACGTCGATATTGGCGGTCAATGTGCCAGTTGTCACATCGATTCGGGAAACCGTTCCAGACGAAGCGATGCCACGCGCATCGACTACCGCCTGATCAGCGCTCTCCTTTGGGCCCGTGGGCGCTGTCGTGTCTCCTGGTTGCGGAAATCGTCCGCCCCAGTTGCTCACGTACGCGGCCGTAGCAGCCTGGTTGATGGCGGCACCAAATGGAGCGACGCCGGTCTTAACCTTTGTTTTGAGAGCTCCGCTGGTCAGATCAACAATCGCTGCCTCATCGTCGAAAGTCAGGGGCACGACAGCGTAATATCCGGCAGCATTGTGCGATGCCGCCACCGCAACTCCGCCCACGGCGTTTTTGCCGAGGTGACCCACGACGACTTTGGCGGAATTGCCTTCTGGAGAGATAAGGCCGATGCTAGAAATCCGTTTTCCGTTCTCAGTTCCAGACACCTCTCCGCTCATCAGGACAGAACCGTTCGACGAGTCGAACGCAATCGCCTGCATGCCTGGGTAAGCAGCTGCATGGCTAAGTTGGAGGACCTTGTTGGCTCGCCAGTCCAGTTTGTAGATCAAGGCGCCTTTTCGTGACGTCGCTACGGCATACACAACATCGCTTGAATCCCCAAACGCTACGCCGTAGGTTCGGCTCTCGAACACCGCCTGCACTCCTGCAGGCGTGATGCTCTGGCGGGTGGTGATCACTCCGGGGTCGACTACGCTCCTGACCGGCGCTTCGCTGTCCTGAACTTCGTCAGGTTTTATTGCCGGGGTTTGAGCTGTCGTTTTTCCGGAGCCGCTCTTCGGGTCTTTCTTTGGGACCTCTGGCTGCGTGGCCGGTCCGGCAGTCTCGGCTGCCGTCTGCGCACGCACGGAAATAAGTGATGCATACGGCAGGAGAAGCGACAGAACCAAACGGAGCCGCCAGTTTGACAGAGCCAACGTTTCGCTCCTGAGGAAGAGAGTCTTTTCAGTGAAACAAGAATACAGAAGTCCCCGCAGGCGCGCCATTTCCTGCGACACTTGCGTGGAGACGTTCTGGAATGCTGCCAGAAAGTTGGTATGCCATGCGGAGGTCAACGACCAAGATTACAAAACCAAGTTTCAAGGCCAGAGTCCTCTGAAGCAGAAAACTCTGATCCAACTTGTAGACGCGATTGCGAATGGCAAGCCGAAAGCAATCGGAATTGATATTGTCACAGATCGCATAACATCACTCCGCTCCACCGATCCCGGGCACGCCGGTGAGCTTACCAATCAATCCTATAAGCCACCCTATCGGGTATAAGATGTAGCTCGTTATCCAGGCGTCCACCAGTTGAATTCCTTTAGGTGAAAGATGTACCTCGTAGAGTATCATCGGGCCATTCTGCATCATCAGTGTGAATTGAGCGAGACCAGCAGCTATGAGCCGCGAGAACTTGAGAACGCCCTCCCGGATATCGCAAGACTCCGTGGCTGCAATCATCCACGGAACTACGGTCGAGTGCTTCGCTATACGGTTCAGTTCTATCCGTTGTCGGTGCAGTTTGGTGAGCAACGGGTGAAGACGAGCAGCTCGCAGACGACGATGTTCGTTGAAAATAATGCACTTACGACGGTTACTTTGGGCAGCGTAAGTATCCAGGGAAGTGATTTCTCGATTGCTCAAAATAACTGCGGGACTACGCTGGCTAGGAATACTGGATGCAGCCTGGAGGTGGTCTTCACCCCTTCTGCGACCGGTGGACGCGCTGGCTCTATGTCTGTAACGGCGAGCGATTCTTCCTCACCCCACACCGCCGCCCTGCAGGGCACTGGAATCTCGAATGGAATCGGAACTCTGTCTTCCTCCACTCTTTCCTTTGGTACTCAAAAGGTGGGCACGCAGAGCAAGCCGCAACAGGTGACCTTCACAAATACCGGGACTGGCACACTTACATTAAGCGGCATTGCCATTTCTCCGCGGCTTTTCACTCAAAGCAATGCGTGTGGTGCGTCGCTCGCTGCCGGGGCACACTGCACAGTTTCAGTTCAGTTTGCTCCAACCTTGCAAGGACTCCTGGCTGGGTCTCTCAGCATCCAAGATGACGGGAGCGGTGGCCAGCACACTCTCGTTTTAAGCGGGATCGGTCAATAGGGGGGCCATTGGCTCTCACGCCACTCGCCTCACACGGGAAAGAGATGGGAGGGGCGCTAAAGACGAAGCACCCCCAAAGATGACGAACCCGCAGGTCCGCATGCACGGGGAGGACCGACGTGCGGCAGGGTTAGAAGCCCTTCGCGCGGTATGCCTGCAAACATTTCTTGGCCGTTTCCAGTTGCGGGAAGCGACTCCCTTCCTGCTCGATCAGGAAATATTCGGCGCCGCCGACCTCCTTGGCCGCGCTCAAAATGCCCTTCCAATCCGCGACTCCTTCCCCGAAGAGGACCGAATATCCTTTGCCTGGGTCGGGGGACCACTCTTTCAAATGCAATGACCGTATCCGTCCAGGATTGGCCTTGATCCAGGCCACAGGGTCGGATCCCGTTTGCAGACACGTTCCCACATCGAGCTGTAGCATGATCGACGGCTTCGTCTCTTTGGCAAGAATCTCGATCGGCCGCACGCCGTTCACGGGTGTGAACTCCGGCTGGTGGTTGTGGTACCCAGCTTTCAATCCGACACGCTCCAATTGGTCGGCAGCTACATTCAGTTCCTCGGCGATCTTTTTCCAGCCGCCGAGACCTGGTCCCGGTTGCGAACTGGCCATGACCATGTACCGGCTTCCGAGGACGTGGTTAAAGTCGATTGCTCTTTGAATAGTATCGTTCCGGAAAGTGCTCTCACTGTTGTGAGTCGAGAAACACCGGATGCCCAGGCCGTCCATCAGCGCCTTCATCTCTTGCACTTGAGCCGGAGTCCAGTCCAGGTAAGGTGCATAGAACTCAAGCCCCTGATAACCCATCGCTGCCACGGCGCGGACGGTTCCCTGAGGATCTTTCGCAAGCTCGTCGCGGACAGAATACATCTCCAATCCGACAGGAATCGTAGCCGCTGCCGCTGCGCGCCAGGCCCAAGGCAGCACCGCAGTGAAAGTGAGGAAGGTTCGTCTTGAAAGGCTATTCGTTCGCATGGAACACCTCGAGGGGAGTTCTTGACCAATCAGTGCGCATACTACTCAGGACGAATGGTAATCGCAAACGATGGTGCTCGGATCGGAGGATACGCTTTTCAGGGATCAGAACCAACGGCACGGCGCGCTTTGCTGGGATTGAGAATGTACGGAATAGTAATAACTTCCGCGCGTGGGACACCAAAAATTACGTCGATCACCAGCGGCCCCTATCAAATTCGGGCACACTCTGTGTCTCACGGCATTCGTTCA
This sequence comes from Acidobacteriota bacterium, assembly GCA_003225005.1. Taxonomy (GTDB): domain Bacteria; phylum Acidobacteriota; class Terriglobia; order Terriglobales; family Acidobacteriaceae; genus Sulfotelmatobacter. Next base: position 22,180 of record QIAN01000090.1, on the reverse strand, counting down.
AAGATGTACGCAGCTCCCGTAAGATTTGAGGTTACTGGCGCTCCGGCTACGACTATCGTATTTCCCCCGAAGGCTACGGACTGACCCAGGTCTTCTCCCGGCGTTGACCCCGGAGGAATGGAGGAATCCGCTTGAAAGTCTGCGTCATGTTTCTCCGGTCGGTTGCTGGGATGGCGACCTTGCTCAACTCTCCAAGGACCTCAAGGAAATCGACACAGGGATGACTAATCGGATCGCTGTCGTCCAGAATGCCGAAATTCGTACCGGCCTCGAGCCAGAGATACTTCGGAAGGCTGGGATGAATGCCTGGCGGGTTGAAGAACTGCTCAGCGTGCGAGGCCATGGCGAGGAGAGTGTTGTTAATATACGGCGCATACCGGCTCCCCTCGATCGAAGTACTGTCTTGCGTCCCCGTCCAGTTGTGGTTCTCCATCAGGATGATGAAGACTTTCTGGATGTTGTGCTTGGACTGGGGCGCAGCCTGAGCAGTGATCGGTGTGCCAAAACCCAAAACTACAAAAGCCGCCGCAACAGTTAGGTATCTCATTTTTCCAACTCCTTGAAAGCGGATTCAACGAATGCCACGAACGAATACCCCTCCGGGCCGAAGCGGGGCGTTAAATCATTCCGCCTTGTTAAACCTCAAAAGGCGGTTATTGTCTTCATCTGTCACATAGAGATTGCCGCTGCCGTCGACTTTTATGCCCTTCGGGCCCGCGAGACCACTGGCCGTCGTGGTGGGGGTGTTACTGGTGAAATTAGGCTGTCCAATCACTGCGTTGGCAGTCGTGTTACTCAGCGGCTTGTTGACCACGAGAAGGCGATTATTGTCGCCGTCGCTGATAATCAACTGACCGAAACGACCCAGGGCGACGTGGTCTGGATGGGCAGACGCCGTTGGCGCCCACATTGCAAGCGACCGTCGAAAAGTCGGGCTCCCCGTACACCAAATTGGCGCTGATGTCAGTGGATCCAGAATGCAGGGGGGTCGTTGTACTCGAGCACGCGGCTGTTGTCGTCCTCGGCGACCCAGAGATTACCGGATGAGTCGAATGCCATGCCCTTGGGGCCACAGAGCGTGTCCGCAGCCGGTGTGTGCTGCTGCCCCGGTTGCAGTGCTTGCTGGTGAAGTCGGGCTGTCCGATTACGAGCGAGGCCGCCTCGCTGCTTCTCAGCGGGGCCAAAAAAGACGAGAACGCGATTGTTATCGCTGTCCACCACCCACAGATTTCCGAAGGCGTCGAATCCCAGGTCGCGGGGATGACACAAAGTCTCGGCGTCATTCCCGCAAATGCTGGTTGTCAGGTCGCGTTGCCCAATCACCATGTTAGCGGGCATACCGTTTGTGAACGGTGGGCTAAAGCGCAGAATTCGATCTCCGTCGGTGTCGGCGACCCAAAGATTTCCATTCACATCAAACGTAGCGGAATTCGGATCGCAAATCGTGCTGGCGGTCGTCCCGCCAGTGCACTTGCGTCCAATGTTGAAGTTTGGCTGGCAGAACTACGCTGGCGGCTTGGGCGTTAGCGAACCCCGAGGCGCTCGGCCAAATCAGACCGCGGTTATTGTCCCCATCCGCGACAAACAGCAGTGGCGTTGTTTACCGCCACCCCGACCGGGTGGCAAAGTTGCTGAGCTGGACTGAGGGCCGCGTTATCGCAGGTCGGGCTCGTAAAATTAGGTTGCCCGAGCTCGGCGTTGGCCGTGAGTTGCCCCTGAGCCCCGAGGACGGCGAAAGCACTCAAGCCGCACAACGCCAAGACCAGCAGCGTACCTCTCCACGAAAGATCCACTGATTTTTTCATAAGACATCTCCTTTTCCTTACCTTCCAACCACTAATATCTCGAACTGCCCGGCTTCGGCAGTCGACAGAAATAGAGTATGTGTTTTCGGATCGAGTGCCATGGTCTTCGCCCGAGGCAGGGTTTTCACGTTCTCGAAAACGGAGTATTTATCCGGACCGTCCTGGTGAATCACCGTGATCGTGCCTTCGCCGTTGGAATTGAAGATAAGCCGCGTGTCAGGATCGAAGGCGGTCGCGTCCACGTGGTCGCCGATGGGTAGCGTCGTGATCACCTGTCCGGTATCCGCGTTTATGACTGCCATTACGTGGCTTCGGCATCCAATGAACAACCGGCGATTCGGCCGATCCATAGCTATGCTGCTGGGCGATTCGCAAGAGGCTGTTTTCCACCGCTGCTCGACCGTAAGCTTGCGCGCATCGATCTTAAGAACCAGACTCTCATCCTCCAGGTTGTCGAAAACGTATCCCGTACCGTCCGCCGCAGCAAACTCAGGGCCGCCGCCGAGGTCGATTGTGCCCGCGACCTTTCCACTCGCAGCTTCGATCACAGTTACGCTGTTGCTCCCGCCATTTCCCGCCATTAAAAGCAAACACGCGAGAAGTCGCGGGATCGTGGATGATCGCATCGGGCTTCTTGCCTGTTTTGACCTCGCCCAGGGGCTTAAGGGTTTTCAGATCGAAAATCGTCACTGTGGAAGATTGGCCGTTGCTGGTAAATCCCCGGCCTGAATCGGGAGCTATTGCGATGCCGTGGACTCCAAGCGTATTGGGGACCTGGCCTACAATCGCGCCCGAGTCTACATCGAGAACTTCCACTTGCGTTCCATGGGACACATACAAACGCCGCGCCCCCTCATCGACAGTCAGGTAATCCCAGCTTCCAGTGCTGGGGATAGGGATTTTCTTAACGAGATGATAGTCGTCACTCGAAAAAGCCGGGTGGGCGATCACTCCGAGTAGTAATATCGCGACCGCTAATTTCACAAAAGCCTCCAAGAAGTTGAGATTACAGTCCGCTAGTTACAGACAGCACTGCCCGAATCACTGAATGTTTTTCCTGCTTGCGGCACGAATTCCCTAGAGTAACTTCCTGGGCGAAGAGCTAATTTAAGGACACCAAAAGTATCGGCGTTTCGAACGTCGCTGTTCGCATCAGCCTTCCCGAAAGCTCGGTGGCTGTTTTTGCCACCTGTGCCCACGACAAATTCCCGTATGCCGCGTGATGGGTCAGCAACACCATTAGGGTCCTGCGGGGCAAAGCGTTCGTAGTCATGGTCGTGGCCGTTGATCACGATCTCAGCGCCGGCATCGTACAGTACCTGCCAAAAAGCTTTTGTCTCCGGATCGTCTCCGTGCTTCGCGCCAGAACTAACCAGTGGCTTGTGCCAGCACGCCAACGTACAGGGAACGCGGTCCGCCAAATCTTTCCGTAACCACTGTTCCTCCGCTGATCCCGCACCGCAACCTCCGATTTGGTCGCATTCGCTATTAAGGGCTACGATGTGCCAACCACCAAGTTGCATAACACTTGGCAAATTGCTCGTCTCTGCCTTCGGGGTAAGCGAGATCACCAACTGCGAACACTGTTCCGGGGATTTTGTCGAGCAGATCCGCCGTCGCCTGCGCTCCTGCAAGATCATCGCAACTGGCAATATCACCGGCTCCCACGAGTACGACATCGGCTGCGTTAGGTGTCTTATCTTCGGCCGCAGGCGTGCCTTTCGGCGAAGCCTGCTTTGTGGAATTGCCCTTGCCGTTCGGCCCAGAGTTTTCGCTGCAGGCAACCAGTAATATGAGCACTAGGCCCGTCAACAACCCTGATCGCATGGTTCACCTTCTCCCTCTCTTTGCAGCATCAGTCTTACCTCGCCCGGCCCATTAGCAGGCTGCTGAAAAACTACTCCTAATCCACAGCTGACTATGGTACGAGAAGGTATGCGAGGAGACGATCAGCAGCAGAATCATATGTTCAGTTACTTGTCGCCCGAGATGCGCGTTCGCAAAGATCATCCGCTGCGCGCCATTCGAGCGATGGTGGACGAAGTCCTCACTCAACTCTCCCGGCGGTTCGACGCGATGTACGCCCGCGTGGGCCGACCGTCGATTGCGCCCGAGAAATTGTTGCGAGCGCAGTTGCTGCAGATGTTGTACTCGATCCGCAGCGAGCGCTTGCTGATGGAAGAGATGGACTACAACCTGTTGTTCCGCTGGTTTGTGGGGCTGAACGCGGATGAAGACGTGTGGGACGCGACGGTGTTCACCAAGAATCGCGATCGCTTGCTGGAGGCCGACATTGCGACAGAGTTTCTGGCGCGGGTGGTGGAGCAAGCGCAGGCGAAAGGTCTGACGTCCGACGAGCATTTCACGGTCGACGGCACGCTGCTGGAAGCGTGGGCGAGCGCCAAGAGTTTTCAGCCGAAGGATGGGAGACCATCGCCGCCGGACGATCCGGGCAATCCCACCGTGAACTTTCGTGGCGAGCAGCGGTCGAATGAGACGCATGCATCGAAAAGTGATTCCCAGGCTCTGCTGGCGCGCAAAAGCGGGGGCAAGGAGTCCAAGTTGAGTTACAGCGGGAACCTGTTGGTGGAGAACCGTAACGGACTGATCGTGGACGCGGAAGTCTTCCAGGCCAACGGAACGGCGGAACGTGACGCGGCGCTGGTGATGCTGGAGCAGATTCCGGGAACGAAGCCGGTGACGGTGGGCGGCGACAAAGGGTTTGACACGCGCGGGTTTGTGGCCGAGTGCCGGAATCTGCGGGTGACGCCCCACGTCGCGCAAAACCACGCGCGACCGGGCGGAAGCGCGATTGATGGCCGCACCGCACGCCACCCTGGACATGCTATCAGCCAAAGAAAGAGGAAGCGGATCGAAGAATGCTTTGGCTGGTTGAAGACGATTGCACTGATGCGGAAGATGCGCCATCGTGGGGTCTGCAAAGTGGACTGGATCTTTACCTTCGCTTGCGCGGCCTACAATCTGGTGCGCATGCGAAACTTGGCGACCGTTCCAGCGCTGTAGGCCCGGGCCGAGGTGTGCCCGCCGGCGCCTAGAGCTAGACTCAGTCACCAGAAAACCACAAAGAAGAAAGCTCTACGAATCAATTTTTCAGCAGCCTGTTAGGGGAAGTATCGAAGTCTACTGAGCGCTTAGCGAATCCGCCGAGACTAGTTGTCTCATATGAACGACTCCGGCACTTAGTTGAACCGAGTGGTGCGCCAGAGGGCGATCCCACAGCCCACCAGCAGCAAAAGCATGGCCGCCGAAACTGCGGCTGCCCATCTCAAATCGATGTCCATGCGCGGGAGCCGCGCCATGGCAGCAAGCGCAACAAAGATAGCTGTGACACTGCCGACGAGCAGCCAGTCTATAAAGGATCGGCGGCTCAACCCTCCCTCGAACTCCCTGCCTTCCATACTGGCTCGAACATAGCCGTCTGCAATGCCATACCGTTTGCCCTCTCGTTCTGCTGCATCTTGCCAACGCGAGTGCTCTCGGCCAGTTGCCGAAGACAACGCAATCGCGACGGCTCCCAGTGCCATCAAAATCGATCCGCCGATTACCTGGGCATAAACCCTCTGGCTCCCCCCTTGCAGCTCATGAAAAACCAGGATGCCCCAGAGCAATCCCCAGAGCTGATTGGTGTTGGAAAGCGGAACCCCCCGGCTGATCCCCACGTATTTCGCCGCGTATTGCTGAAATAAGTCTCCGATCACCCAAACGAAGCCCCCCAGCATCAGCCAAAACAGCACGGTCCGTGCGCCGACGATTTCATGCCACAGAGGGACTGCCCCCCTATAGCTCAGGGCCAGGACGGTCATTGTGGCTAACTCGCCTACGGTAAAGAATGTTATGAAAGAGAGGGGATTCATGCCCGTTAGATAAGCTTTTCGGTAGGGGATATACATCGTTCCCCATAAGATCCCCGCGCCTAGAGCCGCGATTACACCGAGAGTGGCTTTGCCCGGAGGAGCTTGAGTGGAAGATGCAAAAGCCAGCAAGATTGCGCCGCCGAACATAACTGTCGCTCCGCCCAGCACACCCAGCCAGCGCTTCCATCCTGCCTGGTGCAGTTCGTTGAACAAAACAAATCCCCAGAGGATCCCCAGCAAACTGTTTGTATTCCATAGAGGAAACGCGATGCTCAGGCCAACGTCCCGGATGGCATAGATGGTCATGGTGTTGGCCACCGCCCACATGCATCCCGCGAGTACCGCCCAAATAATGAGATGAGGCGCTTGACGCACGTCGTTGCGAACATACGATGTCCCACGGATAAACGCCGGTATGCTCCAGCGAGCCAGGAAGACACCCGCCACCATGATGAGTGAAACCGTGATTGGGGAGATACCCGGATTGACCATCTTTATCGGTGCTTCGGCTCCGCCCAGCCACGCACCGGCAGCGAACCCGCAGAACACTCCCAGGGCCTGCAAACTTCGCAGACGGCTTGCCTGCATTGGACTTTGAACGACAACAGTCGCGGCAGATTCCAAGCGTTCTCCTTTTCCTACCTCAGTGGAGCTCGTGCAAGAGGAGCAGACCCGCTAGAAGCACAATCAGCGGGATCCAGAAATGGACGTCACCCATGATTGTGCTGAATAGACTGTCAGGCCGTGTCCTCAGGTTCTCGTCATTCACTTGATCTCACCAGTCTCAATCAGACACCGCGCCCTCGCACCATCGGGACCCGCGGGTCGACTTGATTCCACGTAGAACGTACCCAAACGTGATCGGGATCCTCCGTAGTCGCAAGCTGACGAGTGCTCCCAGCCAGACAATTCAGGTAGAAGATGTTATAACCGTGCCCAGCCACCACCGGGTGGTAACCATCCCGCACCAGCACTGCGTCACCATCGTGCACCGTGAGCGTGAGATCACGCTGCCCGTTCCGAGTGTATAGACGCTGGTGTGCATAGCCCCCAGGACGGTCGATTCTGTAGTAATAGATCTCATCGAGATCGACTTCGGTGGGAGGATCATGGATGTCGTGCTTATGCGGAGGATAGCTCGACCAATTGCCGCTGGGAGTGTAAACCTCAACCACCATTAATTTGTCTGCCGGGAAATCCGGAGGCATCACATCCACAATCTGGCGCGACGCATTGCCGCCGCCTCGCAAACTGCACTTCACGTCTTTGGGAGTGATCAGCTGCGGTTTCAGGCGCGCAGTCGATGGCACGCGACATTCCGCCAACTCGCATGTGGTTTCCGCTCGCAGTTGAGCCCGACTCCCCGCCGGGAGGTAAATTGCATATGGCAAGCCATCGAAGACATGCGTCCTCTCCCCGATTCGGTGCTGTCCTTCACCCCAATCCGCGACACACTTGCCACCAAGTAGGACGATAGCTACTTCTTCATTCTCGGTGTGCACGCTGTGAGATTGACCCAGGGCCCACCGATACACGAAAAAACTCATCCACTCGCAGCTCGCAAGTTCACGTGGCAGGGTAAGCAGATCACCGCTGCCATCTCCCGATTGGCGTGAATGAACCAAAAAATCTTGCGAGGTCATGGTCTCTTTCGTTCGGCGCGGTTTGCGACCGACGCTCCCGAAACCTTGGTTTCGTTACCTTGCTGAAAGAAATACCGCTCTTTGCGTTTTGCTTCCTCGTAGGCATCCCGCGCTGTTTGGACCGACTCTAATTTCGATATCTCGGCAATCGGAACATCCCACCAGGACTCGAACCCATGAACTCTCTTGTTGATGTCAGTCTCTATGACCACCACGGATGTACGATCAATGGCGCGGGCCTCCGAAAGAGCATTCACCAGATCTTGTCGAGTCTTTGCGCGAACGGCCCAAGCACCGAGGCTTGCTGCGTTCGCAGCAAAGTCCAACTCGATTACCTCACCTTCGAGGCCACCGTTACGACGGTATCGATACTCTGTACCGAAACCGCTGCTCCCGCAGGAACGGCTTAAGCCACCGATACTGCTGAAGCCGTGATTGTCGAGGACAACTATGTTCAGCTTGTATCCCTCTTGGATTGAGGTCACGATTTCCTGTGACATCATCAGGTACGACCCATCACCGATGAGAACAAAAACTTCGCGACTGGGATCCGCCATCTTCACGCCGAGGCCGCCAGCAATTTCGTATCCCATGCAGGAGTAGCCGTACTCGAGGTGGTAACCCTTCGGATCGCGAGTGCGCCACAGCTTGTGCAGGTCACCCGGCAAGCTTCCGGCTGCGCACACCACGACGTCTCGCGGACCGGTGAATTCGTTGACCACGCCAATCACTTCTGCCTGGCTGACAGGCGGTCCATGACGTTGGTTATAAATCCGCTCTACCTCCTCGGCCCATTCGTCGCGGAGTTGTTGAATACGTCGGACATAAGAGTTATCGATCGAGTAATCCTCGAGCGCCACTTCCAGTTCTTCTATGCCAACGCGCGCATCAGACACGAGGGGCAATGCTGCATGCTTATAAGCATCAAATTCAGCGACATTGATGTTGACGAACCGCACGTCGGGGTTCTGGAAGGCTGTTTTTGAGGCAGTAGTGAAGTCCGTGTAACGTGTGCCAATACCAATGATGAGATCAGCTTCACGGACGAGAATGTTGGCCCCAGACGTGCCCGTAACACCGATTGCTCCCACCGCCTGATAGTGATCATAGAAGAGCGATCCCTTTCCGGCCTGGGTCTCGGCTACCGGAATGCCGGTGTGAGCGGCGAAACTCGCGAGCACCGCGGTCGCGTCGGAATAAATGACGCCGCCGCCAGCTACGATCAGAGGCTTCTGCGCGGAACCTATCCATTCGGCTGCGGTGTGAATCACTTCAACATCCGCTCTGGGTCGGGCAACAATCCACACCCGCTTTGCGAAAAACTCCTCGGGATAATCAAATGCCTCGGCCTGGACGTCCTGTGGTAACGCAATCGTCACTGCTCCGGTTTGAGCAGGGGACGTCAGCACGCGCATTGCTTCCGGCAAAGCTGTAAGAATCTGCTCTGGACGCTGGATCCGGTCCCAATAGCGCGAGACTGGTTTGAAGCAGTCGTTCACCGAGATATCCTGACATGAGAACGATTCCAGTTGCTGCAACACTGGCGCAACATTGCGCCGCGCAAATATGTCACCGGGTAGCAGGAGCACAGGCACTCGGTTAATTGTGGCTGCGGCAGCTCCCGTCACCATGTTCGTTGCCCCCGGACCGATCGAGCTAGTACAAACCAGCGCCCGCATGCGGTTGCTCATTTTTGCGAAGGCTGAGGCCGTGTGCACCATCGCCTGCTCATTTCGACACAGGTAATAACGAAAGTCGGGATTCTCCTGAAGAGCCTCGCCAATGCCGGCAACATTACCGTGACCAAAGATTCCGAAACAGCCGGCGAAGAACCGGTTCTCCACTCCATCCCGCTCGACATACTGCTGCTTTAGAAATTCGATCAAGGCCTGCGCCATTGTTAGTCGTCGAGTCATATTCGCGAGACTCACTGAAACTCGGGAGCCGTACTTGCAGCGTACGGCTTCTCCTGGCGTGCCAAAGAATCTTCTTTGGAATCTCGTTTCCTGAGCATGAAGCCGCAGGATTCTCGTATGTGCAATTCCGGCATCAATTTAACGAGAGCACGGCGGTTGCGTTTACCCGAGATCCGTTCCAGCAGGATCTGTACCGCCGTGGCGCCAATTTCGTATTTCGGCAGCTCCACCGTGGTCAACCGCGGCCGGAAACAGCTCAGCCACGGGTAGTCGTCAAAACTGGCCAGCCCAAAATCCTCGGGACATCTCAAACCCATTTCGTCCGCTGCCTTCATCAATCCGACGGTCATCAAGTAGTTGGCTACGAAGACCGCATCCGGCCGCCGCGGCAGCAGGCTGAGTCCTGCGCTGTAACCCGAGTCGATGTGATAGTCCCCTTCTATCACCAGGTCTCTCTCGTATTGCAGGTCGCCAGCCTCCAACGCCTTGCGAAAGCCGCGCCAGCGTGCCTTTCCGTTGCTGACGCTCAGCGGGCCGCTCACCAGGGCGATTAGGCGATGTCCAACCCGCACCAAATGCGATACTGCCTCAAATGCGCCTTTTTCATCGTCGGTGACCACGGCGTCGGCCTTCAGATCGGAAGACGTGCGCATCATCAAAACCACAGGAACCTTGGAGTCGGCTAGCAGCCGCCGCAGAGACAAACTCAGATTGCCAGGAGCTTTGTTGAGTAAAATCCCATCCACACATTTCGACAGCAATAACTCCAAATATTGTTCTTCTTTCTCGCGCTGGTCATCGCTGTTGCAGAGCAACACGCTATATCCAGCCTTTCGAGCCGCATCCTCGACCCCCCGGACCAGCAGGGGGAAGAACGGATTGACGATATCCCTTACCACGATGCCGATCGTGTGTGTCTCGTGCTTTACCAAGCCGCGGGCAAGCAGGTTGGGACGGTAGTTCAGCTTTTGCACCGCCGCCTCAACCCGGCGCCGCAATGTAGGACTCACATTACCGTTCTTGTTGACGACGACCGAAACAGTAAAGACTGAAACACGTGCCTGCCGGGCGACATCATGGATGTTTGGTGGTTTATGTAGCTTTTTCTTTCGGGATCCCTTACTTTTCATCCGGATCTCCTAAAATCTAAACGTCGGCAACGCCTGAGCGGCCAAGCCGGGGTTGTTGGCAAAGAAATCCGAAGGCAGACCATTCACGGCGGGGCCGTCATTGACGGTCAAGGGCTCGTTGCGCACCTGGCCTTCATAATTGCCGAGATAGAACAGCCGATCGTGGATGAGCGGTCCGGCAACGGTACCGCCAAACTGCTGCCTGCGATTGTGAGGTTTGGCAATCCCCTGCCCCTCGTTGATCTTGTCGTTGGCGCTGGTGGAGGAGTCTAGGATGTAGTAGTAGGTGTCGCCGTGAACCTGGTTGGTGCCACTCTTGGTGACAGTATTTACCAGGCCGCCTCCGGCCTGGCCAAACTCGGCTTCGAATCCGGTACTGGTGACCTCGAATTCGCGAATTACGTCTTCGCTAAACTGGAAAGGGATGGTACGTCCGACCTGCTGTGCAAAAAAGGCGTTGTTGTTGTTGCCGCCATCGACCGTGTAATTGTTGAAGTTTCCCGCGACGCCGTTGAAGCTGATCATGCCGAAATCGCCGTCGGTGGTGGCGCCTGGGGTTAGCAGTGCAAAGTCGGTGAAGTTGCGTCCGTTGAGGGGAAGAGACTCGATGCTCTGCTGATCCACGACTGTGCCGAGAGATGATTCGCTAGTATCAACCAAGGGTGTGGTTGCACTTACTGAGACGGTAGTTTCGATTCTGCCGACGGCCAGTTGCGGGTGAATGATCGCGCGGGTGCCGACCGTCACCGTGATGTCCTTCAGCACGAGTTTGTTGAATCCAGCTTTCTGAATTGAGACCTCATAGGTGCCAGGATCAAGATACAGAAACGTGAAATCGCCCTCGGCCCCGGACCGTAGAGTCGTGGAAATTCCCGTGTTCTGGTTGCGCACGGTAACGTCTGCACCCGGCACGGCGGCTCCGGTGGAATCGGTCACGATTCCTTCAAGCCGTCCGGTGGCGGAAGCAGACTGCGACTGAACTGCTGTTGGGGAAAGCATCAAAATCATGGCGAGAAGGAGTGACAAACCTGAAAAAAAGACGGACGGGTAATGGCGTGGGATGTACTGGCGCATGTGTCTCCGTTCTTGTGCCGCAAATCATATTGCAGGCTCCCTGAAATTAACCTGAACATGACTCGAGGTCGCGATTTGAGTTCAATGGCGCGAGTGCCTGGGACACACACAAGCTACTTGATTTCTTGTGCGGCTTCAAGGACGGATACAATTCCTCAATGTCTTCGGGGAGCACCGAAAAAGAGTGCGGCGCTCCCCGTTCTAGCTGACTCCGACGGTACAGCTGCAACAGCAGATTCCTCACCGTGTTGCACTCAGTGGAGAAGACAACCACTGGGGAATGGAGGACCAAGGGTGCCTTGACAAATGAGCATCGAAATTCGCGGGGACTGCAAAGACGAAAAAAGCCATCGGACCTCATCCTTGATGGAATAGCCTGCTTTGCGACGCCGACCCCCATGTTGACCAGTGTGGCGATCAGCCAGAGACCTGAAAAAACACTTGATCACCTTCTCACATTCTGGGCCGCATGGGGTGCGCATCTCTCAGGGCTGGAAGAACTTCTACGGTCACCCGGTGTACTTCCTGGAAACGTTCGTGGATCCGCAGCGATTCCGTGGCACTTGTTACTACGCCGCGAACTGGGTACGGCTGGGAGAGACAACGGGGCGGGGCAAAGCTTCGAACAGCTATGTCCCGAACCGTTCGATCAAGCATGTTCTGGGATATCCACTGAGCCCCCGGTTTCGCGAACTGCTCGGCGAGGTAGGATGAGATCGGCAATCGAGTTCATCGACATGGACCGCGAGGAGTGGAATCAGTTGGTAGAGCATGCCCCAGCGGCGCTGTCGGCGGAAGAGCATCGCAAGCTGAAGGGGGTGGTGGAGGCGCTGACTTACCTGACAGATCTGGTCGCAGATCAGGAAACCACGATCCACGATCTCCGCGAGTTGTTGTTCCCGGCCTCAACGGAGAAGACCGAAGCGGTGCCGAAGAAAGCCGGCATGGAGGGAACGTCGAAGACAGCAGCCGACAAACAGGGTACAAGCAAAGCTGGAGAACGAAAGCAGAATGCGCCCGGCCACGGACGAAACCGGGCCGAAGCTTATCGCAACCCGCGCCGAGTCAGGGTTTCTCACGAGAGCCTAAAACATGGCGACAAGTGCCCCCGGCTGCCTGAAGGGCAAAGTCTACGAGCAGCAGGAGCCGAGGCGGCTGGTGCGCATCGTGGGACAAGCTCCCCTGACGGCGACGGTTTACGAGCTGCAGCGCTTGCGCTGCAATCTATGCGGAGAAGTGTATAGCGCGGATACACCGGAAGGAGTGGGTGAAGACAAGTACGACGAAAGCGCGGCGGCGATGATCGCACAGTTGAAATACGGCACGGGCATGCCGTTTTACCGGCTGGAGGATCTGGAAAAGAATCTGGGGATCCCGCTGCCGGCGTCCACGCAATGGGAGATCGTGGAGGAGGCGTCGGAGCTGATCAAGCCGGCGCGCGATGAGCTGATTCGACAGGCGGCCCAGGGCGAGGTCCTGCACAACGACGACACCAGCATGAAGGTGTTGGCGCTCCGACGGGCCATCACCGAAGAAGCAGGCGAACGCACCGGTATCTTCACTTCCGGGGTGGTCTCGACGGCCGCAGGGCGCAAGATTGCGCTGTTCTTCACCGGACGCCAACATGCGGGAGAGAACCTTGCCGAGGTACTGAAACGGCGCGCGGCGGAGCTGCCCATGCCGATTCAGATGTCGGATGCGTTATCCCGAAATGCACCGAAGCCCATCCAGTTGTTAGTGGGGAACTGTCTCGCCCATGGAAGAAGGCAGTTTGTTCAGATCACACCCATCTTTCCTGAACCATGTCGTCATGTGCTGGAGGCGTTGGGCGAGGTATACTACCAGGAACCGACTGGCGCGAGAGCGTCGGCTATCACGCGTAGAACGATTGCACCTTCACCAGCAACACAGCCAGCCAGTGATGAACGCCTTACACCAACGGCTGCACACCCAGCTGCAGGAAAACAAAGTGGAGCCGAACTCCGGCTTAGGCAAAGCCATCGCCTAAATGCTGCGGCACTGGCAAGCGCTGACCCTTTTTCTGCGCGAGCCAGGCGCCCACTCGACAACAATCTGGTTGAGCGCGCGCTGAAAAAAGCGATTCTTCACCGGAAGAACTCACTCTTCTATAAGACACTGAATGGTGCCGAAGTCGGTGACCTATACATGAGCCTGATTCACACATGCGAACTGAATGATGTCAATCCCTTCGACTACCTCACTGAACTCCAGCGGCACACACAGGAGCTCCCAGCCAAACCCGCGGGCTGGATGCCCTGGAATTACCGCACGGCATTGAAGCGAAGCCTCTCAAATGCCGATTGAGATCGAGCGAATGCGCCGAGTGCGCAGCCTTGCCGAAAGGACACGTTGCAGCGGCACAATCAGGTCCCGGCGAATGGTCTCCTCACTCGGTTCGAGATAGCGCCAATACGAGAGAAACCCCTTGTCTGAGGTTCCCCAGTCGTCGAGTTCTAAAATAGCGCGGTGAGCATAGTCCACATTGGGGACAACTACGTACCCCAGGCTCCAAACCAGTGAACGAAAGATGAGGTTCTTCCAAATGCCGGACTCACACAACATTGATTGACTTGGAGGTCCCAACATATTGCAGAAACACCCGATGCCAATTGATTCACAGTGGGAACCGGGTGTTGGCCCTGCGCAATCAGAACCTCCGCGTTGGTCGGTTGAACCCATAGACGACTCTGCGGGGGTGGAGCATTCTTGCCGGCTGCGACGTCGCGGGTAATGAAATGCTCTTTTGTAACCAGGAAATTATCCGCGGACGCGTAGAAGTCCTTGAATTTCAGACCCAGCAGCTTACCAAGCGTTTGCCGGCGGCATTCAAGAACAAGCTCAAAAATCGCAACCCGACTGCAGATTTCCCAGGATGCAGTCGAGGAGTATCGCCTCAACAGCGCGTTGTATGACGCAGAATACGGCACGACGGCGTTCACAGTGACGTTGTGGCGAACATCGAAAATGCTGGGGCCCTTATCGCAATGCAGGCAACTCACGTTTTCCGGTCCGGTGGCTTCACCCCCGCCGACCGAGCCGTCGTTGATCGAATGTGACCACGTGCAGCGTGACTGGAACTCCCACTGGGTCGCGAGACGGCGATCCCTTCCGTATCTGCCGGGGGAATGTTCCATCTCCATGAGAAATGGCTGTCCATGAGAAATGAGAAATGGCTTGACAACAATGTTCCCATTGGTGTAAATGCTTGGTACGATGAGTCGCTAAGCGGTTAGCTACGGACTTGTGGCTTTGCAACTTATTTTTCATCATTGGATCGCCAAAATGGAAACTCCGGCCTGAAACTTCGTCTGATGACAGATTCGGTCTTGAAGATTATCTTTCAGAATTTTGTCGGGGGGGGATTGATATTAAGGAGGCGTCGATGGAAAAGAACCGGATCTATTCCTTTAACCGTATTCTCCTGGCTCACGCGTTGTGCTTCCTGTGGACAGTCAACGGCATGGCGCAAATTAACGAGGCCAATCTTAATGGAACCGTGACGGACACGAGCGGGGCGAGGGTTCTCAACGCAAAAGTCAGGCTCCTCAAGGTTGACACTGGCCTCACAAGGGAGACCATCACCGGGCCGGGTGGAGTTTACAGCATCAGCAGCCTGCCCGTAGGTAAGTACACTCTCACCATCTCTCATGAAGGATTTAAGACCTACGCGGAAATGGGCATCGAACTTTTCGTTGGCCAGACCCGCACCGTCGACGCGCAGCTCCGGGTGGGCGCGGCTACAACGACGGTGGATGTGGAGGCTCAAGTTCAGGCGCTTGATTCGAGCAACGCCGAGATCGCAGGCGTGGTGCAATCAAAACAAGTGGAGGACATCCCGCTGAACGGTCGCAACTGGTCCACCCTCGCCCTGCTCACCCCGGGCGCTGTCAACATTCGTCGGGCGAGGCACGGACGACAACAACTACACCTTCGATGGCCTCGATGCCACTGGCGTCCAGGAGCAGAACCAGAAGGCGGCTGTGCGGCTGCCCATTTCGCTGGACTCGATAGGGGAATTTCGCGTGGCTTCGTCGCAGTATACCGCGGATAAGGGCGGGTCGGCCGGGGCCCAAATCAGCGTCGTTACAAAAGCCGGAACGAACGCGTTTCATGGCGCGGCTTTCGAGTTCTTGCGCAACAACGTATTCGACGCGCGGGGGCCCTTCGATGTCGACCCGCTTACCGGCCTCGGCTTTGTGCCCCCCCTCCGGCTGAACCAGTTCGGCGGCAGCATAGGCGGGCCCATCCAGAAGGACCGCACTTTCTTCTACGCCAATTACGAAGGTCTCCGGCAGATCCAGAACCGTACCGTGATCGGGTTTGTGCCGAGCGCCGCGTACCGGGCGAGCGTGACTGATCCCGCTCTCACCCCCTTTCTGTCTTCCTGGCCAATTGGACAGACGCACACCTCCGATCCCAACGTCGACCAATGGACTGCGCCAGGGGCGAACAATCAGCGCGAGGATAACGGGATGTTCCGTTTGGATCACAGGTTCAGCGACAACACCTCCATATTCGGCCACGTTATCATCAACGATGCCACCATCAACTCCGTGGCGGACACTGTGGGTGGCCGCGATAACCCCCTCGTTCGCACTTCCAACTATGTTGTTCAGCTGACGCACCTTTTCTCGCCTACGGTCATTAACGAGCTTAGAGGCGGAGTGAACCGCTCCGCCATGCATCATTATTTTCTTGGAACGTCTCCATTGCTGGATACTGTCGATGGACCCGCCTATGTGGCGGCGAGCATCTCCGGCTTCGATAGTCCCAGTCAGAATTCGCTCGACGAGGAGATCGGGACCACGATTGACGCGTACGATGACTTGAGCATCGTTAAGGGGCGGCACACCATTAAGATCGGGATGAGCGTCGAGCGCCACCGCCTTAACAATTCGAGCGAGGCGAAGTTTGCTGACACGACACTCACATACGCTAGCCCGCAGGATTTCGTTAACAACTCTCTTGATGATTACTTCTTCGTCGGGGCATTGGACCTCGCCGGCCATCGCCGCACCTATTTTATGCCCTACGCGCAGGACACGTTCAAGGTGCGCCCCAACCTCACCCTCTATTACGGATTGCGATACGAGTACTACACGGTCGTGAAAGAGGTGCATGGCGAACAGGCCGTGGTGACCATTGCGTGCGGAGGGGTTTGCCCCAAGGGCACGCCGCTGTATGGGCCGACTTACAGAAACTTCGCGCCACGGTTGGGCCTGGCGTGGATGCCCGGGGGAACCGGAGGACAGACGGTCCTCCGCGCCGGGTTCGGGATGTACTATGAGCCGAACCAGATGGACGACTTCAGCGACGGGCACGAGAGCACCGGCAAACGGGTTGATGTTTCGTCGGCGGATGTGCCAGGCCTGACGTGGCCGCTTACACCGGCCCAGCTGACTGCCCCATTTAGCTCGCCCAAGGCGTGGGATCCGAAGCGCCATGACGGATACTTCGAAGACTGGTCTTTGTCGCTCGAGCGGATATTCCCGCATAGCTTTTTGGCCAAGATTGCTTACCAAGGCAGCGAGGGGCATCACTTATTCTCCGCCGTTCGGTTCAACCGTTGCGAAGGCAATTCTGGGCTCACCAATTGCATTCGTCCAATCCCCACCTTTGGCGAGTTCAACCAGAAGAGTAACTACGGCAACAGCAACTTCCATTCACTTCAGGTATCGGTGGAGCGCCCTTCCACCAACGGATGGCTGTGGGGGACGCAGTACATGTGGTCGCACGGCTTGTCGGACGTGGGGTTCGGAGCGGGGGAGTATCCGCACATTCAAAACTATAACTGCATCAAATGTTCATATAGCAGCACGGACATTGACATTCGCCAGACCCTCTCGGTCAATACGGTCTACGAGCTTCCGTTTGGCCCGGGCAAGCATTTCCTAACCTCCGGCGTGATGGGAAAGTTGCTGGGTGGCTGGGAGCTGAGTGGGATTGCGGCCGCCTCCAGCGGCCGGCCCATTGATATCCTGGTAGACGTGAGTTCGACGGACCGGCCCGACGGCGTAACACGGAATCAGCGGCCGGACCTGGTTCCCGGCCAATCCATATACGGGACCCCCAAAACGATCAACAACTGGTTCAATATAAATGCATTCGCGGTCCCGGCAGTAGGCACGTGGGGGAGCTTGGGACGCAACGCTGGACGCGGACCGGGGTATTATGAAATCGACACCGCGCTCGAGAAGTCAACCGTCCTTACCGAACGACTGAACTTGAAGTTTCGCGCCGAGGCGTTTAACTTGTTCAACCATCCGATTTACGGGGATCCGGACTCCGATATCTCGGACGGCGCCGCCTTCGGGCACATCACCAGTGAGCTGAATACCGGCCCCACTGGGCTCGGCTCGTCGCGGAAACTCCAGCTCATGCTGCGCCTGGAGTTCTGAGCAGCAGGGCTATTCGTGCTGTAACAGAGCCGCGAGCGTTACCGGGCGTCCGGCCGCGGCTCTGTTTCGCACGGGGACTCCAACAAGACAAGAATGCCAGGTCAGGGGTGTGTCGCTCGTACGTTGCTATCGGAACCTCTTACTGTGGCCAGTCCCAGGGTTGTGAACGGCACCACCGCGCTCCTTATCCAAAAATGTCATTGACCTTATCCGTACCTCTTTAGTTTTAGTGCGTGCTGGCTTGAGATGCCGCATCAGCTTTTTGAGCGCGCGTGTAGTGCTTCAGTGCGGCGATGGGCGTGCTTTGCCGGAGGAGTCCCGTACTGTTTAGCGCGTTTCCAGACTTGTCAGTGACCAGGCTCGGGATGCCGCGCCGTCCGGGATAATAGCCGCGCCAGGCTCAAGCCGAGAACGACGGCGGCGAACGATAACCACAACCCTAGCACGCCCAAATATCCCACCCAGGACCCCAACTATCGCATTCTGGCGCACCAACGGAGCCGTTTCACGCATTACTACTTCTACATCCGGGATGATCTTCTGGGACCGATCGTGCTTCGGGTGGCCTCTTTCTTTCCCTTTCACGCCACCTACTGGCTCAACGGCCACTCCTTCATCGAGCAGGAACTGAATGAAGCCACATCGGCTTCCGTAAGAATGACAATGCCTTCCTCGCCATCGACGACGTGGCGGCCTTGCAGGCGGCCGCCGACCGGCTAAGCCCACAGATCATCCGCAAACAGCTTGATTACTGGACCTTTCTGCTGGGGCCGAAGTTCTCCACAAAAGAACGCAGCCAGATGAACCTGTCCCGCTTCTACGCCCTGGCACAACTGGAGTACTGTCGCAACTTTATCTTTAAGCACCACTTCCCGATTCACAAGATCTTCCAACGTAGCTGCGAAATCGGCTTGTGGCGCCTCACCGCTAATCGCATCAGTGAAATCTTTGGCGTCCGGCTGAACAAGAGGCTACGCGGAAAGTTGGCTACCGTCCTCGATCAGATCGAGCATGGCCATCACGTCTTCCGCGCCTATTGGAAGAACGCTTTTCTCAAGCAGTACGAAAAATTCTCGCGCTTCTTGCGCAATGAGCTTTGCTCCAACAATCTGCGCGACTTTGGTCTGAAGAAAGGGCTCGATCATCTGGACGACGTGCGCACCAGATTCCAGACCATCACCGACCGTTTTGCCGGCTTTCAGGCCCAGTGCCTCAATGTCCATGTCGACTTCCCACTGCTCCAGCGCCTGGCCCTGCCCATCACCGTCGGATCAGTCCGCTATCCCGGGATCAGGATCCACGACACCCGCATCATCCGCTTACTCGAGGTTTTGCTCCATGGCGGCAATTCGGTCGGCGGCTGGACTGCCAAACCAATCCACCAGGCCGTCCTCACCACCTTTCAGCTTTCGCCCAACACCTATGGGCTCAACCAACTCCGCTACGATCTGCGCAAACTCAAGGGCCACGGCCTGCTGCAACGCGATGGCACCCGATATGCCTACCGGCTGACCGTCAAAGGTGTTTCAAGTGGCACTGTTTTTTCTCTTCTTCCACAAGCGCCTTTGTGGTCCCCTGGCCAATAGCCGGTTTCACCACGCTCCCGATCCTGCCCACACACCGGACAGCAAACTCGAGGTCGCATATTACAAAGCCGACAAAGCTATCCAGAACATCGTCGACCTGCTCGCTGCCGCCTGATGTTACAGCTTCAAATCTTGAAGTATTCTTGTCTAAGATCTTTGATCCAAAAATCTATGGGTATCACAAGAAGGAGAGCGTTGTTGATTATCAATCTGGATGGAGTCAAGTCAAGAGCTGTACTGATGCTGTTGCTGGCATTCCTCGGAGGAGCTGGAAACAAGGTTGCGGCGGCTCAAGCACCTCCGGCAGTTACACCAAGTCCTCACCGCGTGAAACGGGTCTTATTGCTTAGCCTCGATGGTCTGCATGCCCTCGATCTGGCCAATTATGTAAAGGCCAGGACCAATTCCAGTCTCGCGCAACTCAGTCAGCACGGTATCACCTACAAGAATGCGCGTACGTCCTTACCCTCAAACTCGTGGCCAGGACTGCTTGCAATGGTGACGGGAGGTTCTCCTCTTTCTACAGGGGTGATCTTTGAAAATAGCTACGATCGCAGCTTGTCCCCTCCTGGATCCAAATGCGCCTCGATTGGCACTGCGGTGGTGTACGACAGCTCCATCGACAATGATTCCAACGCGCCGGACGGAGGCGGAATCAATCCTGTGAAGCTGCCTTTGAATCCAGCGAAGAGTTGCGCTCCGGTTTATCCGCATGACTACATCCGTGTGAACAATATCTTCGAAGTCATTAAGCAGGCCGGTGGGCGCACTGCCTGGTCGGATAAGCATCCGGCATACGAGTTCCTGAATGGACCGTCGGGAAAGGGCGTAGATGACCTTTTCACCCCCGAAATTCGCCCGACGACGAAGACTCGAAGCATCCCCAAAATGGAAGCTTACGACGACGGTAAGGTCGCCGCCATTCTCAATGAGATTGATGGAAAAGACCATAGAGGAGCCCAACAGGTCGGCGTACCTGAAATGTTCGGCATGAATTTCCAAGCCATCAGCATGGCGCAAAAGATGAAAGGCTTCGGATATTTAGATGGTGAGGGGACGCCTAGCGCCGGCCTATTGGATGCTCTCGATCACACTGATCAGTCGGTGGGAAAAATTGTGGCAAGGTTGAAGGAGAAACATCTGCTCGACTCGACCCTTATCGTTCTCACCGCCAAACATGGCGACGTTCCGATAGATCCACTTAGGTTCCGGGCTGCCGACCTGAACTTGATCCCGACAGTTGTGAACAGTGTCGAACGAGGTCTGCTCCTCAATGCAGAGCAGGACGGAAGCATCGCAATGCTCTGGTTGAAGGACCACAGACGCACGACCGACGTGGTGAAGGCACTTCGAAACAAGCAGACTGAAGCCGGGATCCAGCAGATCTTTTCCGGAGAATCCTTGAAGCTGATGTTTGCCGATCCAGCTAGCGATCCGCGTATGCCGGATATTGTGATTCAGCCGAACCTGGGAGTGATTTATGTGGAGCCGGACGACGGCTTTATCGAAGAACATGGAGGGTTTACCGACGAAGACACTCATGTTGCTTTGCTCGTTTCTCTTCCCAGTTTCCTGCCCCGTGAAATCAAGTCACCGGTGCGCACGGCCCAAATTGCACCTACTATTCTTGAGCAACTAGGGTTGAATCCAAAGTCGTTGGAAGCAGTCGTTAAAGAGATGACACCGACCCTGCCAGGGCTCGGGCCGTTGGTCGGAGATGACGACTATGCCAAACTGCGGCAAGGCGCACAGAGTTCTCGTCCCTAGTGTTGGCTAACTGTTGTGCAGGCAGTTCAGGTTCGACCAAGAAATGGCGTGCTTGACGCCCCGGGGCTGCGCGACTGAATCAGTTATCGGCACACGTAGAAGTAAAGAAGGGCGGGGTTTTTCGCGAATTCTTGCTGGTCGCGAATCGCGCCTGACTTTCTCCCGCTTGGCTTTCAAACCTAGGCGTCCGGTTTAACTAGACGAAAGGCCCAGAATACGAGAGCCGCCACGATCGCAGAAGCCGGGATGGTAAGAATCCAGGCCCAAACAATTCGTCGAGCTACGCCCCAGCGAACTGCGGACAATCGTGTCGTAGCGCCCACTCCGACGATGGCTCCTGTAATCGTATGGGTTGTACTTACCGGAATACCTGCAAGCGCCGTCGAGAACAGAGTGATGGCTCCGGCAGTCTCGGCGCAAAAGCCTCCGACCGGCTTCAGCTTGGTAATGCGGGATCCCATGGTATGAACTATGCGCCATCCGCCGAAGTAGGTTCCAAGAGCAATGGCAGCATGGGCCGCGAGAATGATCGGCCAGTGAAAATGTCCCCAGTTGCCCGCAAGCTCGGCGGACGTGAGATATTTCGCGCCATAGAGAGCGCCCGCAACAATTCCCATGGTTTTTTGCGCGTCATTCCCACCATGTCCAAGGCTGTAGGCAGCGGCAGAAAGAAGTTGTAATCGGCGGAACCAAACATCAATCCGTCGCGGAGCTTTGTTCCGCAAGAGCCAGAAGACAGAAACCATGAGTACTAATCCGAGGAAGAGGCCCATGATCGGAGCGACGACGATGAAAATCAGAGTCTTATGCCAGCCTGCGGGGACAATGACCCCGAATCCGGAGCGCATGATAGCCGCCCCAGCATAACCACCTATCAAGGCGTGGGAGGAAGAAGTGGGCAGTCGCCACCACCAGGTTAAGAGATCCCACACAATGGCGCCCATCAGACCCGCAATCACCACGTA
>QIAN01000471.1 GCA_003225005.1 Acidobacteriota bacterium | reverse complement strand
TCTCCACCTCGGTTGCTCACAACTGCGCCATGAAACCGCTTCTCCACAACTCGAAAACTCTGCACGGTTCACCGCGCTCCGCCCCCGTCCGCCCCGCTCCTGACCTGATCCCTACTTCGCGCCCTGTATCCCACCGTTTTCCACCATCGATTCTCCTTCCCACACTCTCGACAACCTCCACCTCCGCTTCCGTGCCGACTCCGGCCGACTTCAACACCTCCCCCTCGCTCCATTCAATTTGCATAAGGACCGCGTCCGCCGCGCCAGCGGCTTCCTTCTGACGGCTTTTTCGAACGCGCGCCCCAATCTCTGTTCCGCTCCACACTGCTTACCAAGGGCGCGCCTCCGAAAAAGCACTAGCGTCATTGGGACGCAATCCCTGGGAGTGGCCCACCACGATTGGCCATGAAGCTTACTTCGAATAATCGGAAGCGAAATCCAATATAGCGCTGAAACGCCACAACACGTGATATCGTGCTCGCCATAGTGATCACTCGCCGCGAGCTACTCTCCAGCATGGTGGCAGTGTCTGCCAGTGCGGTTCTCCCCGACCTGTCTTTTGCTCAGGCGCGTAGCTCTGACTTGCGCATCAACGCTGATCGACTCCGTCATAGCCTTGAAGAGCTCAGCGTTTTCGGACGGCCCGCTGGGGGTACCTTTTCCGACGGTGTTAGCCGGGTAGCCTTCACGGATGCCGACTTCGCGGGCCGCAATTACGCCATGCAACTCATGCGTGCCTTCGGAATGGAGCCGCGTATCGATCCCGCTGCAAATATTTTCGGGTTGCGCCCTGGGTCAGCTCACAATTTGAAACCCATCCTCTTTGGATCGCACATTGACTCCGTGCCCAGTGGTGGCAATTTCGATGGTGATTTGGGCTCGATGTCCGCGATCGAAGTCATGCATACGCTGAAGGAGCACGGCGTCACGACGCGGCATCCGCTGCAGATGGTGATCTGGACGGATGAGGAAAACACCTTTGCAGGCAGCGGTTCAGCTGCAGGTGTGCTGCAGCCCGCCGATCTCAGTCGTGTACGCATCGGAATCTCGTTGGCGGAAGGTCTTCGCAAGGTCGGTGGGAATCCAACCCGGCTCGCCGAAGCGCGCCTGTCTCCCGGCGCATTCCATTGCTACCTGGAATTGCATATCGAACAAGGTGGCATCTTGTATAAAGCGAATGTTCCGATCGGGGTAGTGGAAGGAATCGTCAGCATCGACGAATATGATGTGGAGATTCGCGGCTTCGCCAACCATGCGGGAACCACTCCGATGAAGGAGCGCCACAATGCGCTGCTGGCTGCGGCCAAGCTGATTGAGGTAGTCCAGGAGGTTGTGACCCGAGAGCCTGGGCGGCAGGTGGGTACTGTAGGAAGACTGCAGGTATTTCCCAATGCCCCTAACGTGGTGCCGGGTTTGGTGAAGCATTCCATTGAGTTGCGCGATCTCTCTGAGGAAACCATTGCGCGGTTAGGAAATGAGATTCAGAAGCGCGCGCAAGAAATAGCCCGGGATACTGGAACAGAAATCATCATGGAAAAGGCAGAGCATGATGCTCCGGCTGGGGCTGACCTGGAGATGCAGGCGAAGATCGAAGTTGCCGCGACAGAGCTGGGACTGAAGACCATGCGGCTGCCCAGCGGTGCTGGTCACGATGCCCAGATGATGGCGAAGATCGGTCCAATCGGGATGATCTTCGTCCCCAGCGTAGACGGCATCAGCCATTCGCCCAAGGAATTTACACGCTGGCAGGATTGTGCCAATGGGGCCAATGTTCTCTTGCGGACGATCCTGCTCATTGACCGTGCCACGCCTTGAGTTGCTTGGTTCTCCCCAGGGTCGCATGCTAGCTCGTTGACGGGCTGCGTGTGGAAACGCTCGGGCTCGCAGCATTCTGGACAGATGGTCGGCAAACCTCACCTAATCGCGTTACGTCAGGGTTGTGAGGTCAGAAGTCCGGAGTTGTTCTTCGATTTCACTTCAGCTCACTGTGCCCAAAACTGTGCCTAACCAGACTCAATCAGACCACATCCAACAGCATCTTTCAGGTTCCCTCAAAACTGAAAGATCCAGCAACTACAATAGTTTGTGTAACAGGCGCCGCAGGACCGCGGTTTTCTAATCCGAGGGTTGCAGGTTCAAGTCCTGCCGCGCCCAAGAATCTTACCGATAATAGTTTAGTCGCTAGTTCTTGCCAGGTACGATGTGCGCTGGTTCTTCAAGGATATCGAGCAGCGCGCGCGCACAGAAAACACGATCACGTTTTGCGTGGCCCACTTGTTTAACGATTCCAATACGCTGCAGCCGTTCAATTGCGCGCTGCGCGGTTGTGAAGGCAATGCTTAGCTTTTCGGCCGCACCCTTCGCTGTGATGAAAGGATTCGCTCCTAAGGACTCAACCACTCGCAGGGGAGTATTCGTCGAATCGCCTGATACTGTCTTCTGCCACTGCGCAATCAGTTCATTGATTCGGACAGCCCGGCTCAAAGCGTCCTCGGACATCCGGGCAACGCCCAGCAGGAAGTATTCCACCCACTCATTCCATGCCCCGCGCTCACTGACGCCCCGCAATCTTTCGTAGTAGTCTCGCCGCGACGCTTCAAAGAACGCGGACAGATAAAGCAACGGTGTCGGCAGAATTTGGCGTTCGATTAAGAAGAGCGTGATAAGCAGGCGTCCCACCCGGCCGTTGCCATCAAGAAATGGATGAATTGCTTCAAACTGGTAGTGGGCTAGGGCAATTGTCACGAGTGGCGGAAGGTCGGATTCGTTAAGGAACTTTTCCCAAGCCGCAAGGCAGGGCTCAACCTCGCCGGGCGGGGGCGGGATTATAGGAGGCCTTCGCGATGGTGCTACCCGGTGTGGCGATCCAGTTTTGAATCGTTCGGAACCGACCTGGAGTCGCGTGATGTCCCGCAACCTCCGTCATAAGTTTCTCGTGCAGTTCGCGCACGAGTCGAACGCAGAGCGGAAGCTCTTTGAGTCGTGAAATTCCATGCTCCAACGCAACCACGTAATTGCCAACCTCGCGAAGATCTTCGGGACTACGATCCACAGCCGCCCCAGCCTCAGCCGCCAGTAACTCGCCGAGAGTTGCTTGGGTCCCCTCGATCTTGCTTGAAAGAACAGCCTCGCGTCGGACGAAAGGTCGGATGAGAACGTGAGGATTCGGAAGCCGTCCGCCTTCACCTGCCAGTCTGCCAATTAGACGATCTGCCTCCGACAAGACCCCTATGAGCCGTGGAGTCCAATCGAGCACAGGGGTCAGCGGCGCAGGCAGAAACGCAGAGTACGTCCCCTGCGATATTTTCTGTCCTGGGATTCTGTTTGTTTTTGCCATTATCGAGCGCGAAAATAGCAGTCGTCGTTATTTTCGAACTTCATCATAATCGAAAATAGCAATTCTTGCCATTTGCGGGATCGAAAACAGCGCAGATACCGTGACCTAAGACTCCGCCAGCGGGCGGATTCGAACGTACATTAGGACTCTACATCTCTCAATCGAACGGTTCTCCACGACCAAACTTGGAGCCGTTTTTGGAACCGTTTATCGCCGAAAGCACTCCAAAAACGCCGAAGTGTTCCGTCTAAGTTAACCGGAGGGTTGTAGGTTCTGGAACAACAACAATGCCGAGCCAACCATAAGGTAGAGAGCGTTAAGACCGAGAAACTCGCGTGGAATCATGAGTTGTGGTCAACGGAGATGACTATAGTATAATGAAGAGACCTAAGGGGAGCATACGATGGGCAAAATTGCGATCTCGGAATTCAAAGCAAAGTGCCTGGCTGTGATCGACGAGGTAAATAAGACCAAAAAGTCAGTGATCATTACGCGGCGGGGTGAGCCAATCGCAGAGCTGATCCCGGCTGCCGCCAAGGTGAAGCGCAAGGAATGGTTGGGCTCAATGAAAGATACGTTTGAAATTGTGGGTGACATCATGGAACCTGTGATTGACCTAAACGAATTTGAAGCCTACCGCGCTTGAAACTCCTCCTGGATACACATATTTGGCTTTGGAGTAGAAGCGATCCCAAGCTGATAGGCAAACGTGTGTGGGCAGAATTGGAAAATGACGCTAATGAACTTTGGCTGTCACCTATCAGCACTTGGGAAGCTCTGATACTTCATCGCAAGGGGAAGATTGTGCTACATGCAGACCCGATTCATTGGGTGGAGCAGATGGTGCTTGGGTTTCGTGAGGCTCCTTTGACGCATGAGGTTGTTGTGACTGCGGAAGGACTGCAGTTAAGCCACGCCGACCCGGCAGATCGGTTCTTGGCTGCAACTGCTAAAGTGTTAGCACTTACCTTGGTTACGGCAGACCGAAAACTACTCGGCTTAGGTGACATTGCCACTTTGGCAAATCGCTGATGGACTGGGCTGTTCCATGCAATCAGCCAGCATGGGCCGGGTTTGCTGAGACCCACCGAATGATGGAAGCCCTTCTGGAACGTAGGCTCTCTCTGCTCGTCACGTAACCGAATCGAATGGAAAATCTTCTAGGGTTTCGCACAACACAGGAAATCGAAGGTGTCCGGTAAACTGAACAAAAGAATGGCTCCTCAATATAGCCTGCCGAAGACGCAAGGCGACCTGCCTTCTC
>QIAN01000470.1 GCA_003225005.1 Acidobacteriota bacterium | reverse complement strand
TGCCATCAGACCGTAATCGTTGGGCGACAGGATGCGGATCACGTAGATGGTGATGGTCCACGAAACTACCTGGCTGATGACCTTGACTGCGGTCAGCCAGAACACGCCGTCCAGCACCAGCCGTCTGAGGCTTTGCTCAGACATGGCAGCCTCTTTGAATTGGATACTCCCGCTCGTCATCTCCATGCCGTGCCTCTCGGGCAGGCCTGTGGGGCAACTTCCAGCACACCGGTGGCGCGGAATCCTGAGAAAGAGCCACGGGCCAGGTTCAGGGGGCGGGCGAAAGGGTTGATTGGATCACAGGGTTGACGACAATGGAGGAGTCCCTATTCGATATGACACTTTGTAACGAACCGTCTTCTTTACAGGGTGCCCCTTCCCGGCCCCAGGTGAGCAGCGACAACCTGTTTCTCAGAAGCTCAATTCGAGACGATGACGTATCGGTCAGAGTTTCCAGACCGGTTCGATTGCATCGAGGATTCGCGCGCCTTCTGCGTCGTCTTTAGTCGTCTGAATCAATCCGCCACGGCCGATCGACGCAAACGGAGAACTACACTAGGTGCACACTGGTCAGTGTCTGAAATCTATTGAGAGCTTTCAGTTATTGCTTGCCGTCGGCATTCTTCGCCGCCTCGCGGTTGACAGCAGTATCCCTCGTTGGACACGCGAGGAGCGAACGGAAATCTGCTATTGCTCACCTCATCCCGTGTGCCTCGCCTTGCCGGAGTTCCGCCACCCCGGTACCGCTGACGTATCAGCCGCTCCACGCGTTGCCTCAATACCCGCTGAAGGCCCCGCCTGAAGCCGCCCCATTGCCGCAGCCAGCGCGAAGTAAAGCGTGAAGAAGATCGAATACCCTTGCGACAGAAAAAATCCCGACACCAAGAGGCCTGTGAAGCCGACGAGCATAAGACCTCCTAGAGCACCGATCTCGCGGGCCTCGCCCGGCTGCGTCTGGAGCCCCATTCTGCTCATCCGGGAAAACGTAAGGACACTCTTAAGGTTGATGAGCACAAATATGCCAAAACCAATTAATCCGACCTCGGTCGCGACCTGCAGAAAAGAATTGTGAACGTCATGCCATTGACGATATGAGTCCCCAGCGAGTTCTCTAGCAAGGAAGCGCGCATAAGAGTAGCAATTGACACCAACTCCGGTAATAGGATTGGCAAGGCTAAGGTCAATTGCCCCTTGCCATACCTTGAGCCTCCCCCCCTCCTCCGACACATTATAGTCCGATGAGATATCGGAAAGCGTCAGATACCGCTCGACGTCAATCCGATCTCTTATCAGCAGAAATATCGAAGCGAGCACCACGACAAAGAGCATCTTATGACGCCTTGTGATGCCACTCGTCTTCGTCAGCAACAGGACCAGCAGTACTGCTCCAAACCCCAAGATGCCGCCTCTCGATCCTGTTTGCAGGATTATCGCGATGGAGCTAAAAATGGCCGCAACCGCGACAAGCCTTTTCAACAGTCCTTCGTCAAAACGAACAAAATAGAGGCACAGCGGAAAAAGTGACACAAGCAGGTAGGCTGTGTCGTTCGGGTCAAACATTGTTCCGGCAACCTGGAAACGTCCGCCCCCAAAGTCTTCAAGCTGGAAAACTCCACCAAAAACGCTGTACATCAGGGTACAAAGGCAGATTACCCAAACAAGACTCTTGAGTCTCTGCAACGAGGTCACTTGGAAAACCAGGAGGACACAGAAGAGCATATCCGCAAGATAACCCCCAATGACGCCCTCAAAGGCAGCTCTCCTGTAATACGCAAACGGAATGCCAACAATCATGATGAGATAAAAGAGCAAATAGCGCTT
Source organism: Acidobacteriota bacterium (assembly GCA_003225005.1). GTDB lineage: Bacteria > Acidobacteriota > Terriglobia > Terriglobales > Acidobacteriaceae > Sulfotelmatobacter. The sequence goes on along the minus strand of QIAN01000470.1, from coordinate 2,114 downwards.
CGATTCGGACGTCGAGAGTGCAGCCGAGAGTTCCTGTCGGCGAGCGCCCAACACGTTGGCTGCGACCGCCAGCACAGCGAGAACGAGAGCAGGTCGCATTGGCTGCAAGAAGGTCAGAATATCCTGGGGCCTTCCGAGCAAGACGAAACTACACAGGAGAAAAAGTCTGAATGACATCGTCGGGAGCGTGGTAACGGTGCTTATCGTTTTGTCGGAGACCACGTAGTATAGGTCTCCCTTGCAGGTACTTGACCCACGCCAGCGCGATGGCCACGTTCACCACGACGAAGGTCTTCGCCGCTTCGAGTATACGAGACAATAGACTTCCCTTCGGCACCAAAGAAGCCGCGCCTGCAGCCGCGTAGAAAGTCCCTTGGGCGACGAGCGCCATCTGGAAAAATCCTCCGTGCTCCACCAGAATCAGGTTCGTTACGAGCAGGGCAACCATGAAGAGCGGTACTTGGAGTTGCCCCGCTTTCGTGGACGGTTTAGCGCTTGGGTCACAAGCGGTTATCCACAGGCTGCGCGCGGAGCGCTTGTCTCGCAACCGAGCGCGCGGGCCTGTGGGTAACCGCGTGCTCGCCATGCATTGAATGACGCCGCTCGAACTCGATCGGCGAGATGCGGCCGAGTCTCGTGTGACGGCGAACCGGGTTGTACCAGCCTTCGATGAACTCGAAGATCGCCATGCGCGCTTGCGCCTTCGTTTCGAACCGCCGGCGCGCGAGCAGCTCGCGCTCCAGCGTCGCGAAGAAGCTCTCGCACATGGCGTTGTCGTAGGCATCGCCCACCGATCCGATCGAGGGCCGGACCTTCGCTTCCTGGCAGCGAAGGCCGAAGGCGATGGAGGTGTACTGCGTGCCGTGGTCGGAATGATGCACGACGCCTTTCGCGCGCCGCTGCCCGAGCGCCATATTGAGCGCGCTAAGCACGAGCTCCGTCCTGAGATGCTCGGCCATCGCCCATCCGACGATTCTGCGACTGAAGCCGTCGAGCACCACCGCCAGGAACAGGAACCCCGCCCAGGTTGGAATGTAGGTGCTGTCGGCGACCCGGAGCCGGTTCGGAGCATTCGCGCTGAACTGCCGCTGCACGAGATCGGCAGAAGGCTGTGCATCACCATCGCGCACGGTCGTGGTGACCCATTTTCGGAAACACGCACCCTGCAGTCCTTCGGCCTTCATGAGACGAGCCACACGCTTCTTGCCGACTCGGATGCCCTCATCGTGCAGATCGGCGTGGATATTGGGTGCTCCGTATCTTCCCCTGGACTTGGCGTGGTACATGCGAATGCGCGCCGTCAGCCTCGCGTCCTCCAATGCGCGCGCCGACGGCCCGCGCCTTGCCCACGCGTAATAGCCGCTCGAGGAGACTCTAAACACGCGACACATCGTTCTCACCGGATACTGGGCCTGGTGCGCCGCTACGAACCCGAAGACTTCTTGGGCGTCGTGTCGGCCTCCCTCGCGAACCAGGCCGTGGCCTTTGCCAGGATCTCGCGCTCAAGTTTCACCTTGCGCAGCTCGCGGCGAAGCTGCGTCAACTCCTCGCGCTCTGTGCTCGTCAGCAGCTCACGGCGCTTGCCGCCGTTGGCGTCGGCTCGCGCGACCCAGTTGCGGATCGTCTGCGCCGTGGGCTCGAACTCTTTTGCCAGCGCTTCCGGGCTACGTCCAGACTGGACCAGCTCGACTATCTTCTGCCGGAATTCCGGCGGGTATGCAACGCGACTGCGGGGCATCGTGGACCTCCTTCAATCCCTCCATTGAAAAGTGTCCACGAAAGCGGGTCAACTCCACCTATACTACAGTGACGGGACTGAGCAGCGGGACGCGGTACTATTTCGCGGTGACGGCCTATGATACGTCGAACGTTGAAAGTACTTACTCGAACGAAGTTTTCACGGTCATTCCCTGATTTGCTCGCGGGTGACCCGCAAACCCCTCAGAACTGGGTCAGAAGTTGTTGAGCACGGTGCCGACAACGGTAGCGCGGCAATGGGTGACGCTATCGGAGATACCACGAACTTTCCACAGCCTGGCGGCGTTGCAGCGGGCGGGGCTCACGGTCTGGCGGTTGTGACGGGTTCCAGGCACCAGGAAGTTCAGGAGTTGCTT
>QIAN01000465.1 GCA_003225005.1 Acidobacteriota bacterium | reverse complement strand
GCTCCACACTGCTTACCAAGGGCGCGCCTCCGAAAAAGCACTAGCGTCTATCGGTACTAATCCGCCGAATCACGCTTCAAATTGCACTCGATGAGGGCTAAGCGGCGGTCACTCGGAGCGCAACGCTTGCATCACGTCGACGCGTGCAGCGCGTGCAGCGGGCAGCACCGACGCGACAACCGCGACGGTCATCAAAACGAAGGCAGAGACAAACACCGGCAATGCGCCCGGCATCTTCACTTCCAGAAAATATCTTCCCGCCACACGCGCCAGCGCGAACCCGAATGCTCCGCCTGCAAAGACGCCAGCCGCAGCCATGGCGGCACCCTCTGCCAGAACACCTCTGAGAAGATTTTGCGGCCGCGACCCCAGGGCCAGCCGGATGCCAAACTCCCGCGTGCGCGCGCTGACTGAAAACGCCAGCACGCCGGCAACTCCAACCACCGCGATCGCCAACGCGACAGCGGCGAACACGCCGAACACAAGCGAGTTCAATCGGTCCGGCGTGAGCACTTCAGCGCGCACATCTGCGAGAGTGGCAGCATGCTCGACAGGCTGATCGGCGGACATCTCGCGAATAACGCGCGTGACTGACGGAACCAGTGCATAAGGATTTGCACTCGTGTGAATGAAAAGGCGTCCACCAAAGATTGGGCCTTCGTCAAAAGGACTGTACACGGTGACCGTGGGTTCGGGAACGACATGTCCATCGTCAATATCCGCCGTGACGCCAATGATGCGACGCGGCGCCATCATGCGCGCCTTTTCTGCTTCGCTCCCGGAAGCGAATTGCAACACAGGATCGGTCCAATAGACATGCCGATTGACGGCATCCTGATTGGGAAACATGCGCTGTGCGAGCGTCTGGCTGACGATAACGACAGGCTCTGCATTACTATTCTGATTATCGAGCGCGTTGAAATCGCGGCCGGCAATCATGGGAACACCCAGCGCCGCAAAAAAACCGGGAGAGATGCTACGCCACTGCGCCCGGGGATCTTCTACGTTGGCGGCATGGGCATGACCATCCCCTGAGAATTGAAAGCCATAGCCGGTATCGCGCCACGGAACCACATTGCCGAATGCTGTTTCGCTCACGCCCGGCAAAGCATCAATGCGGCGCATCGATTCTTTGTAGAAATCGACGACCTGCTGCGACGTCTTACCGAAAGACATAGCCGGAACGTCGATGGCCAGGACGTGCTGCGTGTCCAAACCCGTCTGCGTTTTTTGCAATGCGATCAGCGTCGCGATCAAGGCACTTGCACCGGCCAGCAGCACGAATGACGCGGCGATCTGCGTCACTGCGAAAATTCGCTGGCGGCGGCTCGTGCTGCCAGTGACCCGTACGCTTCCGCTGGATGGGCTCAGTCCACTGGGCGTGCCGGAAGAGGGCAGGCGCGGGACAAATGCGAGAATCACCGCGGCGACAATCGCTAGCGCCGCACCGACCCAAAGCAAGCTCGAATCGACTCTGAAATCGAGAGCGCGGACGGAAAAGCGCGAGGCATAGCGAGCCAGGACGGCCACCATCGGCTGCGCGCTCAATACACCGAGTGCGGCGCCAGCCCCGCAAAGCAGAAGACTTTCGGCCAACAGCATGCGGCGCAACGAGCCTTTGCTTGCGCCCAGCGCCACGCGCACCGCCAGCTCACCTTCGCGGCGAACCGCCCGTGCCAGAATCAGATTGGCAACATTGGAACACGCGATGATGAAGACCAGCCCCGACGCGGCGAGCAGCACGAGCAGTACGGTCCGGGCGCCCGACGTGATCTCGTCACGAAGCAATTTCACCCCGATCTGAAAGTCCGCCTGATGCGCATAGGCTTCGGGATGGTCCTTCTCCATCGCGGAGTAGGCGGAACGCAACTCAGCACGAGCCTGATCGAGAGTAACTCCGGGAGCGAGACGGCCGAAAAGCTCAGTCATGCGATGGATGCGGCCGGTGATCATGGTCGCGGAAAGATGATGCGGGCTCGTGACCACGTTGGCGATGATTTCGGTATCTTGGGGATAGGGGACGCAGGGCTCGAGGACGCCAATGACCGTGGCAGAGCGATCCCCGAGGCTGCCAAGGCGAACTGTTTTGCCTAGGACCGAAGGATCCTTGTGAAAAGCTGTCGCCCAGAAACGGTAGGTGAGAACGACGACACCGGCAGCTTTGGGACCGTCGTCTTCAGGCCCAATAAGGCGACCGAGCACGGGACGAAGGCCCATCACCTCGAAATAGTTGCCGCCGACGACGCCACCTCGAATGGAACGAGGCTCACCGAGGCCGATCATGGTGAAGTCCATGGTTGAGAAGTCGCCGAAGGCGCTCACGGTTTTCACACTCGAACGCAAGTCCTGGATCTCGGGTACGGAAAACGTAGAGTTTTCATTGCCGATGCCGGGAGCGCTTTGCCGGACGTAGATCAGCCGGTCCTCGCCGCGATTGACAAGGGGCTTGAGCAGGACCCCGCGCACCAGCGTGAAAATGGCAGCGTTCGCACCGATGCCGAGAGACAGGGTGAGAACCACGGCGATCGCCAGCCCTGGGGTGCGAATTAACGAGTTAAATGCAACTCTCAGATCGCGAACGAATGACATTTTCTTAGCCTCCCTGCCGAGCATCAGCATCACGCCTGCCAGAACTAAACGTATTGATCATTCTTTCCCTCGTGGCGCGGCCCTCATCGCGAGGTATCCTTTCGCCGTCGCCGCTCGCTTGCCTTTATGATTTCGCTCAGATCCGCAACCGGCCGTATCTCAATCGGTCCAAGTCCATACTTAAAGCCTGGTTGCTGTGAGATCAGCTGAACCGCCTGATTGAGGTCTCGCGCCTCAAGGATTTGAATGCCGCCAAGCTGTTCCTTGGTTTCTGCATAGGGGCCATCAGTCGTCGCGACTTTGCGGTTTTTCGAGTACAGGGTCAACGCGGTCTCCGGAGGCTGAAGAGGTATTTCGGCGACAAGATGTCCGTTGGCGCGCAGATGGTCGTTGTACTCAAAGCATTCGTCGAACGTTCGGTGTCGCTCGTCCTGGCTCATCCCTTCGAATTTTCCTGGCTCGATGTATCCCAAACATATGTATTTCACTGTTCTTCTGCTCCTGGCGGGAGCCAGCCCAGCCTTGCCCGCTGGATCGTTCATCCTATAGTCGTCGCGCACAGAAAAAATCGACAGCCGAGGCGAATTGTTTTTAGAGCCGGCGAAACAGAACAGTTCGGTTGCTTCCGAAGGCAAGAGCCGAGCCAAGGTCGCTTGCCCGGAAAGGCGGCCATCCGGCCAAGTGACGAGAAGCAGGTTTCAACTAAGCCGCCGCCACCGCCCTTAGCCGGGGTCTCCGAGATAGCCTGCCTTTGTTTTACGCTCAGTTGCTCGCGCATGACGATCATCAAAGCTTCAGCTTCTTATTTCGCCTGCGTCAGCCCCGCAACAACTGCAGCAAGTTTATCGAGTATCTGGTTCCAGCCCTCTAATTGACCGCTATTTTTCGCGCTCTCCATGGGTTCATTTCCAATGAAGGTGAGTTTCGTCTGGC
>QIAN01000094.1 GCA_003225005.1 Acidobacteriota bacterium | reverse complement strand
GTAAGAAGGGTTCCAACCGGAGACGGAAAGCGGTTGTCCGGCTCCAGAAAATTCACGCACGAATAGTAAGCCAGCGTTCAGACTTCCTGCACAAGCATTCGACTGCCGTCGTTCGTAAATATGGAACGATTGTAGTCGAGGCTCTCCACGTCGCGGGTATGTCTCGCAGTACCTTAGCCAAACAGATTTTAGATTGCAGTTGGTCGGAGTTCTTCAGAATGCTCAAATACAAAGCGGCAGATGCTGGTAGGCGAATAGAAGAAATCGACCCACGATATACCAGTCAAGCATGTTCCGAATGTGGATTCGTTTCCAAGGACAATAGGAAGACCCAAGCGGATTTCGCTTGCACCTCCTGCGGCCATACGGACAATGCAGACCACAACGGGGCAGTAAACATATTGGCTCGGAATGAGCCACTAGACGCTAACGCAAACGGAGTAACGCTATGCGTAGTCTAGGAATCTTCGCCCTTCAGGGCGGAGAGGTTCAAACGCTTACAATGCCAAGAAACCTTACAGGAGTTATATAACAGCAACCAGGCGGCGAACGGGCGCGATCACTTTGGGGCCGGCAACAAATTCATCACCCCGATGATTACCAACGGCAAAGTGTATATAGGCACCACGAACGGTGTCGGTGTATTCGGATTGTTATCGGCGCCGAGCGCGGGCGCTCCCGCAGGAGGGAGCCAAATCAGCTCGGGTCGGTAAAGGCACGACCACAGCCCGGCGAGCAGCGAGCCGAGTTGCTCCCGGTTGGTAACGGTCCCTGCCGGCCCAGCGGTGCCCAACCCTAAGCTGTCGAACTCTGAGGTGTCCAACCCTGATAAGATATAAGCACAGGGAGTTACCGAGAAAACGATGGCTGTTCCTATTTCACAGATGTGGACCGTGACGAGCTATGTCCTGCGGCAGAAGCTCGCCGGCCGCAAGCAGTATCCGCTCGTGCTCATGCTCGAGCCCCTGTTTCGCTGCAATCTGGCGTGCGCCGGCTGCGGCAAAATCCAATACCCTGCTCACATCCTTAAGAAGCAGCTCTCCCCTGAGGAGTGCTTCCGCGCCGTGGACGAATGCGGGGCACCTATGGTGTCGATCCCGGGAGGCGAGCCGCTCATGCACCCGCAGATCGGCGAGATTGTGGAAGGCCTGGTCGCGCGCAAGAGATATATCTATCTGTGCACCAATGCTTTGCTGCTTAAGGAGAAACTCCACCTCTTCCAGCCGAGTAAGTATTTGACGTTTAGCATCCACCTCGACGGGCAGCGCGAGGAGCATGATTTGGCAGTGTGCCGCGAGGGCGGGTACGACATTGCCGTGGACGCGGTACGCGAGGCGCTGAAGCATGGATTCCGGGTTACTACCAATACGACCCTGTTCGACGGCGCAAATCCCAAGAGTGTGCGGGCGTTTTTCGACGAGATGATGGAGTTGGGCGTCGAAGGCATGATGCTTTCGCCGGGATACTCTTACGATAAAGCCCCCGACCAGAAGCACTTCCTCGGACGCGCGCGTACGCGCCGCATGTTCCGCGCCATTCTTTCCAACCGCGATCCCAACTGGCGCTTCAATCTGTCGCCGCTGTTTCTTGAGTTCCTGATGGGCAAGCGGACTTATCCGTGTACGCCCTGGGGCATGCCGACCTATAACGTCTTCGGCTGGCAGAAGCCCTGCTATCTTCTGCAAGATGGTTATGCGGAAAGCTTTGCCGAGTTGCTCGCGACCACCGAATGGCAGAACTACGGGACCGAGTCCGGCAATCCAGCTTGCGCCAACTGCATGGTGCACAGCGGCTACGAAGCTTCGGCGGTAAATGCCACGTTCAGCTCGCTGGGCGGATTCCTGGCTACGGTGAAGGCAACTCTTTCCACTCGCTATCGCGATGAGGAGGCGTTGCGTCTGCTGGAGGAGCCGGCGGAAGCACTGCATCCGTTAATTCACATCGCGGGTGCGAGTGAGTCGAACCCATCCTTCGAGGAAACCCGCGCCTAGGTCCACTCATCTATGACGGGTAAAGCAGCCGGCCACATTGATCACGCCTCAGCGCAAGCCACGCCACCTCACGCCGGAGCACTGAATCCCGACGCGCTCGAAGTGGCTCCTGGCACGCAACATGAACAGCTTGAGGGCTGGATTCCGCAGCTGGCCAGCGCAGAAGAAATCCGGGTTGCCCTGGAAAAAGCTTTCGACTACCGCGGCGACGTGACCATCACTCGCAAGGACGGATCGAAGATTGAAGGCTACCTGTTTGACCGCCGCACCGGCCGGACTCTAGCGGAATCATCCGTGCGTCTCTATCCCAAGGATTCGAATCAGAAACTTTCGATCTCCTACGCTGACATCGCCGCACTCGCCTTCACCGGCCGCGACACCGCCGCCGGCAAGAGCTGGGAAGCCTGGATGAAGAAATACGCCGAGAAAAAGGCGGCCGGCGAAAAGAATATCGCGCTAAAGCCTGAACCCCTCGACTAAGAAAGTCAGCCTCTCTTACCTCGGCCCATCGTTGGCTCGCGTAACTGAGACTTCACGGCCAAAAAAGCAGTCTACTCCCCGCCGCGCCAACTCCGGGTTAAAGATGTGAGAATGGGATGCTGCGCGTCACCCTTCCGGTCTTGACCCATAGGCGTGAATTGTCGATCAACGATGCTTCCACACAGCGAAATGGCGCCGAGCCGGTCAATGGGCAAGAAAAGCTGAATCATCATCACCACGAAGGTGCTTCTTAGGGTCGCTGCCTGAGGGTCGAGGCCTGTCCTCGAAAACTAATCCCTGAATCAACTCTTCCAGCTCGTCTTCCGTGCCGCCGATGAAGGTGAACGAGATGGCATATCCTCGCCGCAACATGACTAGCGTCGCCTGATGCATGGCCCTCGTGCCGCGGTCCTTAGCGAAGTCTCCCCGCACTAACATTTTTGTCCCCGAGAGGAACTGATAGGGTTCGTTGACAACTTTGAATCCCCGCGCGGTCGCTACCTCGGTCAGAGGACCAAAATACTGTGCCGCGTCCTTCAGTCCCGGATACGAGGTAGAGCTCTCCGCTGCAATTACGATGGATGAGTTCACATCTTCCCCCATGGCCTCCGGTGGGCGCGAGAACGCCGCCAGCAGCACTGAGCCGCTGCTCGCGTCAGGCTTCTTCTCCGGCGCGTTGTCCCTCTTGTCCTGGGATGGCCCATCATTCGGCTGAGGGTCCTCGGTGGGCGGGCGGGTATTCATCTCGTCGGTCCGCAAGACCCATCCCGGCGGAATTTTGCACGCAACCGCGAGGGCCTTGTTGCGATACACGCCATTGCCGACGGAACCGGGATCGAGCGTAGAATCCGCGGCGGATGAGGGTTTTCGGACGTGCTGAGCGGATGAGGAAGAAGACAACTGGCGAGACCGGGCTGGCCACGCCCCCAGGGCCGGCAACAGCAAACATGCGACCGCAATAGGAATAATCCGGGCTGGATCGAACCTCATGGTCCCATGGTACCGGAATTGCGCTTCCATCCGCTCCACTGCCTTCGCACTGGAGATCGAGGTCTTTAAGCCGCCCTGCTCATCACCGGCTGCGTGCAATGCGCGCACCGCCGCGCTTCAATGGGAATCTCGCTCAAGCATTCTGGACACTTCTTGGTGGTCGGATCCGGTGGCTTCTCTCCTCGTTTCATGCGTGCAACCAGCGTGTTCACCGGCAAGACGACAAAGAAATAAATCACGCTCGCAATCAGCAGAAACGAGACAGTGGCGTTGACGAAATCGCCGACCGGAAACGGCGTCCCCCGGATCGTGAAATGAATGGCTGAAAAGTCAGGCTTGCCTACGATCGCAGCGATCAGCGGGGTCAATAGGTCTTTGGTTAGCGCCGTGATCACGCCCCCAAAGGCCGCGCCGATCACCACGCCGACCGCCATATCCACGACATTTCCGCGCAGGATGAATTTCTTGAAGCCGTCGAGCATAGGGTGGACCTCCTCGGGTGAAGACGGCGGCCAATTTAGTACTGCGGACTGGAAAGGTCAAGTGCAGCAGGGCTCAGAGGGCTCAGATGCGCATGGGCATCACGATATACCGGTACTTGTAGTCGTCCCCTTCAGCGGGACGCAACTGCCCGGCAGACTGCGCATCCTTCAACTCCAACCGCACTTCGCTCGACCCCGCAGCTTTGAGGAAGTCCACGAGATAGGCGGCGTTGAAGCCGATGGTAAGAGGATCGCCGGTATAGGGAGCTTCGATGGAATCTTCCGACTCGCCCGACTCCGTGGATGAAGCGGAGAGCTTCAACTCGCCCTTCTCCAGCTTCAGGCGCACCGCACGCGAGCGCTCATCGGCAAACTGGGCGACACGCAAAATGGCGGAATTCAGTTCCTCGGCATTTACGGGGATCACTTTGCTATTGTCCTTGGGCAGGACAGCCTCGAAGTTGGGGAACTGTCCCGTGAGTTGCCGCGAAGTCAGCAGTCGCGAACCGACGCGGAAAAACAGCGTCGACTCATCTTTGGCGAACTCGACGATTTCGGTGTCGGTCGAGTCAAGTAGGGACTTCAGCTCATCCATCGCCTTCTTGGGAATCAGCGTTTTCATCTCGCCCGAAACACCTTCAAATTTCTCGCTGTTGCGCTCGCAATGCGCCAGGCGATGACCATCGGTTGCAACCATGGTGATCGACTCCGGTTTCAGCAGCATGAGCGCGCCGTTCAGCGTGTAGCGCGATTCCTCGCTAGAGATGGCAAATCCGGTCCGCGCAATCAATCCCCGCAGAACCTGGGCTCGAATGCTGATCGCCCCAGCGGTCGGGAATGCCGGCAAGCTCGGAAAATTCGATTTCGCCATGCCTACCATCTTGGTGTTGGAACGGCCGCAGCGGATGCTGACCCAATGGTTGTCGAGCAGCTTGATGGTGATATCGGCGTCGGGTAGCAACTTTACATAGTCATGCAGCTTGCGCGCGGGGATGGTACAGGAGCCTTCTTTCTTCACCTTGGCATTGCAGGAAGTGCGCAGGCTCAGATCCAAGTCGGTAGCCGTCAGCGAAAGCTTGTCTCCGCTCGCCTCGAATAGATAATTAGAAAGTATCGGGATCGTTGTTTTGCGCTCGACTACGCCCTGCGTAGCAGTCAACTCTCGCAGCAGTTCAAACTTGCTGACTGTGATCTCCAACGTCCCTACCGCAGTGGCTGCTTCGACCGGCATAAAATCAATCTCTCCACGTCGTGCCGCTACTTTTATCACTTCACTTATATCAAATACAAAACCTATAAAACCAGTAGTAACAGTAAGCGCCTCGCAGAAGTGGAAATCCCGGGCAACCAGCCTGTTCTCATTCGGTTTCGAACCATGACTTCATGTTAGAAATAGGTCCCGGGCTGGGCGCATCCCCCGCATAACTACGCCATGGCCAGAATTCGTCGTCCACCTTGCACAGCGTCCACATGGTATTCACAGCCAAGCTCAAGGAAGAGGCCGCCGCTGCGTGGAAAACTTCTCCAACGGCGCGGTTCAGCCACCCAATTGCTCGGTGAGTTTACTGAGCAACCTGTTTAAATCTTTGTCGTTTTTACGGACTTGTTCAATCTTGTCGACCGAGTGCAAGACCGTGGTGTGATGCTTGCCGCCGAACTGCCGCCCAATCTCAGGCAGCGATGCTTCGGTGAGGTGTTTGGCCAGGTACATGGCAATTTGTCGTGGGTAGACGATGGCACGCGAGTTGTTCTTTGCCTTAATCTCCACCAACCGCAGCCCGAACTGCTCAGCTACCATTTTCTGGATCGATTCAATGGTGACCTTGCGAGCTTGCGAATCGATAAAATTCTTCAACACTTGTTGCGCATCGGGCAGGGTGATCTCGGCTCCAATCAACGATGAATGAGCCACAAGCCGGATCAACGCGCCCTCGAGCTCGCGCACGTTGGAACGGATATCTTGAGCCACGTAGAGCGCCACATCAGTGGGCAGCGTTACTTTCTCCTGCTCCGCCTTCTTCTGCAGGATGGCAACCTTGGTCTCAAGGTCCGGAGGCTGGATGTCGGCGATCAATCCCCACTCAAACCGGCTGCGCAACCGGTCTTCGACCTCGGCCAGTTCTTTTGGCGGCCGGTCGCTGGCGATCACGATCTGCTTCATCGATTCGTGTAGAGCATTGAAGGTGTGAAAGAACTCTTCCTGCGTCCGTTCTTTCTGGGCCAGGAACTGGATGTCATCCACCAGCAGGACGTCTACGTTGCGGAATTTGTCGCGGAAGCTGGTCATCTTGTCGTAACGCAGCGAGTTAATCATCTCATTGGTAAATTTCTCGCTGGATACGTAGCAGATGGCCGCCTGTGGCATCCGCCGCTTGACCTCGTGCCCGATGGCCTGCATCAGGTGGGTTTTGCCCATTCCCACGCCGCCGTATAGGAACAGCGGGTTATAAGCCTTTGAAGGGCGCTCCGCCACCGCCTGGCAGGCAGCATGCGCAAACTGGTTGCCGCTGCCGATGACAAAGGCGTCGAAGGTGTAGCGCGAACTCAGTTGGGCTGCGCTATCCCAGTCGAAGCGCGCCTGCGCGGGCGCTGCGGCCGCCGCGGCGGCGGAAAGCCCGCCATCATGCCGGATCGACGTGGAGGCTGGATCATCTTCCGGGGTCACGAACTTCACGTCATTGAAACCCAGCCCCAGGTTGTCGATTGCTTCCTGGATCAGGTCGGCATACTTGTCGCCAGCGTGGCGGAACTCTACGGTGGGCACACGTACGAACAACACTCCTCCGCTCGAGTGGCTGAAGCGCGTGGGCTTTAGCCAGGTGTCGTAGGAATGCCGGTTGATCTTTTTTTCCAGTGCATCCAGGATGCGCAACCACGGATTGGGGGAGAGAGTTGTGCTCGGAGCTGACATAATTTGCAATGCTTGCCACGGCTACCCCTGGCGGCTGGCTTGAGGGTGCCTCGTCTAAGAATGCCGGGTTACCGGAATCCAGATCCCTTGTTGACTGCGGAATGCGCTTGGGCTTCCCACGCGCTTTTTGGCCAGATGAAACCAAATCTTGAAAGCCGGATCAGTCCGGCATACTAGCACAAATTTTTTTTGTTATGTGGAAATCTTCGGCTGGAATTTTTCTCCGCACGACTATTCAGAACGCGAAGCAGGGTGCCTGTCAAGTAGCGAGGATGTAACTGCCGCACGCGTGGTGCACGTTCCGATCGCATGCTCGGGTGAAATTTGCGGAAGCCACGTAGGAATTTTGTGCGTCGCAGTCGACGCGTGGGTCGCACCGCGCAGTGTAAATCGCCCTGCTATCGAGGGGTGAGCGTACTCGCGAATCCTGGTGAATCCCCTTTGCCCGCATGGCACCTCGTCATTTATACTCATCGTTTGCCCATACGCCGTCGATTCAACTGAGGAGCAGCTATCTTTCATGCCCAAGCGTACATTCCAACCTAACCGGCGCAAGCGATCGAAGACGCACGGCTTTCGCACGCGCATGAAGACCCAGGGCGGCAAGAGGGTGCTTTCCCGCCGCCGCGCCAAAGGGCGTAAGAGGGTCTCGGTGAAACCCGGCTTCCGCGAGTAGATCTTTTTCCCCTTAGGTAAAGCATTTTTTGCCGGAATTTGAAAAATGGACATTGAGGTCGCCGTGAGCGCCGCGGTCTCCAAACAAGACTTGGGTCAGGGCGCGGGAACGCAGCCGGTGACAAAAGCCTGCTCTCCTGGCACCGAGCGCCTTCTGCGCCACGCTGACTTCGAGCGTGTCTATAAGCTGGGGAAGCGGCATTTTTCCGCGTCTATGACTTTCTTTTATTTGGAGCGCTCAGAGGTGAAGCCGCAAGATGGCCAAACCAAAGGACACAGAATCGCGAAGGTTGTCCCTGGAAGCTCGGCGCTCCGCGTTGGCTTCACCGTGGGCCGCACTCTCGGCGGCGCCGTTGAGCGGAATCGAATGAAGCGGCGCTTGCGTGAAGCCGTTCGGCTTTCCAGCCCCGCAGGCACGATAACGGCGGACGTAGTTATAAATCCCAAGAAGGCGCTGGCTAGGGCCGACTTCGCCAATGTGGTGAGCGAAGTCAGAAGCGCCTTCGCGATCATCGAGCAGAAGTTAGCCGTGAAGAACACACCGGGAGGAGCCGCTCAGCAAAATTCCGCAAGCCGGAAGCCCGGGGCCTGAAGCCATCTTTGCCATGCAGCAATTCGCCAAACGCGTTGTGCTTCAACTGTTGAGGCTCTATAAGGGGGCCGTTTCTCCCCTGTTGCTGCCGGCCTGCCGCTACGTGCCAAGTTGTTCTGAATACGCCATGGAGGCAGTCGAGCGCTACGGTGTATTGCGCGGAAGCGGGAGGGCGCTCAAGCGTCTCCTGCGCTGCCACCCCTTCGTGCGTGGTGGCTACGACCCGGTGGCGAAAATCCATGCTTTGCATGGTGAAACGGCGACCACGGGAAATCGCCACTGTGACGGTAACTAATTTTGCCAGACTTTCAAAATCCTCAACCTGAACCCGGCATGGAGCGCCGGCTCCTGCTTGTCTTTGCGCTCACCTTCTTGGTGATCATCGCTTTTCAGCCGCTGCTGAAAAAGTTCGGTCCGCCGCCCGCTCCCACGCCGCAGCCAACCCAGCCGCAGGTTCAACCCGCTCCTCGAAGTCCGACGCCTATGGTTTCGACTCCATCCGTCCCCTCCGGAGTTACTCGGCAGGCCCCGATCGAATCCGAGACGGTCATCGACAACGACCTCTACCGCATCACCTTTACCAACCGTGGCGCACAGGTGAAATCCTGGATTCTGAAAAAGTTTAAGAATGACGAGCAAAACGGTCCGCTTGAGCTGGTGCACGCCATCGCCGCGCAGAAATACGGATACCCGCTGTCACTGTGGACCTACGATGAATCCCTGCGCAGCAAGCTGAACTCGGTGCTGTATCTCTCGTTGCACGAAGGCACGCAGACCGCCCCCGCGGACATCACGTTCGAATACTCCGACCGGGATCTGTCCGTGCGTAAGACTTTCCACTTCGATCACACCTATGTGTTGAAGCTCGAGACCTCGGTGACGTACAAAGGTAGCCCGGTTGCAGCTCTGCCCGCCTGGCCTTCCGGCTTCGGCGACCAGAACACTCCCGCTTCTTATGCCGCCGCCCTCATCGACTATCAGTTCAACAACAACATCGAACGTCTGCCGATCAAAAAGATCAGCAGTGGGGCCACCATAAACGGGCCGTTGCACTGGGCCGGACCGCTGAATCAGTACTTCGCCGCCATTTTCATCCCCGACGATCCCAGTGCGGCCCTGGTCACGGTGCGCAATCCGATCGACAATCCGCAAGATGCCAAGCATTCCAACGAAGTGGTTGGCGCCGCGGTCGGCAATCTGCACGGCCCGACCGTCGCGCGCGTGTTTGTGGGCCCTAAGGCGCTCGATGTACTCGAGTCCGTGCAAATTCCCGGCATTACTGGCACCAACCCGGATCTTCGCGGGCTTGTCGATTTCGGCTGGTGGGGCATCCTCGCCCGCCCGCTCTTCTTGTGGCTGAAGTGGACCTACAATCACCTTGTTCACAACTGGGGATGGGCCATCATTCTGCAAACGCTCATCATCAACATTACTTTGCTGCCCCTGCGCATCGCGCAAATGAAGTCCATGCTGAAGATGCAGCGCGTGGCGCCGCAAATCAAATCGATTCAGGAGAAGTATAAGAAATACAGCCTGCGTGACCCGCGGAAGGCGGCTATGAACGAAGAAGTCGCCGCGCTCTATAAGAAAGAGGGCGTGAACCCGGCAGGTGGCTGCCTGCCCATGCTGATCCAGTTCCCATTTCTGATTGCGTACTATCGGATGTTGGGAGTTGCGCTCGATCTGCGTCACGCCCATTGGCTCTGGATCCGCGATCTATCAGCACCTGATCCCTGGCGGTTGCTGCCCATCGCCGTGGTTCTGACCATGCTCATCATGCAGCGCATGACGCCTCAGGTTGGGATGGATCCGGCGCAACAGAAAATGATGAACCTCATGATGCCGGTGATGTTCGGTGTCTTCAGTTTGAGCTTCGCCGCTGGTCTTAGCTTGTACTACTCGGTTGGCAACCTCATCGGAATCGCGCAGCAATACGTGATCAACCGTACCGATCTCGGCCGCGAAATCCGCGAGATCATGGAGAAGCGAGCGCGTAAGAAAGAGAAGTAGGGGGAGCTTTTAGCTCTTGGCCTTTCGCGGTTGCTGGTGTGTGGATGTTGCGACAGTCTCGGAGGTCCAACTGAGCTGGTGGGTACCAGGCAAAGACAAGCTTGGGGCGAATGAGCAATGGCCACTGGCAATCACAGCGTATTGGCGTCGCGCGAGCGCCAGGTTCAACCAGATTTGGAGAGATTTGGCTTCGAGCTAAAGGCGAATAGCTAAAAGCCCAGAGCTTCTTTTATGCCCATCCCTGACAAAATTGCCGCAGCCAAAAAGATCAACGAGTTCCTCCAATCTATCGTCACCCATGGCGGATTGCGTCTCAAATATCGCATCATGGTCGATCCGCCGATTGCCGAGCAACGCGACTGGGAGAGGCCCGAGATCCTCGTGGACTTTGCCGGACCCGACTCTGTCCTGCTCCTCGACCGCGGTGGCGAACTGTTGCGCTCCCTCGAGCTGCTGACCTTCGAAATGCTGCGATTACCCTCCGGCGAGCACGAAAAAATCAGCTTCGATTGCCAGAACCAGCGTTCCATTCGACTGCAAGAGCTACGCATGGCTGCCTCTGTGGCCGCCGAAAAAGTGCGTAAGACCGGAACCCCCTACCAGTTTGCGCCTATGTCATCTCGGGAGCGACGCATTGTCCACCTGGCTTTGCGCGATGAAGCCGACCTGCACACGGAGAGTGAAGGCGAGGGCATGCGACGATGCCTTGTGGTCTATCCCAAAGATTACAAACGTGCTGCCAGCAACAAGCCTCCAGGGCGAACCATTCCGTAGCTCTTGCACCGTGGGATAGGTTTCTAGCCGGGTGGGAAGCGGAGCAGGCCAGGGCGGAGGCCATCGCTCAGCAGCAGGCTTTGGCTGTGGAAGCGGACAGGGCGCGGCGGGAAAAGTGAGCCGGTGGCGTCTAATTAATGACACGCCCGAAGCTCGTCAGCAGAATCGCCGCCTAGCTAAGCTAGCTAGAACTCGTACTCTCGTGCGATGCAATTGGCAACTTAACGGGTATTGATTCAGCGACCACGGGCCTCAACGGGCCAGCGGCAGTAAGGCGAACCTTTCTCGTGGTGTGGGCGGCTTAGCCGGAATCGATTCGTTCGTTATGCCCCCCGGGCTGGTAATTCTTTCCACTCCGACGGATTTTCCATGGCTCGTGCGCTGCCGAACCCGCTCCCCGGGCTTTGCCATCCCACCCGATAACCACGAAGGTTCGTGCCGATCCTGGCTCCTCGGATTCTCTTCGGTGCTTGTTTCTCGCGCTGCGACGCTCTCAATCGTCCGCATTGGCTATAAAACAGAAAGGCAGCCGCGAGAGGCCACCCTGACAAACTGAATACTCGTAACTCGGCGCTTGGGCTCCCTACCGTCCCGCTGCTGCTGCTCGCGCTGTCGGCGGCTCCTGCCCCATGACTTCGGCGATCTTTGCTAGTACCGTCTCCAGACTCGCCCCGGTATCGGTACACCCATCCACGTAAGGATGCCGGCTGCCGTCAGCATGCAGTACCAGCACCCGGGTTGCCGTGGCCGCTTTTTTCACCATGTAGACCAGATGATGTCGGTCATTCCGCGTCAGAGTCTGACCCAACACCACGAGGTCAAACTGACCTTTCTTCAACGCCTCCAGCACGGCTTTGCGTCCCAGGGCCTGTTCCACGGCATGTCCGGCCCTTTCGACGGCAGCGGCCTGCGCCGCCAGAACCTCTGTATCTGCTTCGCCGTAAAGAACTTTCAGCTTCGCTCCCACTTTCGACATGATGTTTAGCCCTCTGCGCGCCCCTACAGGTACCGTCCAGTCACGGTAGCAATGTCGAAGAGCTCTGAGAACGTCACCGAAGACCAGCAACAACCGGGCATTCCCGGCTCTGCGGGAATCTAGCAGGAACGTTCAAGCCCGGAAGGTGTGGGGAACGTCGTTCAACCATCAAAAATTCAGCATCCAACAACTCAAGCAACTTTCTTCCTCTTTTCAGCCGTTTAGCGATACACTCTCTCGCCGGGAGGATTCATCCCATGATGGGCGCGCCACTCAACAGACTTATGGCCGTGATGGCGGTACTCACGGCCGTTTCCGCCGCGCAGCAGGCGGCTACTTCGTCCTCAGCTTCGGCATCCGGATCGTCTGCATCCTCGTCTACCGCTACCTGCAGTCTGGAGGATGGCAAAGAACTCTACGTGCGCTATAACGCCATTCCTGCCAGCAAGGAAAGAATTGTCAACGGCAAACCCTTTACTCCGGGCGGATCGCCCATGACGCTGTTTACCGAAACCAAATTAGGATTCGGCAACTCGACAATTCCGGTCGGTGCCTACAGCCTCTATGCAATTCCCGGCAAGGATCATTGGACTCTGGTGGTCAACAAAAACGTCACCGCCGGTTCGGCCTACGATGAAAGGCAGGACCTCGCCCGCGGTCCCATGGAGACAGCACAAGTCAGCGATCCGGGGAGCACCCTCGATATTGCTTTCGCCCACGTCGGCCCCAGATGTACTCTGCGTATCTATTTCGGAAAGAGTGCCTCCTTCGCCGACTTCATGGAGAAGTGAAGGAGCCGGAGGAGAGAAGCAGGCAGATTATGAGTCGCGATTAGAAGTTCGAAACTCCTGCGACCTCGGGCGTCGATCCAACCTGCAATTGCGAAACCGGAACATCGGAAGCCGGCGCGACCTGCGCATTCGGCTTCGAATCGCGCCTCCCAAGCCCAATGATCATGGCCATATGCTTGGGATAAACCACGTCTCTGCCGCGTGCGAGAAAGTGGTAATACACCGAAGTCGCGGCTCCGTACATTCCGAATCCCGCCGAGACCACTCGCGAACGCACCGCTATGGTCAGCACCGCACCTATTAATCGAAATCCTGAAGCTCCTCGGGCCCCGGCTTTCCCGGCCTCACCCAAGCTCTGTCCAGGTGCCCCAGCATCGCGGTCTCCGGATGTACCTGTGACCCCAAGCGCGACCGCGATACCCGTGGTCAGGTACCGCGTCCGCGGAGTCGTCACTTGCGCTCCGCCCTCGGCATCCAGCTTCAGATGTTCTCCCTTTGCCACAGCCACGCCTTCGAGGCTCGCCTGCACTTTCTGTTCGACTCCATCCGGCGGCGTCACCTGATGAAACAGGATCCGCAACTGCCCATTGCGGCCCAACCGCCGCGCCGGCTGTACCTGGATCACGGAGCCTTTGATCACGCTGCCCACAGGCAAAATCAAGTGATCGGAAACAATCAGCGGCTGGGTGGTTAGCGCCTCCACTTCTTCGCCCTTCTTCGTCGTCGAAGAATTCAGCGCAGTCACCAGCCGCGCATGCACCACGCTTCCCGACGGAGGCGGAGCTCCAATACTGGTCAGCGCCTCCGGCCGCAGCTGTTCCGTGCCAAAATCTAACGGCTGAAGCAAGTCTGCATCGAAGCTGGTGCCCGCCGCTATGTATTGCGGGCGTACGGGCGATTGCGCGAGCGCCATCCGCTTCAGACTGTGCACTTTCCCCATGGCACGAATTTGATTGTTCATCCTGTTCCACTGAAGCTTGGCTTGCCGCTTGACTTCCTGTCCCGCCTCATGAATGTCCTCGGAAACCGACTCCCCTGTTTTCCCCTGCGAAGTTGTCCCCTCGGTGTTGCCTTGCGGCGGCTGGTCTTTTTTCTCCTGATCCGTGTTTTCGTTATGTTTCTCGGTTGGGGAAACAAACTGCAGTACCCCGTCCGGTGCCGGCGACGCTATCGTGTTGATCGCGACACGCCGCCCATCCGCCATCCCCAGCTCGTCAAACTGCACCTGCACGTTTCGTCGCGGAGAAAGATCTGCATTTATCGCCGCGAGCGTCCTTGCCTTTTTGGGAACGCCGTCGATCGCCACGATCTTCCCATTGGCCTCCGTCCCCGCCGGAATCAGCAGCTGGTCGAATCCATATACGGCATCGATCGTCTTGCCATGAATTGCCTGCCCAACCGTTTTAACGCGTACCTCGGAATCGAGCGCCACTTTGATCGGAGTCCCCGCCGGCACGCTGATCGGCATCATCACCGGTGCCAGGTTCGCTCCCGGAGCTTCCGCTGTGGAATTCTCGGGCGGCTGCCCTCTGGGAGGCCGCAGTTTCAGCGCCTGTCCCCATGCCCAGTCGCCGCACAGGCATGCCAGCGTCACAACTGCGATTAACCTAAAACCAATACTGTGCATGACAAGTCCTCTTTTCGCCAGGCGGATCACGACGCGCTGAGTCACCTTGGAATCCAGAGACGGAAGCAAAGAACTCAGCAAAGACGAAGGGGGTGCAAATTCGGAGGATATGGCCGCACCAAGACTGCATCTCCAGACGGACAAGGCTTTTCAGGGCGAGAGCGTTTTTTCAATTCTAGTGTTCCCTGCCACCCGCCGCAAGCGCCACAGGCAATCTTTCTGCGACAATTGCCTTATGCCGCGACCTTTGACTCTGCTCCTGTTCTGGGCCGCTTGCGTCCTTGCTGAAGCCCAAGCCGCCCCGGAGATACAGAGAGCAAACAGCACCGAAGACCTCCGAGGCGTCAGCGCCGTCTCCCAAAAAATCGCCTGGGCCAGCGGTACTCACGGCACCTATCTCCGTACCACCGACGGCGGTCGCCACTGGCTGGCTGCCCAGGTTCCGGACGCCGCGGCTCTCGACTTCCGCGCGGTGGTCGCCTTCTCCGCCGCCGACGCCTTCTTAATGTCCGCCGGTCCCGGCGACCAGTCCCGCATCTACCACACCGCCGACGCCGGCCAGCACTGGTCGCTGCAGTTTACCAACCAGGACCCCAAAGGGTTCTTCGACTCGATGGTTTTCTGGGACGCCACTCATGGCATCGTGCTCGGCGACCCCATCCCGGATTCAACCGGTCAATTGAAATTCGAGCTCCTCACCACCGACGACGGCCACACTTGGAAGCCGCTTGCGCCCCCCGCGCTCCCGCCTGCCACCGAAGGGGAAGGCGCATTCGCTGCCAGCAACGGTTGTGTCGCAGTCCAGGGCGACAACATCTGGTTTGCCACCGGAGGCGGTGCCGCCAGTGTCTTCCACTCCGCCGACCGCGGACTAAGCTGGCGGGTCACGAAAACGCCAATCATTCACGGGCCTGACTCGGCTGGAATATTCTCCATCGCTTTCGACGACGCCACTCATGGCGTCATTGCCGGCGGCGACTACAAACAACCCAAACAGGATGGCCCCAATCTCGCGTTTAGCGAAGATGGCGGTAAGACCTGGAAGCTTTCTTCCCTGCGCCCGCAAGCCTATTTTTCCGCGGTCACTTTCGACCGCACGCATAAAGACCGCATTTTTATCGTGGCCTCCGACTCCATCCTCGACCTGCGTCTGCCCCTGAACCCTCGCAGAATCAACTCAGCCAAAGATCCCAATTTCAAACTGAACGCCGTCAGCCCCTATCCCGAGGGCGGAGCCCTTTTTGTTGGTCCCAAGGGCACCATCGTCGCTCTCCCCACTGCCCCAATGCCGCGTTGACTTACCGGTTGGGGACTTCTAAGATTCCTACTGACGACGGCCGGGCGCCACCATGTTCATGCCTCACCCTAATTTGAGCGAAGAGCTGAATAGCAACATCGTGGAATCTGAGATCGAAGGGGGCGTCTTCATAAATGATCTGCCGCCTTCCACGGTGCTGGAAATTCAGACTATGCATCACTGCTACACGGCAGTGTTTCTCGGAGGCAGCCAGGCTCTCATTTCAGGGCACCCGGAGTTCTGTCCTCGTCCCGTTCCGGTCGCCATTGCAGGTTCAACGTGGGGTGGCTCGGTGCTGAAGATGCGCTTTGTCGGTCGCGGCATGCATCTTGAGTTTCACCATCCGGAGTATTCCACGCCCATCATCACCTCCTGCATTCAGGAAATCCGGGACTGTCCGCACCTGGTCGACGCCGGCGCAGAACTCGCCCATCAGCAGTCCGGCATCAGCCAGCCCATCGTCGGCTCCGCGGGCATTGACGCGGGTATCACCGGATACTAAGATTTCCCCGCGGAGGCTCAGCTAGCCAGCCCGCCGAAACTGCCGTAAAACCTGAGGAATCAGCCACTGTGAGTCTGAAAATCACCACTCGTGAGGTTGATGGCGTCACCATCTTGGACGTTGTCGGCCGGATTACCCTGGGAAACGAGACCGGCATGCTGCGCGACAAAGTCCGCGATCTGGCAGCCCTGGGAAAGAAGAAAATTTTGCTGAACCTCGCCCAAGTCGATTACATCGACAGCACCGGTGTCGGGGAACTGGTTGGCAGTTTCACCACAGTGCGCAACGGCGGCGGCGAACTAAAACTGCTGAACTTGAGCCAGAAAGTCAACGACGTTCTCCACGTCACCAAGCTCTACACCGTCTTCGATGTCAAAGACGACGAGTTCACCGCCGTCAAATCCTTCGACTGGTTTTTCGCCCAGTAGCTGGTGCTCCGCGGACCTGCTTCGCGCGAAGTCGAAGAGACCCCGCCTGCGAAATCTTGTGCCCAATAATCCATGCGAGACCAACACGTACGGAGGTGGGCTCAACTCAGCGCGCGTTTGATGATTGGGTCCGCGATCGATCACCCGCGATTCGGTAATCCTGGTAGTCGATTGTCAGAATGGCTCGGCCGCCCAGTCGCGCCATGGTGACCGTGTAATTTTGTTGCGGAAGCCAGAACTCGTCTATTTTTCTGTAAACATGGCGTATTTCGGTTTTCTTGATCCAGAAGGACGGATTACGCGCCGGCTCTGCCTCTATACGTGTGACCGCAAAATCGTTGGCGTCTACCCAAATCTTGCCGCTGTACAGGAACTTATTCTTGCTTTTGGGTTCGACTTCGAGAACGTAAGCCGCTCCTCCAGAGGTGGATTCGTAACCTGTCAAGATGAAATTGTAATTGTCGGTGGTTAAAGCGGTGCGAGCACGGTTCTCCGGGTTCATCGCTTCCCGCTCGCTTTCCAGCAGTTTTTTCAGGACACGATCGATCAGCAGCTTGGAACCGCTTTGAGAAACAACGGTGAACTCCTTATGGTCGGGAGCCTGATAATCAACATTCACGACCATTTGAGCTTCGCGGTTGCCGGGAAAGCCCTTGTACTCCAAATGATAGGAGCGCGTTCCCCGAAAACCACGCAGCGCCTCGGCGCGCTCCGCATTTTTCCGCATCATCCGTTGCACGATCTGGTCGGAGCTTAGCGAGGCAAAGCCTGTCCTGGCGCTGCTCGCGTCCTGGTCAACGGTCTGGGCGCGAATTTCCACGCGCGCAGCCGCGACCAAGGCAACGGCCAGCAGGAGTGTGTCCGGGGTTCTTCTCCGCAGCAGGTTCAAACCGACTCTCGCAGTCTCGCTCAAGTTTACCCGAATGCCGGACCTTTGCGACCAACCGGCGCAGATTTTCGACGGTCAATTCCCGATGGGGAAAGCGCCAGAAAATGCGTGGGAAGAATACCGGCGCCGCTCACCGCCAAGGGCAGCGGTGGCCTAAGATAATTTTATGCAGAGGGCGAACCCATCCGCTTTGAACGCGATACTCCATCAACTCTGTCCTCGGTGTCGCGCGGGAACAATTTTTCACAAATCCGTGTTTTTATTTCCAGCCATGCGGGAACGCTGCCCGGCATGTGACCTGAAATTTGAGCGCGAGGAAGGCTACTTCCTGGGAGCAATGTATATTGGCTATGCTCTGGCCCTTGGAATGATAGCTATTTTCGGAGTACTGCTGTGGTCCTTCGCCGGCTGGCCGTTTCAGAAAACTGTAATCGCCGCGGTGCTGCTGTTCTTGCCCTTCGCGCCGGTCCTTACTCTCATGGCGCGAGTGCTCTGGATTTATCTCGACCAGACCATTGATCCGGACAAGACTTGAGATCAACTGCGTCCCAGATCACAGCGGCAGGGCGCTTGGAAAACGGTTCTGGAAGTCCAGAACTCCGACCCATTCTGGCTTGATTGTGATTCGCACCATTTGAGGCACCATACCGCCGAGCTGTTTCACCCATGCCTGCCCCTGTTCGCGGCCGAAATAGCGCTCGGCGGCGGCAGCGTACTCGGGGACTACTCCGTCCACCGTTTGCAGGCGCGCCGTGCCACGCACCAACAATACTTTGTGAGGGAAGTTGTTGTCGTCAATGGTGATCGATACTTTCGGATTCTTGGCCAAAGCCTTAAGTTTCGGCGCCTTCGACGGCGTGCCCATCACGAGCTCGTGTCCATTCCAATGGAACCAGATGGGGACGACTCTGGGGGTGCCGTCAGTCCACACATACGCCAATCGTGCCGGAATTTTCGATTGCAGGAGTTCCTTCGACACGGGATGCTGCAAGAGTTCAAGACCGCCCTGTTTCACTGGCATAATTCCTCCTGTTGCTTGGTCGGGCAAACGCAGCGAGATCGAAATGTGGCTACGAAACAGCGTGGATTCTGCGCCGGTTCCCGCAAAAGGTCAAGAAGAGAGGATGGTCATGTCGTTAGCACATGATATGTCCGGTTGAGATAGCAGGTGATATGTCCGCTTTTCGGGCGGTGAGGATAAGAGACCATGCGAAGCATGGTTTCTTACTCGAAGGCCGCGATGGAGCGGGCAAAGAAAGTACAGGAAGTAATCTTGCGGGCGATGGCGAAACGGATCACGCGGTGGCAGGCAGCGGAGATCATGGGTATTAGCGGCCGGCACATGCGACGCTGGCGCGAGCGCTACGAGGAGTTCGGCTATGACGGGCTGTTCGATCGACGGCGGGGGAAGCCGTCTCCCCAGCGAGTCCCCATGGCCCTGGTGGAACAGATTCTGGGACTCTACCGGGAGAAGTATTTCGATCTGAACGTGCGGCATTTTCATGAGAAGCTGCGCGCCGAGCACCAGATTGAACTCAGCTCCACCTGGGTGAAACTGGCCTTGCAGGGAGCCGGGCTGGTAGAGCGGGGGCGCAAACGCGGGGTGCATCGCAAACGACGACCGCGTCGTCCGCTGCCGGGGATGTTGCTGCCCATCGATGGCAGCCGGCATCGCTGGTTCCAGGATGAGCGCGGGTATGACCTGATTGTCAATCTGGACGATGCCAGCAGCGAGATCTATTACGCGCAGTTAGTGGAAGAGGAAT
>QIAN01000464.1 GCA_003225005.1 Acidobacteriota bacterium | reverse complement strand
GCTGCATCGAGGGCGTAGAGATGCGTTCTGCCCGCGTAGACAACGCCCTCGTGAACCATGCGCAGGCATGCGCCGCCGCTAAGTCTCTGTGACCACTTCTCGTGCCCCGTCGCGAGCGCCAGCGCATGCAGTGTGTCGTCAGGCCGAGCCATGGTGCCTTTGTGAGTGACGACGTAAAGATGCCGGTCGTCCACTCTGGCATCACCTTGAATATCCTCCGCGCTGAAGCTCCAGAGCGACCGTCCTGTTTCCAGCTCCGCCGCGATCAGCCTCCTGTCGGTCTTGAAATAGATCGTGTTGCCGGCGATGAGCAGCCGCGATGTCCCGTAGGCCCGGTCCACACCGAGCTTCCACCTGATTTGTCCGTCTGCAGCGTTGATCGCATACAGCGTTTCGCGATTCGAGCTGGAACCGAGAGGGTTGCCGGGTTGAGGGGGCGAACGGGGATCTTCAGCCGTGACGAACACAAGCCCCTTGGCAGCTACGGGCGCCCCGATATCAAGGCCGTCGAGGCTGGTCACCCATGTTGTCGTCCCGGATTCGGGGGCAACGGCATACACGAAACCGTTCTGCGGCGTGGTGGTCAGCCTGAAAGGCCATGCCGTGAGAAAGAGCGCTTTCTCGCCCCGCACCGGCCCCTGTGCAGGTCGCTTGCCGAGACTCCGAACATCGTTCATTTGGTGCACCGGTATTTCCTGCAACGTCTCGAATAACCACTTCCTCTGCCCAGTAGACGAATCGAGCGCGTGCAGACCCTTCTCTGTAATGATGTACGCGATGCCATCCTCATGAACCGCCGTGCGGAAGATCTTCGATTCTGCCGCATACGACCATTTCTTCTGCCCAGTCACCGCATCGAGCGCGTAAAACGAGAAGTCTCCAGAGCCGATGAAAACAGTCCCATTCCGAACCACAGGTGTCAGGTCGACGCTCTTCTTACCTTTCCGCGGCGCATTGATAGCCTTGGTGATCATTTCGTCGGGGCTGGCACCCTTGGGCACGGTGATGACTTCGGGGCCCAAGGACAGGCCTTCTCCGGTTTGAAAGCGCCACTTCGTTGCTCCATTTGTCGGGTCAAGAGCATAGACCGCACCATCCGCCGAACCCACGTACAAGACGCCATCCGCGATGACCGGATCGGAATCGCTGCCGTCGAACTTGATCTTCCAACCCGCGCATTCGGCAGAAAACGAGCTCGAGAAGAGCAGAAGACAGAGCAACAACTTGGGGTAGGTACCACGTTGGAAAGTGATCATCACGCCCCTTCTTAGACAGGCACGTAACGTCTTGGTGAACGGCGGGACGCGGTAACGATCGGTTTGAACATTTACTTTTGTCCCGTTCGTTCCACCTTAAGTTAGGCATTGCTGCGGAAAAGAAGCAAGAGGCATCCTCCCACAAGCGTCAGGCCCGAAATCCCGAGCACAGGAAACTAGCGCCAGCCCAACGATACCCCTTGGCTAAAGCGATCCCGCCGACTACGATCAACGACAGAGGCAGGAGCCAGGCAAAGATCTTTGCTGCTTGATATGCGATTACGTCCATGGAGGGGCGCTTAACGTAATGTGAACTTCCTAAATGGTGGTCAATTAGACACCTGACCACCTCTACCTGTCATCCGCCGCTCACGATCAGGTGTTTAGCCTGCTGTACGTATTTACACTCCACGGGTTCTTGGCTCCAACGAGGCGGATATCAAGGGGGATAGGCTGCGCCCGCTCGGCAGTGTTTTTTTGCGTCTCGTGAGTGTCTGCTCTGGGCCGTCGAAAGCAGACATTCAAGCTAAGGGACTGCTGGAAATAGGGCTCTGACCCCGATTTTTCTCTATCCGGGCTTGACCCCGGCCTGGCGGACCACGCGCTCGTAGCGCTCGGCATCGTTCTTGATGCGCGCCAGGAACTCGGCCGGCGTCATCCAGACTGCCTCGGCGCCGGCGCTCT
>QIAN01000463.1 GCA_003225005.1 Acidobacteriota bacterium | reverse complement strand
CTGTGGCGGATTGGAAGGCGGCGGATTTGAATTCGGATTATTGAGCATGCCCGGAGGAGGCTGCGAAGAGAATGGACTGTTGTTCTGATTCTGCTGCTGCTGTTGTCCGAGCTGATTGCCTGCCCCGCCGGCGCCTTGCAGCGGCGGCTGATTAGGCGTGCTGAGCAGACCGCCTCGGTCAATTGACGGATCGTAGATGAACTGCCACTCCTCGTACTTCTTCTTGTGATTGAATTCGCGGATTCCTTCCTTTTTGCTGGTGCTAACGACCCCCACGATGGGTCCTCCACCGACTGTCGGACCGGACGGCTGGCCACTGGAACCTTTGCTGTCTGCCGATGGTGCCTGTGGCGTACCTAAGGGTTGCGACGAATCCGTTCCCGGGGCCTGATTGGCCCCGGCCTGAGGATTCGGGTCCGCCGTCCCAAGCCCGATGGCGACGATGTCAAGCCCGGACCGTTTGCAGATCCGAATGGGCTGGGCTGCGCAGGGTTCGCGCCCGCGATGGCCGAAGCTCCCGCGATTGATGAGCCAAACATTTTGACCTCGCCAAAGTGCAGCAGCTTGAAGTCCTTTCCATTGATTGGGTCTTTGTAGCGCTTGCGTAGGAAACGCAGGTTGTTGGCGCTCTCCAGATCCTCAAGCCTTGTTGGATACCGTCCAAACTTCTTGAAGTAGGCGCGGATGGCGCGGGAATATTGCACACCACGATGAATCAATTCCTCTTCCCGATCGCGACGAATCTGAAAGGCGATGGAGGGGACAATCGCGCCCATGGCCACGATGAGCAGCGCTACGACCAAAAGAAGTGTGAGCAAAATATAACCGCTCTCCCGCGAACTGGGACCGATGTTGCCGGTAGCGTGCCGGATACCACCAGTTCTGGAGGCTCTGTTGAGTTGAGATGTTTTCCGCAAAACCATACTTATCCCTGGGTCAGGGGAATATTCTGCGGCGGGCCACTGCCCAGCACATCTTGGATTTCAACCGAATTTGCCGATATGCGCATGACCTTGTAACGCCGGTTTACGATGTCACCTTCAGCCGCGATGAACACGTCGTCACCCTGGGAGAGAAAAATCTTCTTGGGCTCGCCCGGCTCGTTGGCAAAACCGAAAAACTTCAGGTTGATGGGCGGTGGTGCTTGTACCGACGGTGGCGTGTAGACAGCCGTCTTGTTGTCGGTCACGCCTGTCCCCTTCGGCTGAGGGATGTCCTGGGCCTGGGAGACAAAAATGTTACGTCCCGAGCCTGCGTATTTCGTCTGCTCGCTGCTGGCGAGCAAATCAAGACGGAGCGTGGGATCAAGATTGTTGGCCGCATGGCTTTTCTTGCTGGTGCCCGGGCCCGATGCACGACGCGGCATAGGCCGAGTGGGCAGCCCGGATGTGCTGGAAGGAGTGGCCGCACCCGGAGCGGTAAAATTGGAAGACGAAGACGGCGAGAACTCATACGCGACCACGGCAACGGCCATCACGCCGAGTACAATCGCCCAGATCGTTTTCTTTCGATTTTTCGCTCCCAATTCCACTACGCGCCCACCTTTAAATACGTTTCAACTTTCACTTGCAACTTGATCGGGCCAGTCTGCTCGCCGGCCAACGTGACACTGCTGATCATAAAGAACATGTCGTCGCGCTCCAATGCGTTGATGAAGCGCGCCAGAGACACATAGTTGCCCGAGAGCGTGGCCTCTATCTCGATCGGCTGAAGATGTCCCGGCCCCACGTCGTCTGCCTTGTATTTTGCCGAATCGATGGTTACGCTGTCGGCCGCCGCCAGCTTACCGAACTCGGTAGCAATCTGAGAGTCCTGAGCGGGAAAACGCGTCTTGTAGAAGTCAGTGATTTGCCGGTTAGCGAGCACAACTTTTTGCGGCAGATTCTTCAGTGGCTCTACCTGCCGTGTCTTAACCTGCAATTCCGCCCAGAGCCGGTTGAGCTCCTGTCGGCGTGAATTCGTGGAGCCGATCAAGGGCGAAAACAAAACAATCACGGCGACGAGATCCACACCCAGCAGAATGCCGAGAGCGTTCTTAATGTTTCGGCGAGTTTGCCGTAGGTCTGGCATCAGGTTTTCTCCGCTTGGAATTCTGCGCTTTGGGGTTTTCAGCTCTGGCCGTTGGCGCTGGCTCCGGCAGCGTCTCCGGCACGTAGATTGCGACAATGTCCATCTGCGCATTATCGCCGGAAGTCGATTGCTGGTAGCGTTCGTCAAAGATACGAGTCCGAGCAAAGTGGCGCGAGTCTTCCATGCGCCGCTCCAGTTCGATGCCTCGCTCTCGGGAATCGCCGACTACCACCATTTTGAGCGCGAGCTGGTTATCTTCGTCGAGCTCAGGACGAATAGAAACCAGGTGCACCCGCGCTGGCATCACCGTTTCGAGGTCCTCCAACACCCGCGTCCAGGAAAATGCTTTGTGTTCGATCAGTTCGTTGATAAGCTGCGACTCGTCGCGCGTGGCGCGGTTCTCCGGGCGATTGAGAAAGTCCTCTGCCTGTTGCCGCGTCTGATCACGCTGCGCGATCCGGGTTCGAAAGTCGGCGATTTTCGCACGATCACGGCGCGCGTTGAACCAGCCCGTAACCGTCCCCGCCAGCAGCGCCAGGGTTAGAACCGCCACCGCCGCCAAAGCTGTGCCCCAACGCAACCAGAACTGCCGCGCGTCTTCGTAGGGCTGGCTGGCGAGATTGATATCAATGCGCATTTAAGACAACAGGGCCCCCGCCACCCCGGCCATTCTCCAACGCGGCACCGCCGTTCCGCTGCTCATACCCAGTTGTGAAGCCGCAACCAATTCCTGAACTTCCGCGCCTGTCTGGGCTTGAAGTGCCGGAGCTGCCCCGCCCGCTTCGGAGAGTCCCGCCACGTAAATTCGTTCGATATTCAAATGGTAAGTATCCTGGAAGAAGACGACGGAAGGGTAGACCTCCTCCGCCAACTGCTCTCCTGTAATGCTGACACCACGGGCATTTTCGAGGGTGCGGAAAAGCTGAAGCTGATCGTCGCTCAGAATCGCGATGCTGGTGGTGCGGGCATCGACTTTGACCACCAGCGTCGGGCGCTGGCCTTCGGCAGCGCCAAGTGCGGCAAGCATGGAGGGCAGAACCACCCCGGGATTAAATCCAGCATCGCGAAACGCAGTTTCATAGTCTTCAATCACGCTGGCCATGGCGACGGCGGCCACTACGCGAACCCCATCTTTCGACTTTTGAATATGGTAGGAGACTTTTGCCTTATCTACGTCGAAGGGCAGCGACTTCTTCAGGCGGAAACGTACAACGCCCTCAGCTTCCTCTCCGTCGGAGGGCAGGGTATCGAAATCGAGGAGGACCACCCGAACCGCGGCATCTGGGACCACAGCGATCACATCGCGGGACCGCCCCGCTACACTGCCCAACGCCGATTCAATCGCGGCACGCACAGTGCTACGCTGCCGCAAATTGTTTTCCACCAGATCGGCAACCACGATACCGGGTGCTAGCTGCTGGGCGGCGCACATTTCAACCGTATCCCCGTTGTCGGCAAGGCGGCCGGCAAGAACACGGTCGGAGGCGATTTCACAGGCCAGTTTTGGCTTCGCCGGATTGGAACCAGAACTCATTTTCGGGGACCCTCTCAAGGATAACTCTTTACTGATGAATAAAAAACCGCGGCGCGGAGAAATGCAATAGCTGAAAGGCCACCCTGGCTTGCTGGCCCAAAGCGCAGTCCTCATGACTGCCATCCGGAGCGAATGGCCGGACTCCGAACCGCGAGTCTGGCCTGAACGCTCTCTACCGCATAGTCTCGATAAAGGTGACCTTGTTGATCTCTTTTAGCGTTGTCATGCCAAGGCGCACTTTATCCAGAGCCGACTCACGCAAGAAGCGCATGCCCTCTTCACGGGCGGCGCGGCGGATTTCCGATGTAGGACGACGCGCCAGAATCATCTCCCGAATGCGGTCGCTCAAATCCAGCAGTTCATGGATCGCAGTACGGCCGCGGAACCCCGTGCCCGCGCACTCAATGCATCCTGGACCTTCATACAGCGGCACCCTCGACCACTGCACCGGGTCGAGGCCGCTCGCCTCCAGAACTTCTGGAGGATAGTGGACAGCGGTACGGCAGGAATCGCAAATTAATCGCACCAGGCGCTGCGCCAGAATACAATTCAAAGCCGAAACGAAGTTATACGGTTCCACGCCCATGTTCAGGAAGCGTCCAATCACATCCACCACATTGTTGGCGTGCACCGTAGTGAACACCAGGTGACCGGTGAGGGCAGACTGAATGGCGATCTGCGCAGTTTCGGTGTCGCGGATTTCGCCCACCATGATTTTGTCGGGGTCATGGCGCAAGATGGAGCGCAGCCCGCGCGCGAATGTCAGTCCCTTTTTCTCATTGACCGGAATCTGCGTGATGCCGCGCAGCTGGTATTCGACCGGATCTTCGATGGTAATGATCTTGTCTTCGTCGGTCTTGATCTCGTTCACGGCGGCGTACAGTGTGGTGGTCTTGCCGCTGCCCGTGGGGCCCGTCACCAGTACCATGCCGTAAGGCTCTTTAATGTAACGGCGGAATTTGCGCAGATCGTCTTCGTCGAACCCTACTACGTCCAGGGTCAGCGTGCGGAACTTCTCGCTCATCGATTCCTTGTCCAGCACGCGCAGCACGGCGTCCTCGCCGTGAATGGAAGGCATGATGGAAACGCGGAAATCGATCGCCCGCGCGTTGTATTTCACGCGGAAACGCCCGTCCTGAGGCACGCGGCGCTCGGAAATATCGAGCTCGCTCATGACCTTGATACGGGAAATGACGGTCGAGTGATGCTCCTTGCCTATTGGCGGCATGGCCTGCGTGAGCACGCCATCGATGCGGAACTTGATGACCACCGAGTCGTCACGAGTTTCGATATGGATGTCCGAGGCACGCCGCTGCAGGGCAGTAAAGATGGTCGTGTCCACCAGACGGATGATGGGACTGGTATCGCCTGTGGCCGTCAGCTTGTCGATCGAAAGCGTCTCTTCCACGCCGGTGGCTTCATCCTCGCGGATCACGTCGAGGGTGAATCCTTCGCTGGCCTCTTCGAGCACACGTTGCGACTGCTCGGTCTTTTTGAGAATGTCGCTGATCTGCTTCAGCGTGGAGACCTTGGTGACAATGCGCTTTTGCAGCAGCAGGCTGATCTCATCGATCATCATGAGCTGGCTGGGGTCGGCAATCGCAATCGCCAGCCGTCCATCGGTGGTCTCTTCGAGCGGGACGAAGTTGTAGCGGAACATCAATTCGACTGGAATTTTCTTGAACAGCTCATGGTGAAGCTGAAAGTCGGAGAGATCCACGAACTCACAACGGTAGCGCCGGGCGACGTCCTGCGCGCGCTCCAAATCGGTGATGGGATTGCCCGTGGTGACAATCTGCCCGCCATTCCCGCCGTTCGCGAAGAGTGATTTCTTTTCCGCCATTGCCACTCGCCCACAACCTTGCCGTCGCTAGGGAACACCCCCAGACTCTAGTGAACCCCCAAGCTAAAGATCGGCAAATAAAGTGATCCCAGCACCCCACCCACAAAAATTGCCATAACGATGAGAATCAGAGGTTCAATCAAAGCCATGGACGCAGCCAGGGCCGTTTGGACATCTTCCTCATAG
Source organism: Acidobacteriota bacterium (assembly GCA_003225005.1). Lineage (GTDB taxonomy): Bacteria > Acidobacteriota > Terriglobia > Terriglobales > Acidobacteriaceae > Sulfotelmatobacter. The sequence goes on along the minus strand of QIAN01000463.1, from coordinate 3,292 downwards.
AAGTCAGCCACGGAATTCAGCATCGCCGGCAACGCGCCAGTCGACTCCCCGACTTCAATCATTTCGACAGCAAGGCCAGGAAATATGTCCTGTTCTTCCAGGCTTCCCGCCAACGCTTGTCCCTCGCGGACGCGCACGCATGCCCGCATCACACCCTTTATGATGCGCCGGCTGGTCATGGAGGAACCTGCCGTCTCCAAAGAGGGAACCAGAGGCATACCACCTTGAAGCAACGTCGAAAGCATGCGCGAGAAACTGGCAACCTGATGCTTGAGCCGGATTTCGCCCAGAAGGGGCGTGCTCAGAATGACGCGGTCGATGCGATCGGCGCCTCGGTCGGTACTTCCCCAGCGCCAAAGCACAATACCGGCGACAACCACCGCAATCAGAATAAATGGAGCGTACTTCTGGACGTTGAGTCCCACCGCCAGCATGAACAGCGTGATTGCCGGCAGCTGTGCGTTCAGGCTTTCAAACAACACAGCAAACTTTGGAACGACAAAGGTAAACAGAAATGTCACCATCACCAGCACTACGCTTACCAGCAGCGTGGGATAAATCAATGAAACAAACAATTTCTTGCGAAAAGTCATCGCCAGCCGCTGAAAACTGATATAGCGGCTCATCACCTCGTCGAGATTCCCGCTCTTTTCGCCGGCCATCAGCGTGGTGGTATAGATCTTAGGGAAGACATGCTGCGCGGCGAAGGCATCGGAGAGCATCTCTCCACCCTTAACTCGATCGCGGACGTTTTCCAATAATTGCCGCAAGTAGGCATCCCGCTGCCGCTTGATCAGCAGATCGAGCGAATTCAGGATTGGCAATCCTGCGCGGATCAGCGTCAAGAACTGTTGGTTGAAAACCATGAACGAATTTTGCTTCAGCCGCCGCCGCCGGACTCCTCCCGAAAGCAGTCCCTGAGGTTTGACCCAGTAAACCAGATAGCCTTGCTGGGCAAAACGGTCGCGCACTTCGGCCTCGGAATACCCCTGCTCGACCTGCTGTAACAGGTGGCCGCGCTCGTCCGCGATTTTTACCAGAAACTCGGCCATTTGCCCTTATTTTGTGGTCGATCGCCCCGCTAGAACCGAACCTCACTAAGTCTAACATTCCAACTCGGCGTTGGATTTGCCGATCTGCTGAAAGCCTGCCTCCTGTAGTATCGCAAGTAACGTCTTTGGAACGACTCCACCAGCTCGCCAGTAAGTCCATGTGATACAAAAACATACATAATTACCGCGTCGGCTACGACTGTCCTACGGTCCGAGATCACCCTCCACCGTCTCGACTCCCTCCGGCGGAGCAAATTGGAACCGTTCGTCGGGAACTTGGACGTTGTCCTTCTGCTCTTGTAGCCGATATTCCGTCACCGATCCGTCGACTTGGCCGATCACGATTCGTGCAATTCGATAATCAGGCGTGATCTCCAGCAAAAGCTCGCCGACTCGCTCCGCCCACCACTGCGGCACTCCTCGCAAGACGACATCGCCAGCGGTCAGCGGAGAAACATCAGGCGCCCACGACAGCCCCCGTAACTCTTTCTCCAGTTTGGTCTTACCGAGCAGAAAAGCCAAGGGAGACCGAAGATCGTCGAGTTTTCTTGCCGCCATTTTGCGCGCCTGCCGGTCGCCCGGCACGTAAAACCACACCTCCCTGCCATCGCTCACAAAAAGCTTCTCGGTCGGAGAACGATACTCCCACCGCATCTTGCCGGGTTTTTTCTGGCCGGATTTCTTCAACCACAGCGTGCCTGACTCCGTACGCTCGGTGCCCGAGCCCCGATAGATCTCGGTGAACTCTGCCTGCAGGCTGTGCAAGTGGTTGTAGCGCTCGTCGACCGCAGTTGCGGTTCGATGGACATCTGCTGCCGGTTTAGCCAAAGCCACCGAGGCGGCAGCTACGCAAATTGCGAAACAGAAAAAAGCACGACCAAGCCGCATATCTTTCGACCACCCAGTAATTAAGATGCTTAACAATATGCGCTCCGGCAACCCTAGCGGCGCTTTTTGTCATATCTTCCCCGCTCACGAGATTCTAGAAAGTCCTGAAGTCTTGCCCGCCGTCTTCATTCTTCAAGAAAAGAAAATCAACCCAAACTGTCATTTTGAAACGGAAGACGATCACCAACGTGTTGACGCTCCGTATTTTACTAACGTTAAGCGGGTCTTATCTGATATCGTAGAGCTACGTTGAATTCCAATCGATAGTTGAGCAAGTCCGCTGCCAACTGATTTCGGAGTTTCTTTGACACGCGACGAATCCCGGGCTGGCTACGCGATCATCAGGCACAATATCCGCACCTATGTGTCGGGTGGGGTCGTGGCCGTAATTCGCGGCAAAGAGAACGCTGAAGCCATGGTTAAGAGCTTTGAAGAAGGACAGAGCTCCGAAGATCGGTGGACGGGTTGGCGCTATTTCCTCGAAAAGACTGAGATCAAGCCGGGAACCGATCCTCGACAAGCTACCAGTTTGCGCCAGAATGAGTTAGAAACACGCGAGTCCAAGGCCTTGGACGAACCCCCTTCTGTGCCGTCGGATTTTCGCCCTATTCGCAATTAGCGGCTCCCGTCAACGAATCCTCACTGCAATTGCCAGAGTTGTGCGGTCTGCTGGAAACTGTCGGTGTTCAGTATGAAGAAACCCTCCCTGCGCGTTACCGAAAAGGCGCCGTAAAGCGCCCGCCCTTTAGGGCTGGGGATATAAGGCGTATTTTGCGAAGCAAAACCGATTTCGCGTGTATTAGATAGATGCCTGTGGTTATAGTTCAAGCATGGCACTAGAAGGGTACAAATCGAACAATAATGTGGTGTATTCCAGCAAATATCATTGCGTGTGGAGAGTTTCGCACATTGAAATCACGGTTACCCACACTTTGGACGAATAGCTATTTCGTATCCCCGGTTGGCGGGGCACCACTGGCGGTCATAAAGCAATATGTTGAAAATCAGAAAGACGTTTAAGTACCGCCTATATCCCAACCGCAAGCAGCGGGAATCCCTGCTTGCCACGTTGGAGGTGTGTCGCTATTTGTACAACGATGCCCTACAGGAGCGCCGCGAGGCTTGGAAGCTTTGCCGAAAGGCAATCCCATTCGCCATGCAGTCGGCACAGTTGCCTGCCTGCAAGGCAGCCGATGCAGCCATGCGAGGCGTGTATTCGCAGGTACTTCAAGATGTGCACCGCGTGGATAAAACGTACAAGGCGTTCTTTCGCCGGGGCAACGGTTTTCCGCGATTCAAGGGCAAAGGCTGGTTCGATTCCTTCACCTATCCGCAAGCAGGTTTCAGGGTGG
>QIAN01000084.1 GCA_003225005.1 Acidobacteriota bacterium | reverse complement strand
GCTGAACGCGATTGATTACATCTTGTACACCTACAGCCGTACTGATATCCGTCTGCACGAATAGAGCAACCGCCTGCCCTTCTGGCAGCGGCGAGCGTGCAGTCGTTGCGACGGAAGCGCCGCTCAGAGTAAAACGGCGTACCATCGCTTGTCCCATGCCCTTTGTGCCGCCGGTTACCAAAACCCGCTTGCCCTTAAACTCATCTCCCGAAACGAGGAAAGGATATGTCATCGTCATGATCGAATCTCCAGTGAAGAAATCTTGTCATTGGAAAGTTTGAAGATGTGGTCCAGTTCAATAGGACTCCCGGGAAACTGACCAGTGAGCCGGGCACGCACAGTCACCTTGTCTCCATGCATCTGAGCGTTGACGGCCTGCAGGACGTATCGATATTTCGCGTCCGCCGCTTGCTTCCATTGGCGGATCGAGTCGCGACCGTGATAATCCTGCCCCTCGTCGCGGACAGTGCCATCTTCGGTGAAGCAGCAGGAAAGCGCGTCCGCGTCTTGCTAAGACCTCTGAGTCAGGAGTTTCGCATCGTACTGATAGAATAGGAAGTACGCACAAAAAAGTGCGTTAGGGGAATATCGATGCCGAAACGCTATACGCCCACATCCGCTGCGGCAGACGTAGAAGCAGCGCTCCGCCTATTGGAAGGACGATGGAAGCTCGTGATTCTGTTCCATCTATTCGGAGGCAAGGTGATGCGCTTCTCCGACCTGGAACGAGCCATACCCAACATCACTCAGAAAATGCTGGGGCAGCAACTCCGCAGCTTGGCAGTGGACGGAATCGTCGTGCGTACGGCCTATCCTCAGGTGCCGCCGAAGGTTGAATACTGTCTGACACCATGGGGCCAATCGCTTTGCCCTACGCTTGACGGCATCCTAAAGTGGGCCGATCGGCGGCCAGCACAACGAAGAAAGCGCAACTCGCGCTGACAGTTTGCAGCTCCCGAACGGGGAAACCGGAAGTAATGCCTCCGGGTTGGCAAGTTGCTCCCGATAACGTCCTTGTATTGAGTGGTCTGGCCAACTTCTGGGTGAGCCATTCGGATTCAACTTCGCCGCTGTCTCAAAATGCGGGGCAGGTCACGATCGGAAGCGGGGCCATCAAAAACTGTCTCAAAATGGGGGATCATCTCCAGACAACGAAATTGCGAAGGAATGGATTTCGGAACGGCGGTAAATGCTTTAGACTCAGAGTGACTCCTACTGTGGGCGTGTAGCTCAGCTGGGAGAGCACCTGCTTTGCAAGCACGCCTTCATCTCACCTAAGTCGTTGAATCGGCGTCTCTTGACAGTGCAAACCCCTCCTGCAAATTAGGCTACTTATTGGTCGCGCGCTCATCGACTCAAGGTCGAGAGCGACCGCCACGACGTCGAGTTTTATGTGGTTGCTGTCAGCGGCGTCCACCGTTAGCGCGGCGGGATTGATTTCAAGCAAGAAGGATTGCATATGGCGCCGCTGCAACTGTGGTTCCCCCGGGGGGGTGCAGCGTTGCCCGCCGTCTTGATTAGGAGTTCCTCACCGGAAGCTGTCCAACGAACGCTGATCGGCCGTTCGCGGTGCTCGACTGGCGTAGCGAACGCCTGCGCAATATCCGACTGAACGAGTGCCGTTTGCGGTTGCTTGGTGGTTTGCTGCATCAACTGGATAAGCAAATGCTAGCTAACTTCGCTGTGATCAAACCCGTGCTCGGCGCCGGCGAAAAACAGAATCAAGAGAGAAACGTCCGGAACCCTGGGCAGCCACATAGAGGAAAAAGAAGCAATAGAACACGGCCCACTCTCCACCGTTTTGGATGGGCCAGAATCCGATGGGGGCGTGAGCCCTGAGGTAGGCGACAGCCATCTCGCCACTGGCAACAAAGGCGGCTATGCTCGCAACCAGCCCCAGTGCCACCAATGAGCCTCCGAAAAACTCGATGATACCGGCGAGCAGGCCTTCGCCGCCCAGCTCCCGTATACCGCCGAGCACCCCAAAGAGCTTCTGGGCGCCATGGCAGGCAAACAGGAGACCGACAACAACGCGCGTCACCGCATAGGCGTGGTCTGAATACCTGCCGACGAACGTTGGCATAGGCCCTCCTTAGTCTTTGTTGCACGCGCCGATTTTAGCGTGTTCCCGTGTCGACCTGCAGTCAATTCGGTTCCTGGTACTGATTTGGCGATAGATGCCTCTACCTTCCGACGGTCTCACTTTGGAAATCAATTACATATTGAGTGTATGCAGCAGGCAAATCGGCCAGCGGCTCAACGATATAGGGAAACTGTCTGTTCAGAGATTTTCTTCGCCGCGAGAAGAGTGTCACACAGCTGTCGGGCCTGACCGCCAAGGCCCGATCGCCATTAAGTTTAATTTCTTCTGTGGCGTTCCGCGTTATGTGGCCCTGAGGATACGGGGCCAGCTAGGAAGACGCACAAAACCACGTCCGATGCCACATGATTCCCATCAGAAGCTCTAGCTCAGGGGAAGCCCCGGGATGGCCTGATCGGCAAATTCTCCCCAATTGGGTTCTGTCCGGTTTGCACTCGGGCACAATCCCGATAGGTCCGCCAGTCAGTTGCGAGGAGGTCATAACTGAGAGCATCTTGTGCTTCCACGGCCCGCCGCCAAATGGGAATTGCGGAGTTAGGAGAAGGCGGAGAACCTAGGCATCGGCTCGTGATACTCAATGGGATATGAGGGCAGAGACTAGGATCTCCCAAATCGGCGATGGGCCGAAATATTGATGTCGCACTTCAGCAGGTTTGCTAGAATGCGCCGCATGAATAGGCGAACATGGTTGCGGGCTGTGCCCTTGTCGGTGTTGCTACCGGCTGGCATAGCGGAGGCAGTGGAGCGGGCGTTTCTACAGGCCTCAATTGGGAGTCCGAATGCGGAGGAGAAGCGCCAGGGTGACGCGATGACAGGATCAGCGAAGGTCTATGAATTGCGCGTTTATCACGTGGTCCCCGGAAAGCTAGACAGCCTCGTCGCCCGTTTCCGGGACTTTACGGATAAGCTCTTTGGGAATCATGGAATGAAGAGTGTTGCCTACTGGACGGCGCTGGACGAGCCCGTGAAAAGCAGCACGTTCTTTTACATTCTGGAGCATCCGAGCCGCGAGGCGGCTACCGCGAACTGGAAAGCCTTCCAGGACGATCCGGAATGGAAGACCGTGAAAGCCAAGTCCGAAGAGAATGGCAAACTGGTGGAGAAAATTGATTCGACGTTCTTGACGCTTGCCGATTTTCCGACGGCGCCGCGGATCTGAGAGCCGCGTGCTCGTGCTACGATTCACCGCATGACGTTCCCCGCTGCTGTCCCGGAGATCCCCGCGGCCAACGTCGATAAAGCTGCTGCCTACTACGTCAACACGCTGGGCTTCACCTTCGATTGGGGCGACGAGCAAGGTGGCATTGCCGGCGTCTCCAGGGGGAATTGCAGACTGTTTATCACCAATCGCCCCTTCCGAGAGCCTTACGGCAACACAGGCCCTATCCTTTTCTGGCTCAATCTCGACAGCAAGGCTGAGGTAGAATCGGCCCCACACCATTTATCAAGAGACCCAAAACAACATAAAAGAGGTAGAACTGCCAGATATTAGCCGAGAGAATTTTGTTCAAAAGCAAAATGGAGCCAAACATTGCGGTAGCCGAAAAGATCACCCTGCGTGAATCGTAGTGATCGTCGAGCCATCCCACAAGCGGAGCGCAAACTGCACCTGCGATAAGGTGCAGAGTGTAACCCAGAGAAACCGGGGCACGGCCAGTGTGGAACTCCTTCATGAGCGGCTTGAGGAAGACGCTGAAAGAATACACGGTGACGGGCGGGCCCCAGAAAAGTCCGACCGCCGACGCCGCAACGACCCACCGACCATAAAAAAAGGCGTGCTGATGCAGGATTGGCACTCCCCGCGACTTGAGCCGCACAGAACTGGTTTGCGAGGACGTGTCAGCCATTCCCAGTTCGTTCCTACTTCTGGGCCGCTGGATTGGGAGGCCCTGCTTGGCGAGCACAAGCGTTTGAACGAACGAGTGAAGCGGTACGGGGTGGGTCGCTAAGCGCTGCTTCAGTTTTTCCTCCAAGCGGTCGGCGAAATTACTGCGCTTCCCTTCGTCGGCGATCGCAGACGCCAAAGAAGGCACGAAAATCGACCGGAAGAAGCGCGCATGGCGGGTCACCAGCAAGTCCTTGTTTGCGTCGCGCTCGTACTCTGCCCATGCCGCGTCTGGTAGGTCGGAAAGTTCGCAGTGCTCCACAGTTAGGCCGCGGAACTGACCGTCCGACGTGAACGGCGCCAAAAGCTCGCTTCTTCGCCGCGGATACGCCCCAAGCATCATTCTCATGCGTTCCGCGGCGCTAATCGCGCCTCCAGCGACCACTCCGCGAGCTGTGGTACGCAAAACTCCAGCGGTTTCAGCGCAACGTAACATTCTGATCGGCTGGTTAGAGAGGCCGCAGTTTCATCTTCTTGAAAGTCGCTGATTTCAAGCGCCGCTCTTGCGCACGCGTGGATACATTGTCCAAGGTGCTCCAGAACAGTTCGTTGCCTCCCCGCTCCGCCTTGTAGGCAGCGTGCGATGGGACGCACGGTCTGATCGAATTCCTCCTCTCCAGACAATCATCTTCATCAGCTTTACAGGTCGCACTCCGGTGGGTCGACCACTCGTCTGGAACTGTCGGATCAGTTGGAATGACACATACTTCCTGCGGTACGATTGGTCCACTTTGCACCTTGGCTCAGAGATGGGAGGCAGCACGGAGATGGTTGTTCAGGACTTGCGTTACAGCGTGCGGATGCTGGCAAAGGCGCCGGAGTTCACGGCCATTGCCGTACTCACCCTGGGGCTCGGCATCGGCGCCAACGCCACCATGTTCATACTCGTCGACGCAGTCCTCTTCAAGAATCTGCCAATTGCGGACAGTGATCGCGTCCTCTACATCTCCAGCACCAACCGCGAAACTGGCAGCGGCCGCGGTGAGTCCTACCCCGACTATCTTTGCCTGCAGTCAAGGGCGCAGTCCTTCCAATCCCTCGCAGCATTTTCGGGTGAGGACGCTGACGTCAGCGACAAAAGCGCCATCCCAACCCAGGTCCGAGGCGGCCTGCTGACTTTCAACGCGTTTTCTGTCATCGGCGAGAAGCCCATCATCGGCCGCGACTTTCTCCCTGAAGATGCGCGTCCGGGCGCGCCGCCAGTCGTGATTCTCGCGCACAGCTTGTGGCAGAGCCGTTACAACAAAGATCCGTCTATCATCGGAAAGACCATCCGGATCAACGAAATTCCCGCCGTGGTGGTCGGCGTAATGCCGCCAGGGTTCCGCTTCCCTCGTGCGAATGAACTTTGGATGCCTCTGATTCCGGTTGGCAATTGGCAAAAGCGCGAGTTCCGCGGTTTGACGATATTCGGCCGCATGGCGCCCGGCGCGAGCCTCGCTTCTGTCAGGGCAGAGATGACCACACTCGTGCGCGACCTTGAAACCGCATACCCGGAGACCAACAAGAATATCGGTATCCAGGTCGAGACTTACAATGACTATTTCACTGGCCGCGACACTCGCCTCATTTACTTGGCGCTTTTGGGGGCAGTCGGATTTGTACTCTTGATCGCCTGCGCCAACGTTGCCAATCTGCTGCTCGCCCGCGCCACCGGCCGCGTGCGCGAAATCTCCATCCGTGTCGCGCTGGGCGCCAGGCGCTGGCGCGTGATGCGCCAGTTGCTGGTCGAGAGCATCACGCTGGCCGCGCTAGGCGGAATTCTGGGTTCGCTCCTAGGCGTGTGGGGCGTTCGCATCTACCAGGCCGCCATCATTCCAGACGATGCTCCCGCATACTTCTCGTTCTCCATGGATTACCGGGTGCTCGCCTTTCTTCTGGCCATCACGATCCTGACTGGCATTCTGTTTGGCTTGGCGCCAGCGTTACGCCTCTCCCGGCTCGATATAAATGCGTCACTAAAGGAAGGCGGTCAGGGCTCCGGCATGAGTTCCCGCAGTCGGTCTCTCTCTGCCGCTCTGGTTGTCAGCGAAATGGGTCTCGCGTTTATCCTTTTGGTCGGCGCCGGCCTGATGATTCGCAGCTTCATGAACATGACCCGCACTCCCGTCGGCGTGAATACAAAGAATATCTTGAGCATGGACATCATCCTGCGTGCTTCAAAATATCCTACTCCCCAATCGCAGATCTCTTTCCATCAACAGTTGAGGGCGCACCTCCTGGCTCTTCCCGGGATTGAATCCGTGGCTATGGCCTCCAATCTGCCCGGCGACGGGTGGACGGATTTTGTTTATGAACTCGAAGGCCACGCGTCGGCCGACCCTCGCAAGCTTCCTCGGGTAGGCGGAGTAATCGTCAGCCCTTCGTATTTTCCCGCCCTCGGGATTCAGTCGGTCCGCGGACGCGTCCTCTCTGATTTGGACGGGGTCTCCGGAGTCCCTGTTGTTGTTGTCAACAAAACCTTTGCCCGCATGTCCTGGCCCAATGATGAGTCGCTGGGGAAGCGCTTGCGCCTCATAATGCCTCTTCCCAACACTCCGAACGCTCCTGCCCCAGTTCCGCAGGTCTGGCTCACCGTGGTTGGCGTTGTACCGGATATCGTCCAGAGCGACAGCAGCCAGGGCGCGCACGATCCCCTGATTTACCTCCCTTATCAGCAATTGCCCCAGCGCGAAATGGTGGTCGCGGCGCGCACGGTTGTCTTTCCGGGCAGCATGAGCAATGCCTTCCGCCGCGAAGTCCTAGCCATGGACCAGAATCTCCCGGTGACGGACCTCCGAACCCTCGACGCGCTGCTTCGGGAACGCGCCTGGCCGTGGCGCATTTACGGCAGTATGTTTTCCATCTTTGCCGCCGTCGCGCTTCTGCTGGCGTCGGTTGGCCTATACGCCGTCATCGCCCACTCGGTGGGCCAGCGCACCCAGGAAATTGGCGTGCGTATGGCGCTTGGCGCCCCTCGCGAGGCGATTCTTCGCATGGTGCTCATGCACGGTTTTCGTCAGCTCTTCATTGGCCTCGCCGTGGGATTGCTCGCTTCGCTCGGCCTAACCCAGGTTTTGGGTGATCTTCTAATCGGCGTTCAGCCCCTCGATCCTCTGACGTTTCTGAGTGTGGCTCTTGTGCTCACGCTCGCGGCCGCGCTCGGTTGCACGATTCCCGCGCGCCGCGCCATGCGAGTCGACCCCATAGTCGCATTGAGATACGAATAGCCTTTGCACAAGTGACCGGCAACCCCTGTTTAGAACGCAGGCTTGCGAAGCTCCACCGGCATCCAAGGATTCATAGTCCCCAGACCTCCTTTGCCGTCGTTCTGAGGGATAGTTCCCAAGTGATGGCGCATCCGGGAATTATTCCGGGCAAGAAGTCCCGATGTGGGACGTTGCTCCTATGTCCCCTCCAACCGATTCCGGGCGGATGACGAAGGGACGGCCCCTTCGTGCACAGTTCATGGACAGACGGACTTCAACACAAACCCTACAGACTGAACCCTTCCTTGAGACAAAGGTGTGCATCACACGTCTGTTTGAGACCTAGAGGCAAGAGATCCCACTTCCAACCATCCGATTAGCATCTGCTGAAAGCCAAAAATGCCATTATCAATTCTCTGGCATCAATTTATGGCAGCGCTCCTTCAACCTTTCCTCGGGCAAAAAGCGAAGGGCCTCGCCGAAGAGGGTTTTGCGCAACAAAAAGCGGGCAGGTCAGTCCCGGAAAGTGTGCATCGTGAAACTGTCTCACTTCAGGGGTTCATCCAGATGACGAAAATGCGAAGGACCGGGTTTCGGAACGGCGGAAAGTGTTTTAGAATCAGAGTAGCTTCTCTTGTGGGCGTGTAGCTCAGCTGGGAGAGCACCTGCTTTGCAAGCACGCAGGTTAAATCAGATAAGTGCCGCATCTGGTGTCGCTTACACGGAACCGCGCGGTGCAACTACCCTCTCGAATTGGACTGACGTTGGACCGAAAGTCCGTGCGACGAAACATCATCTTGAGAATCAGCTCAGGAATTATGACCGCTGAAGGGATCGGGACTATAGCCTTCAGGATCAATCCGACAACGAAACCTAAGATCAAAACTCCGATGGCCTCCGCTGCGAACAGAAAGTAGCTAGTGAAGAGCTTTAGGGGAAAGCGACGCATCGGGTGCAGTCGTCACGTTCGGCGAAGGCTGCAGCTTTCGGAGAGCCTCTTTGCAAGCAGCAAGATGACTTGCCACTTGCGCTGGATCGCCAACGTCGAACTCAGAAGGGCTGATAACGCTCCGGTTCGGGATAGCGTACCAAAATGCGAAGGCTCTTCTCATACCCCGTTGCATTTCCGGCTACTGTTACCAAAGTATGGCTCCAATCTTGAAGCAACTTAATGACGTTGTTCGCCGAGTCGACTATATAGATCCCAGTATAAATGTTGCCGCTCCCACCGCCTGGCGGGATGATCGCGATTCCGGTAGGGTGATTGAGCGAATGGGTTTGGTAGCTGGCAAAAGGTAGCACGCATCGAATGCGCCGAATATCCGTGATCCACCCCCTGTGGCCCTGGCATGGGTGACTTTCGGCCACTGGTGGTCGTGTTGCGATACGTCGAAATCCACGGGCTGGTTTGATCCCTCGGGCAAGACTCTAACGAGTTTCTAGGCAGATCTCGCCGGCTTGGGTCGCGGCGTTTGGTGGCGGCCCGAGGCCCGCGATACGCTAGGCGACAGCAATCTGAACTCACGCTTTACGTGCCAAGCTAAATCGAGCAGTGTTTTCGCGATTGGAAAAGCCACCTGGGGCTGCGCGGCTTGCGCCAGGGACCGCATCGAAACTGGTGGTCGCATGAATACTCCGCGAGAGCGCCCAAATACTGGGGGAGGGCAAGGACCGGGACCAATGGCATTATCTTTCACTGCCGTGGTATAAGGTCCCGATTGGACAACCCAGTGCAGCGTAGGTGGGAGTTCAGAGGAAACATGGATGTGGTTGCGAACTTCTTTCTCCGTGCCAAGCACTGGCAGATTTTCCTTCTCCTCTTTGTGCTAGGTTTTGTTGGAGATGTAGCGGCCGTTGTGAGTTCGATATCGGCCACATCGAAATCCTCTGACGATTTTGGGAAACTCGGTCTCCCATTTGCATTCATGATGGCGCTGTTCATGTTGTGCTTTCTTGGCTGGTTTTGGTCGATGGGGTCGTTTCTCGGTTCGATCGTGCAGCCGGCGCTCAGGTTGAAGACGGGATTCTTTCGAGTTGCCCTTGTCTACCCAGGGCTCTACATCTTCGTGTTCATGGCTTTTTTTCAGAGCACCACAACCAACCCAGCATTGCTCGCAATCTTTTTTCCATTACACCTCTTCGCCATGTTTTGCTTGTTCTATGATTTATATTTCGTGTCCAAGAGTCTAGTGATGGCGGAGACAAGCAAACCAGTATCATTCTACGATTACGCGGGGCCATTTTTTCTCATTTGGTTTTTTCCTCTCGGTGTCTGGTTCATCCAGCCAAGGATTAATCGACTATACGGGCAAGCCCGCCGTGATGATGAATCGAGTCTAAGTCCTGTGTAGAACGTCGTCGGCGTTGTCAAGAGTTGTTTTATGCGGCCCGAGGCAAACCTCGAGCTCCGCGAGCCGGAGCGGGGTCAAGGGCGTCCCGCGAAGCGGGACGTTTATCGAAGACCCTTGACGCCGCGTAAGGCTCGTCAAGATTGTCATCGGACGAAGCGCAAGCTTCGCCTTACTCAGGATTCCTTTACGGGTCTCGACCAAGGCTCGTCTCCTTCGAATCCTACGGTGAAGCTACCTCCACCAACCATGTATTCGATCTTCAACCACTAACCATGATTCTTTCTCCGAACTCCCTCTTCTACAAGGGAGGCAGGGCGCTCAATCAATAAGGCGATAGGCTTTCGCCTACCACAGGACTTGCCGGGCTACCCTGCATGCGAGCTGACGACACGGGCTGTGCTGCTTCACGCAGCTTCCAATACAGCCGCACCGCCAATTTTCGTGCGATGGCCACTTTCGCCACCGCACTACCACGGCGAAACTTCAATCGTTGATAGTCCCGCCGCAATTCCGGATCCAGCCGGGCGGCCGTCTGGGCAGCTTCGACCAGCAAGTAGCGCATCATCGGGTTGCCTTGCTTGCTGATGGCCCCCAGCCGCTGCCGACCGCCAGAGCTTTCTTCGCTGGGATTCAACCCCAGGTAACTCACCACCTTTTTGCTGCTCGCAAAGCGGTCACTGGCCCTATGGTCAGCACAAACGCCAGTGCCGTCACCGGCCCCACGCCGGCCTGCTGCATCAAACAGACCGCGGGCGGACGGCTTTCGGCAGCCTGGATCACCGCCGCATCCAAGTTCGCGATCCACGGATCGAGCTGATCGAGCAACTGCAGCAGCTCTTTCCGTCGCAGACTCGCCCAAGGATCGAGGAGCAGACCTTCCAGTTCCTTTCGGCCGACCTTGGTCCACAGCTTTTTCTTCCGGCAAAGGCCTTGCCCCATCGCCAAGGCGTGCAGCTGGTTCATCACCGAGGTACGAAAGCGAACCAGTTTGTGCCGATGGCGCAGCATTTGCCGCAGGTCCCGCTCCGCCGGTGAAGGTACCCAGATGCGGGGAAAACGGTTCGTGAGCAGCAAGTCGAGAATGTGCAGAGCATCGCGCGAGTCCGTCTTCTGCTTCCGCACCATGGCGGCACGGATCTCCGCCGCATCTCCGATCCAAAGTTCGTGATTGTGTTCCCGCAGCGTTCTCTCGAACCACTGCGCATCGCAGGTCGCCTCCATGCCGACTCGGGCCGGACTTGGGAGCGTGGCATAAAACTTCTTGGCTTCTCCGTTCTCATGTTCCAACCGACGATTGATAACCTCGCCGGTCGTGGGATCCAGCATGGCTATTTGCTGGAAGCGTGAATGGAAATCACAACCTATAAATAAGCATCACTCGGCTCCTTTCCTCCGAGCCTTGGTCGAATCACCTTCGCCAAGTCTACTCGGTCGAGGGGAGCCGACGACGTTATCCAATCAATTAACGCCGTAATCGTCGAAGTTGAATCCAGCGGGAAAGCGGACCGGGGACTTGTCCGGTTTCGCGACTAACCATCCAAGTGAACGTGTACCGGGGCTTGCAATCTTGGTTGTGAGTGTAATCGCCTGGTTTCATCAACAACCGCCGAGTAAGCGTTCGTTGGGGGCTACGGTTCAGGAAGGCAAGGCGTGAGCTGGCGCGGATACGCAAGGGTGCTCTTAGCTCGCTTCCGATTAGCAACCACGACCCTCACTCGCACTGCTGACGCCACCACGCCGGAGATATCCAGCTCCATTTCGTACATAGCCTGCACTTGGTCACTGATTTGAGTGGCTGACCTCACCAACCATGTTTGTTCATTTCTTCTGATCTCAGGCCAGGGAATCCGAATGACGTAGCCGCCTGTGAATTCTGCAAGCTTGTCCATCAGCGCTTCGCCCTCTACTTCCTCGGGAGTCACTAAGTGTTCGGACGGAACAAGAAAAACGAACACCCTGACACCGTGGGCGACTAACTTTTCTCTCAATTTCGTTAGAGAAACTTTGCTCTTATTGTCCCCACCGTCGCTAACCAAGTAAATGGCGTCGCCGGGTTGCGGTGTTTCAAACAGCGAGAGGGCCTGATCAATGGAGTCATATAGCGCTGTGTGTCCCTTCGGTTCCCTCTTCGCTAGCTCCAAAACTCTTCTTCTAATTTGCTGGCGCTCTTCGAAGCCATCCGACTCTCGCTGTGGTTTGTCACTGAATGTCACCATTGCTACGGAAGCATTGGATGGAACTGAGTCGACGGCAAAAACGGCGGTGCGAAGGGAGATGCCCCACCCGCTTGTTTGCGGCGATGGACTCATGCTGCCGCTAGTATCCACCATCATGATGATGCGGCGTGGACCCGAGTTCAGTGACAGGGAAACGACCCGTGCTCGCTTGCCATCAACTTTGACTTCGAGATCGTCCGCACGAATATCCCGGTGGACTGTGAGATCGTGTGCAACAGAGTTTAGAAAAACCATTGGGTGCAAGCATTTCCCGGTCAAAGCGGGCGGGCAGGCAAGGAGCAAGAGTGAGACCCGAAGTCGACTTCCCCCAACGAGAATTCGCATAGGAGGATTATAAGGCCACAAGCAATCGCGAAGGAAAACGCGCTTATCGGACATGTTCGATAACCCGACCTATTCATTCAAATGGATCGGGCCGATTGCCAATCGCTAGTACAACGTGTGGTTTCTTGTGGACACGCGTAGGACAGTCACCTACATTCAGAATTTGGCAGGAAATTTGGCAACAGGGGAGACAGAAGAAGGTGAGCGCGATCGATCCCAAGGCAGCTCAGAAGATACAGCCCGAATTGATGCCTGGCGAGAGTATCTACTGGGCAGGAATGCCGAACCCAACAGTGATTTTTCACTCCGATGATTGGACGGCGATTCCGTTCTCGCTCATATGGACAGGCTTTTTTGTTTTCTGGGAAGCCCAAGCGCTAGGTTTCTGGGGAAAGACCTCGCGGCCTGGCGGGACAGACGTCTTCATGGCTTTATGGGGAATCCCATTCCTAGTCGTGGGCAACTATATGGTGTGGGGACGATTTCTGGTGGATGCGTGGTTGAAAAGGCGAACGTACTACGCCGTGACGAACCGGCGGGTGCTAGTGCTTCAAGAGGGATGGAAGATGAAGATGAAGACGAGCACGACATTTCTGGAGGCGATTCCGACTATCGAACGAGAAGGCACAGGAAGGGGAACACTTTGGTTTGGTCCGAAATATCCGGTAGTCGCAGCAAAAGGAAGGAAGACACGGAATTTGAGCCGGTTTTCGATTGGGGACGTAACGGTGTTTGCGGACATTGGGGACGTGGATACAGTCTATCGCTTGATTATGGATCTGCGCGAAAAAGAGGGCTCGAAAGTGTTTTAGAATAAAATGGTTACAAGGATGGGCGTGTAGCTCAGCTGGGAGAGCATCTGCTTTGCAAGCACGCTTTCATCTCACCTAAGTCGTTGAATCGGCGTCTCTTGATAGTGCAAAACCCTCTGTTAGTTGGGCTACTATTTGGGCTACACAAATAAGGGTACTTACTTTGTTGTGGGTTCCGGAATTGGCGGCTCAGAATTTCGGAATTTCCGGAACCCACAACTTCTGAGCCGCGGTCACCTCCGAGTAGAGGAGAGCGCAGTGGGCTGTAGACTTTCCTTGGCTCTGTCCGCCGTTTCCAGCTTCGTGCGCGTTTAGGTCCATCATGGCACCACGGAATTCTCCCCCCTCACAGACCCAACCGAGCGGGATTACCGCAGTGGGTTCCTCAAGCGTGACTCCCTGCACCATTCCAAGAATGTTGGATACGCGGTGGCAACTGTGGATGGTTCCGTAGGAGAGCAACAAATGTCTCCCAGGTCATCCCGTTTCCACGAGTGCGCCGGCTGAGCCACTTTCGCCAGATGTGTCGGACCTCCCGAAAGAACCGCCAGTCGATGAACTCTTCCATCCTCTCGACCAGATGCTCCAGGTCATGGTAGTCGTTGGCGTAGATCTCGTTCATACCTCCGGGATGTCTCTAGGCTGAACGCCCATGGACAACACCACGCCTCTTGCCAGCTTGCGGATGATAGACTCGCCTAACGTTCTCGTACCTGGGGCGGGTACGAGCTGCTCCTTCCTCACTGTTTGTATACTCTCCGGCTGAAGCGTGCTCGTTTCCTGCAGTCCGGTCAGTCCTGGCTGCAGGCTAACATGTGTCGGGAGACTCGCTGGTGTTGTTGAGAAGGGGATAGCAAGAACTGTCGTCGCCCGCGGATGGGTGTTTCTGGCATCTGAAGAAACAATCACGACGGGGCGACGGTTCTTTCCCGGCGGGTCGCTAGGTAAGAGCACAAACCAGATCTGCCCCCGCCGAGGCTGGGGTAGCGCCGGAGGATTCGTAACCATTTATCGAACAGCACCCGTTAACTGCCTGTGGTGCTCTTCTTCGTCCACTGGCGAGGCGAGTGTAGCTTCGCCCAGAGCGCCCCAAACGGAATCTTCCTGCACACTCGAGTCTGCCAATCCGTCATAGTAGGCCGCAACCCTTTTTTCTAGCTGTTCCGTTTCAACCCTATTTTGTAAATCCGCGACGATTCTCTCAAAGAGAGCACTCATCGAAGGAGAATGCACCTTCGCCCGAAAAGCCCTCAAGAACCGCGCGGATCCCTGCGAAAGTGACACAGTGATTCGTTCTTTGCGCGCCATGCGTCTTACTCCCTTATGATAGCCCTCATACTCATCGTCTTACACAATGTAACAGACTCGATCCTCGCGGTCAAGCTCAGGTGTGCGTCAAATTCGTAGGTAGAAGTTGCGCCCCACTTCTCCTGGATGCCACATCCAGAAGCTCTTCAGCTCGGTCAGCTCGGCATCGGTGGGGTTGTCCGACGCGATCAATAGCAACGTACCACACCCGGGGCAACACCTTTTCTTCCGGAAGGCAAAGTCCCATCGGCACTTCGGGCATTGGTAGCGCTGCGGTCGGGATCTCATGATTCCCTCTCTAAGGGCTCGTAGCTTATCTCCGCACCGCGGCCCTCTATTTAACCCTTGCCTCGGTGCGCACACCTGACATAGGAAGGTGACGGAGGTATGGGGAGATGAATCGCACGAGCGCAAGATGTCCTCTATCTACCCCCTCGTTGTCATCAGTCTCGCAAAGAAGTAAATTGATGCCAGAACCAGAGTTGTGTCGCCCGTCACGATTCAACCGTATTCGGTTTACGGCCACACATCGGGCGGTGGGAGTCACTTCGTCTCTTTCAAGATACGCTCGATCATGGGAATCCACTTGGGAACCATGCTCAGGAAGTTCTGAGGAAGAGGAGGGCGCATTTTTCGACGGATGTCGCGACTCTTCGGGCTGTCGGCTCCGGCATACCAGAATTTTACAGCGTTTCCAGCCGCCTCGGCAGGGAAGTCAGGTGCCCATCCCAAAACGTCGCCACCTTCACGCTCGCTTAGCCGATAGAGTCCCAGCACCATGCCTTTGCAGATTTCAAGCGCCTCAGCCTCGAGTCCAAGCTCGATGTGGCGCTTCATATCATCGAGGACGGGTTCCACAGTTTCCTCGAGAATTTCCCAGGCAGCCTCCGTGGGCTCGACGTAGCCCCATTCGTGGCTGCCGGCGCGGGCGTTAAGGTCGTCGTAGTCCAGCGCCCGTATTTCGTCTTCAATCCCGGCAGCGACGTCCTCATACTCCAATTGCTTTAGGAGTGATCGCGCAATTTCATCGGCCTCGCGTGGAAGATCGGGATGCGCTTTGAGAAGGAGCCGGAGGACGGTTGCAGCCTCACCGGGCTTCAGTCGGTCCAGCAGCGGGCCCAATGTGGCTTCTCGTGGCGCCCGGTCTTTGGTCTTATCCTTTGAGGTCATTTCGGTTGCTCCGTTTAGCTGTTGAGCTCGCTCCCGCCCAGTTTGAATTTGTTCTCACACGTGTACCCGTCGCTTCCATTGGCTTGCCGCGAAGGTGCCTACATCAGTTTCGCCCGAACGGAGAAAATCCAAAAAGTCCAACCCGGAGTATTTGCACGTCTGGCACACACTCAAGAGGATGAGGTATTCTTCAATTCCCTTCGGCGTGGAAAGACCTTCGATGGCACGGCGGAGCCTGGCAAACGCTTTGATCGCGTGCTCGGCGTTGTTGTTGTTCCAAGGAACACCATCGTGGCTCAGAAAGGTGAACAATTTGTCTCGCTCTTTTTCCAACCGATCCTTCCATTTCGACGCGGCCGCGCTCGGGAACCCCTTCTTCGAAATTTGTTTGTAAAAACCGGGCTACGTCGACCAGATGCTTGCGAAGGAACCTGCTTTTGAGGCCCCACCGGTCGATGGTCTTCACAATCCCGTGCAGCAGTTCGGCAAATGCCGTAACTATCCCCTTTACGTCCTCGTCGTATGGATTATCCAAGACGGCGTCATTGAGGTCACGCGTCAAGTGGAGCAAGCACTTCTGCTGGGGGCATGGGAGTGAGTCGTAGGCCGCGTAGAAATCGGATACCAAAACGCCCTTGAACTCGCCCAAAGCACTTTGGACCAGGCTTCCTTCGCGCGTCTCCGAATAAAAGTAGACCACTTCGCGGAACGTGACAAAAACCCAGACGTAGGCGGACTTTGCGTGCAGCCTAATTCGTGTTTCATCCGCGTGAATCAGGTTGCCCTTAACCATCCCCGCAAGGATGTTCTTTCGAGTTTCCCGGTAGTATTCAGCCCCCCGCTGCTTGAATCGACGGACGACATTCTCGTTCATTTGGAAGCCGAACAGTCTATTCAGGGTTTGAGTCAGAGAACGCTGAGAGACACAAAGCTCAATGATTTCAAAGATGGAGAATGCGGCTATGTTGCGGCCATACGTGGTTCGATCCGAGAATTCCTTCGGCCAGGGGCTAAATGCCTGGCAAGCTGGACACCAGAAAACTTGAAACTGATACTTCACTACCCATCCGGTGACTCCCGACCTGCTAAACCTCAGATCGTGGAGGCACTTCGTTATTCTCCGAAACGTCTGGGTTGCCTTTCTTTGGCAACGGGGACACACACGCAATGGTTCGCAGACCACACTTTGCTAACACGGATGGTCCTTTTCGCCCGGCTCATGCCTTTCCGCTTGGCTCTCTTCAACTTCGCGTCGGATCTGACGTAGATGGTGTCGCGCTGGTAATCCCAGCGCGCAGCCTTATTGATAGCCTCAAAACCATCGATGGAACTCCTGAATCTAGGCCACAAGGACACTTTCGAATCCAGGTTGTCAGCAACCACGACTTCTAAACTTTGCGGAACTTCCGAACTTGGTCTGATATCTTGTCGGCCGGTTTGTGCAACGGCACGGGTAATTAGTTCCAGCGCCGCGCAATCCTCCAAGTTATAAGCGATGAGTTTTTCCTTCGCCAACGACGCTTTGGTTTGTTCCCAGGTGTCCCGCCATCTAATAGACTGGACACCAGAAACGTCCTGATCTGACCATTTGAACCCCAGCCAGCCGGCAATGTCCTTCAATCCATTGGAATAGGTTGGAAAATA
>QIAN01000462.1 GCA_003225005.1 Acidobacteriota bacterium | reverse complement strand
TTTGGTACAGTTTTGGTACAGCTGGGTTCGAGAACCGCTGGGGTGAACCCCATAGTGAGACAATTTAATCGGTACACTGTCTCACCCCCCAACGTGCTTCGGAAGTCCCTAGACCTAATTCTGACTTCCCGTTAAGGTCTTGAAAACCCTCATGGTTGCGGCCCCGAAACGCGCGTCACCGTTTCGACCTTCCGACTCATTTTCGAACTCTTCCGGTGGACAGTAACCTAGAGCCGAATGCAAACGGCATCGGTTGTAGTAGTTTTCGATGAAACCCTCGACACTCTCGAGCAGGTGTTCTAAGTCGCGGTAGTCGCGGGCGTATATCTCCTCCCTCTTAAGCGTCTTCATGAAGCTCTCGCAACTCGCGTTGTCATATGGGTAGCCCGGCCGACTGATGCTCGCTACCATCCGGTGATCCCGAAGCGCCTGCATGTAGCCTGCGCACCTGTATTGCACTCCTTGATCAGAGTGGTGAACCAGTCCGGGAGGTGGCTGCCGACTCATGATCGCCTTTTCTAGTGCACTCGTCGGAAGACGGGCTTGCAAGGATCGATCCAGCGACCACCCCACCACCTTGCGAGAGAAAGCGTCCAGAACCACCGCCAAATAGACGAACTCAGCCTTCAGACGAATGTAGGTTATGTCCGCGATCCATAGCTGGTTCGGACCGCGCAAGTTCATGCGACTAGCGAGGTTAAGATAAATCTCCAGTTCGCGGTCGCGACCCGTGACTTGCCGTAGTTCTCGATTTTGGATCGTCAACAGGTTGTCCGTCCTCATCATTCGTGCCACGCGCTTGTGATTCACCATCATTCCGCGTCGGCGCAGTTCTGCCGTGACGCGTCGATATCCGTAGTGGCGCACGCGTTCCAGAGCAATCTCCTGAATCGCAGATCGCACTGTCATGTCCTCTTCCTCAGGAGCCCGACAGTTAAGGTAGCGGTAGAACCCCGCTCGGCTGACCTGGGCCGATTGGCACATTCGCTCGATACTCATTCTGCCTTGCAACGGCATCTCGAATTTCGTCGTAGACGCCTTCTCGCCAAAGATGTCGCTCTGCTGGCGCCGAGCCTCGACTTTCTGCGAGGCACTTCTGAAAAAATCCACCTCCAACGTTTTGTCCGCCAGAAGCCGCTTTAGCTTGTTGACCTCTCTGCGAAGTCTGGATTCGCGGGAATTCTGTGTCGACACCGTCCCTTCGACTTGCGCGTCCGGTGGCTCGAGCCGGCACCGCCACTTGTACAGCAGAGTGCGGCTTAAACCGAGTTCGCGTGATAGCCTCACGATGTTGTCGCAGGCGTTCATCCGCGCCACAGCTCGGCGACGGAATTTCTGGCTGTATCGCTCTTTCCATTTTCTTTCCACTTTGCAGCTCCTTTCCTGCAAAACGTGTTTTGTCCAAAGTGTTTCAATCCAGAGATTCGGTCCACGTATTTGCAGACCTGTATCGTGAACCTCTTTTTTAGGCAATTGTGACTTGCGAATCAATCGCCATCGGACCGGAATCGGACTCGTTCAGTAACCGAGCGACTTCACTTCCTAGAACGGGGCTTCAGGAGAGTCAGCGAGATTCCAATTCTGCGCTTACCAGGAGTCAGGTTGGATTTGTCTAGGATTTGTCTTCGTTGACTTGCCTTCTGGCCGGCCCTAAGATGAGCGGCACATGTCCGGCATCGACGCGCTCATAGGCCAGACTTTCTCCCACTACCGCATTCTTGAAAAACTTGGCGGTGGAGGAATGGGCGTTGTCTACAAAGCCGAGGACACCCGGCTGCATCGCTTTGTTGCGCTGAAATTCCTGCCCGACAATGTAGCGAAAGACCAGCAGGCGCTTGCCCGTTTTCAAAGAGAGGCGCAGTCAGCGTCGGCCCTGAATCATCCCAATATTTGCACGATTCATGACATCGGCGAACAAGACGGTCAGGCATTTATCGCGATGGAACTTCTGGAAGGCGCAACGCTGAAGCATCGCATTGCGGGGCGGCCCCTGGAGATGGAAAGGCTGCTCGCGCTCAGCATCGAAATTGCCGAGGCGCTCGACGCTGCCCACGCGAAGGGCATCGTGCACCGTGACATCAAGCCGGCAAATATTTTTGTGACTGAACGCGGGCACGCCAAGATTCTGGATTTCGGCCTGGCAAAGGTCAGCGCGTCGAAACGTGGATCGCGCAGCGTAGACAACCTGGCCACTGTGGAAGTGGACTCGGACCAACTGACGAGTCCGGGCAGCACGCTCGGAACCGTTGCGTATATGTCTCCCGAGCAGGTGCGCGGCAAGGAGCTTGACACTCGTACAGATCTCTTCTCTTTTGGCGTGGTTCTCTACGAGATGGCTACTGGCACCCTGCCGTTTCGCGGCGAAACATCCGCTGTTATTTCCGACGCGATCATGAACCGGCCTTTCGTTGCGCCTGTGCGCCTGAACCCGGACCTGCCCGCGAAGCTTGAAGACATCCTCAACAAGGCGCTCGAAAAAGATCGTGACCTGCGCTACCAGTCTGCCTCCGACATGCACACGGACTTGAAGCGGCTGCGGCGGGACACCGATTCCGGCCGGCTGGCCTCATCGTCGTCCTCAGGAAGCAATCCGGTCGAAAACCTGGCTCCTTCGCCTGCAACAAGCAGTTCGCGATCGGCGATCGGCGCGCAGACATCATCCCCGCTCGCAAACAAGAAGTTGGTGATGGCCGCCATTTGCGCGGGAATTGTTGCCGTCGCGTTTGCGGCGTATCACTTCGGAGTTGGTTCGAAGTCGTCGAGCGAGCCGGCGAAGATTACGCAAATCAGCCACTGGGACAAGCCCATGCACTTCGCGACGCTTTCTACCGACGGCCACACGGTTGCCTTCAGCTCGCCGGTCGCGGGCGTCTCGCAGGTCTTCGTAATGCTAACCTCGGGGGGCGAACCTCTTCAGCTTACGAATGATGAGGCAGACAAAGTTGTCACGAGCTTCTCCACGGACGGGACTGAAGTCTATTACCGCAGAGTATTCGGACGTGACGAAAGCTGGTCTGTGCCGACGCTCGGTGGCAGTCCGCACCGCCTTGTTATGGGCATCAGTTTGGCGCCTTCGCCGGATGCTGCGTTTCTCTATTACACCAAGATAGGAACGCGAGCAATCTTCCGGGCGAACAGGTCAGGTTTAGGTGAAGAACAGGTCTTCAGCTTCGAATCCACGGCCCTTCCAGTTGTTGGTATCCTCCCATTCCCCGACGGAACCCGTCTGCTTGTTCTCATTGCCGACCCCATTACTGCAATTGAGAATTTCCGTGCCCGTATCGTGGACCTTTCGCAGCGATCTTCTCAGGATTTGGGCGAGGTTTCGGGAATTCCGTACGCCGTGTGGGCCGAAGCCGGAAAATCCATTTTGTTTAGCCGGACCGTCAGCGGCCTGACAAATATCTGGAAATTCAATCTGAAGGACAAGTCCTCTGCGCAGGTGACCTTTGGAACCGGGCCGGATGAAAACCCCATGCCTGATCCTGCAGGAAAAGGGCTCTATCTGGTTAGCGGTAAGTCTTCCGGCTTCTTGACTGCGTACAACATCGTTACCAAGACCTCCACGGATATTGCGTCCGAGAACGCCACGCAGCCCGCAATTTCGCGTGACGGCAAGCGAGTGATGTACATCACCATTCCCGCGAAGGACCGGATGGAACTCTGGGTCGCCGACATCGATGGCGGCAACAAAACGAGACTCTCCACGGGAGTGTCGTTGGCTACGGGTAATTGGGCGCAAGACAATTTTCATATTAACTTGACCGTTGAGGAAGCCGGCAAGCCGATTAAGGCTTACATTGTGGGCGCCGACGGCAGCGGACTTCACGCGCTTACCTGGAATGGCGGGACGATTCAGGGCCTCGTTTGGAGCGATGATCAGAAGTCCGTGTTCATCAACAGCTTCGACAAGGGCATTAACGGAGGCAGCATCTGGCAAGAGGCCGCCGAAGGCTCCGCACCGGAAAAAGTGGTTGACGGTTGCGGCTTCGCCTGGGACGTGGCGCCCGGCGGCCAATACCTCTTGAGCCTGATTGCGGCTGGAGATAAAGCTGGAATTTACGAGTATTCCATCTCCGAAAAGAAGTGCACGCCGCTGGTACCGGGCGTTGTGACTTTCAGCATCTTGTTTGCTCGCGATGGCAAATCCATCTTGTATGCGATCCCTTCGCGCCGTGACGTCACGATTTACCGGCAGACTTGGCAAGCCGGAAAACTCATTGGTCAACCTCAGGTTGCGCTGAAGCTTCCATTTGCATTTCCTCTCGTCAGCGGCGGCAACGCTTACGATTTAGCGCGCGATCTTTCTACCGTCGTTTATGCGCGCCCCGGAGGCCACGCTGATCTCTATCTTCTGAGCCAGAAATAAATCCCAGTCACGAAACAGAATTCGGCAGGTTTCTCGTGCGCAGCCGGATAGGTGTCAGGAAATGTCGCGGCAACTAGAAGTCGGCCCTGTCAGCGACTGGCTAACTTCGGTGTAGGCGCTTGACCCTACAAAATGACCGTCCCTGTTCGGAAACGGCGTTCCGGGAAATGACGGACGAGACTTGCGGACGCGTTGTCGCGCACCCAAACATAATCGCCGTACTCGATTTGCCCGGCCGGCACTTCGCCGCAGGTCGGCTCAGTCTCAACTCCACAGCCATGCTCAAAATGCCTCCCGGATTCAACTCAGAAATTGTCTCGAAAAGGGGGTCGGGTCAATTCAGGAAGCTCGACCACAAAAACTGTCTCAAAACAGGGGTTCACTCCATCGAGTATCGCCTGAACTGCAAGCGGTCAGGGTGAACCCCGTGTTGAGACAAAATAATGGGAACACTGTCTCATTAGCTGCCCCAGACAATGCGCATTTGCCGATTGTCTCCGCCTCGATCTTCTGATTGCTTCTCAAACTCCTCCGGAGATCGGTAGCCGAGTGCCGAATGCAAACGGCACCGGTTGTAGTACCGCTCGATGAATTGCTCGATTCCAGCGGCCAGATGCTCCATATCACGGTAGTCGTTGGCGTAGATCTCTTCGCGCTTCAGAGTCTTTAGAAAACTTTCGCAACTGGCGTTGTCCTGCGGATGTCCCGGCCGACTCATGCTAGGCATGATCTGGTGCTCCCGAAGCATCTGGATGTAAGCCTCGCAGGCATACTGCACACCCCGATCCGAGTGGTGAACAAGTCCCGGAGGCGGCTGCCTACTCAATATCGCTTGTCTGAGAGCACCGAGGGGAAGCCTAGACTGCAACGTTCGATCGAGCGACCAGCCCACCACCTTCCGAGAGAAGGCATCTAGCACCACCGCCAGATACACGAACTCGGTCTTGAGCCGGACGTAGGTAATGTCCGCAAACCACACCTGGTTTGTACCGCCAATCTTCAAGCGCTTTGCCAGGTTCAGGTAGATCTCCAGTTCATTGCCCCGATCTGTTGCATACAGCAATTCACGGTGTCGGATCGTCAAGAGGTTGTCGTTCCGCATCATTCGTGCGACCCGTTTGTGATTCACCTTCATCCCACGCTGCCCGAGTTCCGCCGTGATGCGCCTGTACCCGTAG
>QIAN01000461.1 GCA_003225005.1 Acidobacteriota bacterium | reverse complement strand
CCCGGTTGGAGTTATGTAGTTTTGTGATTCCTCAGGTTCCTGGCAGCTTGTGGCGCAGCACCCCCATACACGGCGTGGTCGAATCTTTTCTGAAGTCGAAGAAATATGTGGTGCCCGCTGCGGTATTGAGCCCGATCGCGATGGGCTCGGTTGCGGTAGTTTATATCGGCACCGGAATTGGCCGCTTTGACCCCGTCCGCGGCGCACAGGTTTATAACGCACAGGGCGAACTGGAACGGCCCCTGGGCGCCGAGGATCGCAAGTCGTATGAAAGGGAGCTGGAGCATATCCTGGCGCGCACCGGTCCGGAGACGAAAGCGGGCCGGATAGAAAAATCCTGGGAACGTTTGCAAGCAGATGCCCGGCCTCAGTTCGATGAAGGGGGAAGTCCGTCGTTGCAGATCAAGATAGGGGAGCAACTGCTTGACGTTGGCATTTCGACGAAAAACGTTCTCTCGAGCGGGACGCCCCCGCGATTGGTGCAGCAGCTTCTGGAGGCCAGACTGCGCCAGGAATTGCGTGGCGGCAAGACTCCTAGAGTATCGGAGAGCGATTTAGTTCGTGACTGGAGCCTGTTGCAGCAAGCGATGGGCGAAAATGACCGACAGGTCGCGGCGCAACCTCGCCGCCATCAGCCCGAATCGGTCCGCTACTCAGCCCCGGAACGCTCTGGCGGAAACTACCCTTAAGTTATGTCTGCCTGCCATCTTGGGCCCGGTGGCCGCTTTGCTGCCAGGCCTGGATGACCCCCACTTACTGCTGTTGTGGTGGTGGAGGCGGCACCTGCTGGGGATAGCTTTGCACCGGCACCGGTGGCTGTCCTGGCTGCTGTTGTTGCAGCATTTGCAATTGTCGTTGCTGCATTTCCTGCAATAACTGCTGCGGAGTCTTTATCCCAGGTGGTTCGGGAGGGGCAGGCTGTTCGACCTCGTTGGCCTGATCCTGATTCTCATCGGGAGTTTCGTCCGCCGCGTCCTGCTGCTCCGGTTCTGCCTGAACATTAGCGGCATCTTGTGGCATTGTCGTGTTTGGCGGCTGATTTAAGCCCAGTTGACCCGACTGAGGATTCGGTCCCGGCGTATCTGATCCGCTTTTGGCCACTAGAACCACGCGCGTCAGCAGGTTTGCGTCTGACTGAGATCCCAGAAGCACATAATTGAAACGCGATCCGTTGAGCAGTTCCGCCATCACGTCGCGCGCCGGCCCGGGTCCGAGATGCGTAACTACGCGCTCCGTAGCATTGTTGGGGATATCCATGTCCGCCGCGGTTTGCTTGCGCACAGCCCGCAGAATGTCCCCCAAAGTGGAGTTCGGCGCTACGATACTGAGTTGACCATTCTGGTAGCTAACTTGCGGTTGCGAGGCGGGCACGGAATCAAGAGGAACTTGCGGTATCGGCCCCTGAGGTCCTGAGGGCAGGGGCGCCACTGGCTGCTTCTTGGTCGATTTGCGCGTCTTGTGAGCAGTGTCGGACACGCTCAGAACTGAAAGGCACAGGACTCCCGCAACTACCCACGCTGAGAATTTGAATCCTGGCCTCATGGAAAACTCCTTGGAAAGACCTCACCTACGCTGGCAACGGAATGCTTATACCTGCAATTCTAACACCGCTTTTTGCCCCCCATGCGGCCTCCTCGGCGGGGAGCAATCCCGCTTACCAGATAGAACGTATTGACCTTACGACCTTACGCCCTTGCACCAGGCATTTTGTGAAACGATGGCTATCGTGCGATAGGAAATCTGTTGCACTTTTGCACCTTGTCGCTGGGGTACAATTCCCACGGAGCCGGACTGGAAAACACAGCTGACTGACCCCGTTTTCAAGACACGAGAAACTCTCCAATGAACTCTGTTCTGCCTCGGAGCACAAGCCTCGGACGGTTCACCAGTTGCGCCGGGTTGGCCCTATGGCTCTTCCTTGTGGGTCGAGCTGAAGGGGAGACCTGCTTCACAGCCAACGACATGGACCCGGCTACGCGCTCCGCGGTTGCGACCTCGGGACAGCGCTACTACGATCTGGTTGCTCGAGGCGACAGCGCCACACTTCGACAGGCAGCCATCCCCGCGGTGGCCTCTGATTTCTCCGGTTTCGAGGCGACGGTCAAGGATAATCAACCGGCTTTCGTCGGCGCGAAGGCGGCGCCTCGACCGCCCTTTCTACTCGATGCCCAAGGTACCGCTCCCATTCCCCACGCGGAGTTCTTCTGCGGCGTGTTCGGCTCGAGGGGTCAAACTGCCGACAGTGCCGTCTTTTATTTGAATAATCTTCCTCCGGGCAAGTACGGCATTGTGATCTTCGACGTGCCTTCCAGCAAGGGCGCACACACCGTGTCGTTCATTCTGCAGCAGCAGGGCAATGACTGGAAGTTGGGTGATCTGTACATTAAGTCGTCGCAGATTGCAGGACACGACCTTCGCTGGTTTATTACCCACGCCCACGACCTTAAAGCCAAAGGTCAGGCACACAACGCCTGGTTTTACTACCTGGAGGCCCGCAATCTAATTTCACCGCTGGACTTCATGAGCACGCAGGCCACCGACAAACTCTACGACGAATCGCAGAGCGCGCAGCCCGCCGATGTCCCTAGTGAAGGCAAAACCGCAGATCTGGTCGCGGCCGGCATCACTTACAAGCTCATCAGCATTTTTCCGGAGGCCGTGGGCAATGATCTGGACCTGATCGTGAAGTACCAGGCTGCGAGTATTTCAAACACCGGCCAGACGTTTCAAACGAATCTCTCCGTGATCAAAGCGTTGGTGACGAAGTACCCCGAAGTGAGAGATGCCTTTGCTGCCGTGGTGGCCCGCGCCGTCGATCCCGCCGGCCGCGATTACGGCACGCTGCTGGCGATGAAGGATATTAAGTAAGCAAGGTCAGTTCCCAGTCCGCAGCTCTTGGGGAATGGGGAACTCTGCACTGGCTTCTTCCAGCTGACACTCTTTTGGACTCTTATCGTCGCGTAATCCCAGAAACACAGGCGCACGCAACTTTGGCCCACTCGAACCGGAAGCGCCGTGCGTCCACTCCGCGAACTCAATTTCCGCCGCCAGTTCCGGCTTGACCCAGTGCACCTTGCGCAGCGCCTCGACTGGCCCATAGAACGGACTTTGCTTCGTTTCCAGCTTCTTCAGCAGCTTCCAGATTTCGGTGAGCGACGTTTGGTTGAAACCGCTGCCCGCCTGGCCCACGTGGATGAGCCTACCTTCCTTGTCGTAGAGTCCCAGCACGATGGAACCGAAATATGCGCGGCTTCCCTCGGGCTCCGTATATCCGCCAATCACGCACTCGAGCTGGTGCCTGATCTTGATCTTGAGCCAGTCGCGGCTGCGATGTTCCTGATAGGGGCAGTCTCGTTTCTTAGCCACGATGCCCTCAAGTCCGTTCTGGCGTGCCATCTCGAACAGGGCAACCCCTTGCTCCCCATAATGATCGGAGTAGCGCAACGAGTCGCCGGTCACCAGGATCGAGGCCAGGGTCCGCTTGCGATCTTCAAGGTACACCTTTCGCAAGTCGTAGCCATTCAGATAGAGGAGATCAAACGCGTAATACAGTATGGGCACGTCGGCGTTTGGAGCCATGCGCCGTCCGCCCGGCCGGAAACCCGTACGCTGCTGCATCAAGCTGAAGGAGGGACGGCCTTGCTCATCGAGCGCGACTGCTTCTCCATCGAGAATCACGCTCTGCGCTTTGACAAATTTCGGCAGATCTTTCAGTTCGGGATAACGGCCGGTAAGGTCATTCTGATTGCGCGAAGTCAGACGCAGCTTGCCGTTCTCGATGAAAGCGACCGCGCGGTATCCATCCCATTTGATTTCGAACAGCCACTCCGGCCCGTCAAAAGGGTGGTCGATGGGAGTCGCCAGCATGGGATAGATCGACTGGGGCATCGGCCGCTTCACCGCACCGGGAAGCTCGGCAACCGAAACAGCAGCAGACGCAAGAGACACCTTGGATTTTGATTTTTTCTGGCGAGACTCCGATGCCGCGGATGACGAAGCGACACTTTCGTCGGGCACGGCGGACGGTTTTTTCTTACTCGGCTCGGCTTCCTCTGCCGGCTCCTGGGTTAGCTTTTTTGCTTTTTTTTTTGCGCGCTCGTGTCTTTTTGTGGGCTCGCTTTCTTTGGCA
Organism: Acidobacteriota bacterium; assembly: GCA_003225005.1. Classification (GTDB taxonomy): domain Bacteria; phylum Acidobacteriota; class Terriglobia; order Terriglobales; family Acidobacteriaceae; genus Sulfotelmatobacter. The sequence goes on along the minus strand of QIAN01000461.1, from coordinate 13,037 downwards.
CGCTCGCCGCGGCCTTCTTCTTATCCATTCTTGCTACCGCATCCGCAAGCCAAGCCGCTTTCAATTTCCCTCGTGCTGCCGGACGGCTGCTGCGCCACTCCGCCGATCTTTCGTCTCCGGCGATCTCTGCCATATTTCGCTTCGTTAACACCGACTGGTCAAATTGATCGATGTCATATCCTTGTTCGGCATGGTCGTCATGCTTCTTGATCAGCAGCCATTCGTTGCCCTTGCTTCCCGGACGCCGCCCGCGCATCTTGATCAGGGCAAAATCTCCCTTCAGTTTCTTGCCCTCGAGACGAAACTTCAAATCCCCCTTCGCCAGCATGTGTCGCGCTTCCTCGTCGGTTCCCGGAACATATTTCCCATTCTCCGGCACCGGAGAGAGTGGCTGCCAGGTGCCTACATCCCACAGCATCACCGACCCGGCGCCGTAATTACCCTCGGGAATGATGCCCTCAAAATCGTGGTACGAAACCGGATGATCTTCCACTTCCATCGCCAGACGCTTGTCCTCTGGATCGAGAGACGGACCCTTCGGCACCGCCCACGACTTCAGCACACCATCCAGTTCCAGCCTGAAGTCGTAGTGAAGACGCGTCGCATCGTGCTTCTGCACGACGAAACGGTGCTCTGTTTTCTTTTGTACCTTGGGAGGAGGTTCGGGCGTCTCCTCGAATCGGCGTTTGCGTTTGTACTCTTCCAGCGCCATGCCATCATTTTACTCACTCAAAGATGCAAAGGGGAGAGCGGGCAAAGCGCCACCTGAATGCTGGATTCGACTGGCGAATCGAGGAGGGAAATGAAGATAGAAATGGGCCCCGGCACGCTACGGTGCCGGGGGCCCCTGGCCTTAAGCCGCCACCTTACTTGCAACAATGCGATGGGGGGTGGACTGCGCCACAGTGTAGGTTTGCACCTGCGGATCGCGCTTCAGAAACGGCTTGATCGAGTCCACGATGCCGGAATACTGATCGCGTTGGTAGCGCTCAGCATCCTGTTTATTGTTCCAGAAGCTGATGGAAAGCTGCCGGTCACTTCCATCCTCCGGTTCCAGAGCTATCAGGTCGACAAACCCAGGCTGCTTCTGCAAAATCGGAAGCACCTCGTTGCGTAGTTTGTTCTCGAAGTCATCCTTTCGTTCCGGTTTCACGTGGCATTCCACAATACGCGTAAACATAAAAGAAACTCCTTTCGCATTTTTTGGGAAGGTGAAAAGATTTCCGGCCCGCCGGCGCTGCAGCTCGAAGATCAGCCCACCCGGCGGGGAAAGTTAGGTCTTTTAAGTGACGTTGCGTGAAATTATAACGCCGCGGATGCGCGGATTTTTCCACAAAATATGCGGATTTATATTCTCTTGTGCCAGTTTTGTTTAGAATCGCACCCGTGATGCGCAACTTGTATGTGCGCGGCTGAGTCCTTCTAATATCAACCCTTAGAAGGCTGCGTTGGAGGCAAGCGGATGAAACGCGAATTCCCTGAAATTCCGTTTGTCGGAGTCGGTGCCATCATCATTGAAGACGCTCGCGTGGTTCTGGTGAAGCGGGCGCATCCGCCGCTGCAGGCTGAATGGTCCATCCCCGGAGGCGTGCTCGAGGTCGGCGAACTGGTGCGCGAGGCCGCTGTGCGCGAGGCCCGCGAGGAAACCGGACTCACCGTCGAACCCGGCGAACTCCTCGGCGTCTACGACCGCGTGCTGCGCAATGACGAGCAGCGCGTGCAATATCACTACGTGCTGATTGATTTTCTGTGCCGAAGGGTTGCGGGAGATCTCGCCGCCAGCAGCGACGCCGCCGAGGTTAGGTGGTTCAGGAAGGAGGAGCTGCCGGCGCTGAAGCTGGCGGAAGATACGCTGGATGTGATTCGGAAAGGCTTCGCCAAAATATGAGTCCACTCCTAATATTCTGCCTATTCTGCAGCAGGCTGAGAGTGCATCGCCTACGGAGCGCTATGACCGGCACAGTTTAGCACGCCCAGATAGGCGCTCCACGGACCGACTGCGTCACGATACCGGTGGGCCATCACGCGGGATAGTTGATGCACATGAGTGAGATCGTGAACCGCCCAGGTCGCCAGAAGTTGCGACAGCGTCACCACTCCCAGCTCTGGATGCCTTCCGCGCCGGGTCCAGTCTTTCGGCTGTAAATTCAGTGACCGCAGCGAAGCTAGGTTCTCACCGCGCAAGCGGGCGAACTCGTCTAAGAGCTGCTGCAGCGACTTGCCTTGACTCTGTTTCGCTTGCGCAAAGCGGTCAAAGGGATCAAATGGCCGCGCCTCGCCGTTCTCCAGAATGATGCGCGCCCGTGGCATCCAGTCGGTGCGCTCCCCGACGATCAGGTGACCAACGATGTCGAACGCGCTCCAGGTATCTTTTCCTTCGTTGCCGCGCACCCAGATGTCAGGCAGTCCGCGCAACAGCGCATCCAGGGCTGCGGGAGTGCGGCTGAGAACCGCGATGGCCTCGGCCAGGTTGAATTCCGTCACGCTTGCCATACCAACCTAGATGCATGGCTGGCCCTTTGGATTCGGGCGAGGGGTCTACGACCCCATCCTGCGCAACCCAGTTCAACTCGCGTCCGCCGCCGTCAATCCGATTCATCCTCCCACTCCGCATCACACGCATGGCAGCGCCAAGCCGGGCGTTGCACGGGCATCGGCAGCCGCAGGAAGGCGCTCATGTAGGCGATGGGACGGTCCAACTCCTGGAAGTTCACATCCAGCGATTGGCACTTGGGACAGCGCGGCTGCTCGTACAGGCCGACGCCCTGCACGTAAAGACCTTCGAGAATCGGTTCGTCGAGAATCTTGCGCGCGTTCTCCACATCCGCGACGCGCACATTGAGTTTGATACCGCCAATGAAGTTCGAAATGAACCAATCCAGCCGGACCAGGTTTTCGTCCGCCAGAAAACATTCAATGCCCGCCGATTCCAGACTGCCCTTTGCCAGCAACGCCTCCGGCAGATCACGAAATTGACGGATGGTCACAAGCTCCCGCAGTTCCAGTTCTTCGCGATCTTCCGGCGCTTCCTCCTCGAGAAGCTCCAGATTCCTGCGGTCGAGTTCGTCATCGAGCGCCTCCCAGGCAACCTCGGTCAGTGACGCTGGACGCAGCCCCAGGTTTTGCAGCTCGGCATCGGTCATGCCCGCATAGATTTCCGCCAGCCGCCGCCGTTCTTCTCGACGGCGCTCTTCTTCTTTTTCTTGGGGATCGAGGTAATTCACGTTGCAAGGATACTTCGCCGCGCCTCACCCCGCCAACTGCCCGGTAGTGGCGGGGTGAGGCCGGTTTGCGCAGAAATGTCCTGTCCCTAAAAAGGCGCTTCCTGCGGGTCCATACCATCGCCTTCCCGCTGAGTTCGTGCTCATTCAGCAACCGGTCAATTCCGTTAGGAAGGGAGATCTGCGAACGCAGAACCCCATCTACGGCCGGAGCTTGCCGGCTCCCATGCTCAATCATCCAGCAATCGATATCATCTTGGGCACGGCGGCGCTTCTTCCATACCCGGCGCAGGCGTTCGATTTCGCCGTAGGCTTCTGAAGCGCGGTTGAGATGCAGCCCCTCCAAGGTGGCGGGCAGCCGGGCGGCATAGGCCAACTCGCGAGAGGAAGGCGGCAGCGGATGGTTGTCGAAAATCACCTTCAATTCGAGAATGAGTTGTGCGGCCTTCTCCTCGTCGCGGGCAAGTTCCGCTTCAGTGATCTTGCTAGGTGTGTTGTCGGGGAAGGCAGGGCGCTGTGACTCTTCCTGTTTTGCATTCAAGTACTCTTGCGCCAGTTTGTCGAACGCTCGTGATGATTTCGCCATAAGGAATTGGTAAGCCTCACTATTCGGTTGCGTAGAAAATAAATCGGGTTTGACTTTTGGGGGTAGATGTCTCTGTTGATGTTGGTGTTGTTCTTTATTATTTATTTCGAGGGACACCCATACACCCCGAGGAGGGGGAGGGTCTCTCGGGAGGGTCGGTACACCAGTCGAGACCCCTACCCTTGGTATGACCGCCTTTTTGTAACGGCAACTGCTAAATCTGACCGGCTGAACCCAACCATTGCCGATCTGACGCAAGTGATCGAGCAGGAAGTAGAGAAATGTCCGGAGGCACGGCGCTTGCGGACGCATCCTGGAGTGGGTGCACGGACGGCTTTAGCCTTCGTATTAATCGTCGGAAGGACGGAGCGATTTCAGTGCGGGAAGCAGATCGCGGCGTATTTGGGGTTAGTGCCCTTGGAGGACTCAAGCGGAAATCGGCGACGACTGGGCCATATCACGAAGCAAGGGAGTTCGATATTGCGCTTCTTGCTGGTGGAAGCGGCCCAAGTTACAGCGCGCAGCATTCCGGAATGGCGCAATAAGTACTTCCACCTGGCGATGCGACGAAGACGGAAGATCGCCAAGGTGGCGATGGCACGGAGACTGGCTATTGCTCTCTACTGGATGTGGCGCAAGGGATGGAATTACGAGCAGTTAAGAAAGTTCGGTTCGCACGCGGGCCAGCTCGGAACAGGCGATGGTGTGTAGTAGAACACCGAGAAATTGATTGAGCAGCCCGCTCCTCCTTCACGGGAGAAGTTCGAAGTAGTAATCATGATCGAAGTTGTGACCGAAGAGATGCATGGGTCGGACCGAGATTCTGACCTGAACTGATTACGAGCGAGCCTTGGTTGGTATGGCACTTATTTCTACGAGAGCGAAATGGCGCTCATCTCTGAGTGGATGCAGAAGTATGGGAAAAAAGTACTGTGGAAAAAAAGTACTTGACAACGCCGGCATTGTAAGAGACGCCTGTTTTCGCCAACTTCAAATCCGCTTTGCGATAATTGATGTGTGTGTGCATGGAGGCGAAAATGAGAAATGTAATCTTTGCAATCAACATTACCCTAGATGGCTGCTGCGACCACACCAAAACAATTGCTGATGAAGAACTACTCGAATATTATACGCACCTTATGCGAGATGTGGACCTACAGGTCTTTGGGCGCAAAACCTATCAATTGATGGTTCCTTATTGGCCTGATGTCGCAAAAAATCGTTCTGAGACAAAAGCATCGCACGAATTTGCGAAAACATTTGTCTCCAAAAACAAAATTGTTTTTTCACAATCCTTAGAGAGCGCTGAAGATAAAAATACGAAAATTGTTCGTACGAACCTTCAAGACGAAATAGTTAGACTGAAACACGAGCAAGGCAAAAATATTTTAGTCGGCGGTGTGAGCATTCCTTCACAACTGATAGAGCTTGGCCTAGTTGATGAATATCGTTTTGTCGTTCAGCCAATCGTTGCAGGAGAAGGGAGGCGGTTGTTAGAAGGTGTTAGCCTGCCGGAGAGATTACAACTAAAACTTCTTGAGTCAAAGACTTTTAAATCAGGATGTGTTGCGCTTCGCTACTTGAAACAATGACAGAAAAAGAATTAGTCGAAACTCACGCCGCTCTGCTAGGAGCGCCCGGAACTACGGACGGCCTTTAACTGTTGCAAAATCCAAGACTAAGACTATGTGGAGAAAAACCGTATCGAAGGGCTTATGCACCGGGTTATGGAACTGCTGCTCGACATAGTCCGGAAGGCCACATGGTATTGGCTATCTCGAGAGCCAGATAGCCAATATACTTTTCACTGTCCAATAGGGGTGCTCCTTTTCGTAGGTGATGATTCGAACAATCACAACCTACTCCAAGAGGGGCGCCCTTTTATAATGCGATTTCGCCAGTTGAGAAATTGAGCACACGATCTCTTACCACATCGAGTAGCCGGGGCAGCTGAAAACCGCCTATTTTCAACTCCCCCACCATTTCCTGCTTGTGTGCTTCACCGGCTTGCAACCAGTTCAGCCACATCATTTCTGGATTCCTGCATCGGCATCCGCACCATGCTGATGCAGGGGAAGAACGCCTACCTGCGGGCCGGAGCCGGTATCGTGGCTGACTCCGACCCGCAACCGAGTTTCAGGAATCTATGAATAAATCGCAGGCGCTACTGCATGCGGTAAATGGCGCGGAGCGGTCGTTAGTTTCTAAATATCCAGCTCATTTCCCACGTGCGATTGCGTAGTATCCCTTCCTTGCTTGCACCGCCAGCTTTTCGTCCTTCCTGCTGACCGTGACACTCAGAGTATGAAAACGACCGTCCAATTCCTGCTCCGTCGTGGAAAAGCCCAGAACATAGGACGACTCCGGAGTTTCGGCAACGCGGTCGAAGCCCATGTTGAAATCGTTGTTGTTATGGAAGAAGGTGCCCCCGGTTGCATCGGCCATGGTCGTCATGAGTTCCGACGCGGCGGATGCTGCTTCGCGCTGATAATCGACTAACCTGCGGGTTCGCGAGCCCACGGAATCGATAACGTACAGCCCGCGTGCGTCCAGCGCGCTGATCATGATGTCGGTATGGAGTGCGCCTTCGATGAGTCGAGCATAATCCTGCTCGCCACCGGGAGCGATAAAGCCCGGTGAAACCAAAATCAGGGAGCGTTGTCCTGGCGCCGCCGTCAATTTACGCAGGGCACCCTGCAAGGTCACCAGAAGCATTCTGCTATCGTTTTCGGCGGTGAGAAAACGCTGTTGCGCGGTGGCTCGGGCCATCGCTTCCGCGGCAGCCCCACATCTGGCATCGTTGCCATAGGCACATACCAAGGCGTCTTCGGTAGCCACACCCAGCGCGTCCTCGTCATGCTTGTTCCAGATCAAGTCCGCCATGTAGGTATCGATTTCCGGACAATTGTCTCCCTCTGACCCAGCGACCTTTCGCGGCCTGATGCGCGAAAGGGCCTCGCGCAATTTGGAGCGATCCGCTGTGAAGTCGAGCGTGGTTTGTCCGGAAGTCGTGAAAATGGCTGCCTGCACAGAGGGTTGCAGTGAGGAGATCTGGTGATCGGCAGCGCTTTGCAACTCAGCCAGGTCCCCCGCGCTCACACGAATGTCGTCGAAAAGATAGGCAAGGCTGCGTTCCGTTGTCGTGGCCACCGATGCTGACGGCGGTTTCGCGCCGTCCGACGGACTGGTGCCGGTTGCTTCGGTCGCATGGCTCGCGCTCCGTTCCACCGTAAAGCGGGTGATCGGCCGCGGTTTTCGGTTGTCAAAGAGCTGAAAATCCTCTTGCCGCAGATTTCCGACGGGATGCCCCTGAGCGTCGCGCTCAACCACCCGCACCAGAACCAGATTCACGGCAACTTTGATCAACGCAGTTGCGTTCGAGGAACTGGGTTCGACTGGCACTTGATTGCTTGCAGTATGCGATTTGCTGCCGCTCGAGGAGTGTGCGGCCAAAATCTGCCGCGACGGACCGAATTGTGTGGGAACCGTTGGCGGCGGTTCTGGAGAGCAATTGTTGGGAATCGCCTGCTTCACTGCGTCCCCCTTGTGTTTTTCCGCACTGCTCAACCATTTCAGAAGCGGTTTCAAGCCGTCCTCGTATGACCGTCGCGCCTGCAAATCCGGAAATGCAAAATTCTGGACGCCTTCGTCTCGCAACGCCGATACCACAATCTTTTCCGTGCCGTAGTAGTTCGCCGTTCCGCTCGCCGGATAATTGCCCTGAATATTCCGGACATCCTTCGCCGACAAAATTGCCGTCAGCTGTCGAAGCGAATCGTTATCAACAATGCTCTCGTATATCTTCACCGGTTGCGTGGTCGCGCTACTCATGCCCAGAGTCTCCTGGGCCGCTGGCATGTCTCCCATGCCGTCTGGACTTCTTTGTATTTGATTGTTGACCGGACCGTGACCTCCCCGCTGTTGGTCTTCGATGCGGACGCGTCCATCTCCTCGGACCAGCATGCAGGTTTGATGGACTCCGGCGTACCGGTCATACACAGCCTTCTCGAACCGAATCACGTAAGGGACCGAGAGTGTCTGGTCGATAGCCCTCAGCGTTTCTGGCTTGCGTGACGTAGCCAATGCCTTGGCGCGATCCGAAAGCTTTTTGGCTTCCTCGGGCTTTTGCATTTTGTCCATCACCGCGGCATAGCCTGTTAAGAGCGGAACCAGCGCTGGATCGTTTTCGCCCAACCTCGTTTCCCGGATTTGCAACGCGCGCCCGTAAAGTTCCCCGGCTTCGGAATAGCGTTCTTCTTTCACCTTCAGGTCGGCCATATGTTGGAGCGGCCCTGCCAGTTTAAGGTCTTTCTTCCCGAAACTCTCCTCGATAATGCCAACCGCTCTGGCGTACGATTCCTCCGCTTGGGCCGGTTTGCCCTCCGCATGCTGGACTTCGCCAAGATTCTGCAATACATCCACCAGTCGATTATTTCCTGCGCCAAAGGTCTTCTCCTGCAATGCCAGAACTCGGCGATAAAGTGATTCGGCGGTTGCAAGCTTGGCTGCGTCGTCTGGAGCATTCTCATCGTCTACGCTGCCCGTCGGACTCGCAGAGGACGCCGCCTCGCCGTTGGCATTAGGAGCGATCGAAGGAGACTGGTCGGAACGGGGCAGCAGACGAACACTGTCGAGATAGAGAGTCGCCAGTTGATTGAGGCTGGAGGCGCTGTCCGGATTTTCCGGTCCAAGTTTTTTCTCGCCGATAGAGCAAATTCTCCGCCTGGTTCGGATAGCTTTGCTGAAGGCCCACTCTTTCACGTAGAGGCGAGTGAGGTTTTCCAGAATCGGCAACAGTAGCGGATCTTCCGCTCCACGGCTGCTTTCCACCACCGTCATTGCTTTTTCGTACAGTCCTTCCGAGGTGATGAAACTGCTTCGGACGAACGCAACCAACGCCAGATTGTTGTAGATCGGCGCTAGGCGTAAATCATTCGGCCCGAACTTCTGAGCCTCCTGCAGTGCCTCAAGGAAAAGTCGATTTGCGTCGGCGAGCTTGCCTTCCTCAAAGAGTTTTTCGCCCGCTTTATTTTTTTCTTCCCACGTATTCTGACCGACAAGGGATGACGGCAACAAAAGCAGCAAGAACGCCAATGCGTAGAAGGCGCGCCCAGCCAACGTCGTCTTTCTGTACATGACACAATTATGCAACGGAGTCTACTGATTGCAACGTGCAGAATGGTGTTTTTCCAGCGCAGCGAAGCAATTTGTCTGAGCTGTTCTGTCTGCCGCAGAAGGGAGGAATTCAGGTCTTCAGGAAGTTTTTACTAACTTTTTTCCGGCATCCGTCAGAACGGTTGAGGGATACTCACGCAGTATTCATTCGGCTGGTCGGCGTCCTTCTTGGCGCATTAGGGGAGTAGGCTCCTGCCGAGGAATTTCGGCTCGACAATCCAACAGCATCACGCAAATATCATTTCCCTGACGTTTACCGCTGCCGCTCAAGATTGTTTCGAGGGGGACAGTACTCTAGAACTTCCGTTCGGGCGCATCGAGAGCTGCGAATGTGGACTCCTCTGATAGACCATCCACGATAACTGTCGAAAAATCGCCTCAATTACACTCAATGAAGGGTCCGAACGCTCTCGGGGTAGGCAGCGTAATCGCGTTCTGAGAAGACCGGCTGATGCCGCAAGCGATACGAGCCGGTTCCTACTACACGGCACCCCGTGATCCTAGCCGTGACCTCGGTGAAGAATTACGATCCCGCCTTACGTCCGTTAGACCTCAGTAACACCACGTCAGAGCCATTGTCGAGCTGTGGGCTTTGTCTCAGACTGATCGGTGATTGGGGAGCGAGCGATGAGAGCAAGCAGGCGAAGAGTGATGGCTGATCCGAGGAGAGACTGGTATTCCTGGTTGCTGCCAACACTGTGCCTAATCCTGCTCGCTGGTCTCTTGTTGAACCGGTGAAGCTGGACATGTGCAATTGCCACTCCGCTACGTTTATGGGGCATCCAACATATCCCCGCCGTAACCTCTGCCAGACATAAAAAGTTGGAGACTCTCGAACGGTTCCAATTCATTTCGTAAGCTGGAGACGTCCAAATGACCTCTGCATGCAAGGGCGGTGGCAAGTTCGTAGGCAAGTGGAGCGTCAGCGTTCGCAACACTACGCCATGCCCAGTCTGCCGCTCGTCTCAACCCGTAAGACCATATGGCGGTCGCTATAAGATAGCTGACCACCGAGAGCCTGAACCTGAGGCCGGAACAGCACAGGCAGGTCAGAGTTGATCATTCCTCTTGTCGCCGACTTTCGCAGGACTGGTAGGGGTGAACTGTTGAAAATCAATTACGCTCAATGGCCAGCAGTCAAAACGTGAAATCGCCTGATCGTCATTCATGCGAAATTCGCGGTATGAGACTGTTCCTTGTCATAGACTTCCAAATAATGAAAGCGCGGGAGGCGCTCATTTTGAGAAGCCGCACTTACCTCACTGCTTTGCACCGGGCAAGAAGGCAGGGGACCGAACGGACTTCGATTTTGGCATCGCTAAATTCCCGAACACAATTTTGAAGCCGCTACGATAGCACGCCTCCGAGGAGGCGAGCACGTGCGCCGTTAAGGATGACCAATCCGTCGTGGATCGCGAGCCTGACCAAGAGGAAAGCCTCGAACCCCCCGGCTCAGGGATCAGATGTCCACTCTGCGGCTGGTCGCCGCGCAAGGACGACCGGTGGGCTTGTAGCTGCGGCCATGAACGGAACACGTTCGACAGCGGGGGGAGTCTCAATCGATCCGCCAGCGCCGCAACTAGTTTATGACTTCGCGAAAATTAGAAGGTATAGCAGTAACGAGAGTGCCAATCCACTGAGAACACTTCTTACTGCATGCAACATGCCCCAGCGTGCGAGTAGCCGCTCTGTTTCTGCCGACCGCCTGTCTAGTGCAGGGCTCAACAACTGCTTGTTGGTCGGCAGGATCACGAACAGAGTGAATGGGATGACAGAGCCCAGCACGATCCCGCCAACGAGCCACCAGAATGTCGCCCCGGCAAGCCACGCTGCAATGGAGGAGACCAGTCCCACCGCTGCCAACGTCGCTTGCATGATAGTGGCTCGACGATAGCTGGGCGCGAACTGAGTCGCGGCTATCTCCACCCCGCACTGCATTCTGGCTGGATGTTCGACGAGACTGATGTAAACGGAGGCTCCTGTGAACAGGCTGCATGACAGGACAGCGACAAACTCGGCAATCTGACGCAACATTCGATCCACGCCTTCTTTCAGTGCTTTCAACCGCCACGGTCAGCACAGGTGCAGATTCTTGAGCGAGGGCGCGAGCCATCCTCGACTGATGTATCGGGCACAATGACCAATTCAAAAACGGTAACATCGGAGAGGTCAACCTGATACTCCTCGACCTCGCGCACTGAGTCAGGGGGACTGAAATTCCATTGCGGCGCACAATCTCTCGAAACGAGCGTCCCCCATCCGGAGACCATTGCAATACGAACTCTTGGGTGCGCGGTGTTTCGATTTCTTCGAAGGCGAGCGCGATGTGTTAGTCCTTGTGGCTGATCGAAGATTAGCCGGATGGTTTGGGTGCCAGAATCGGCGGCACGCCAGCCCCGCGTTTCGCCCGCGACCAGCGCAGACTCGACCGGATATTCCTTCTCTTCCGATGTGACCTCGACCACGGCTGCACCGTCGAGGTCGAGCCAGCCTGGGTTGACGGCTGGAGCATCCTTCGGCGCGATTAGGCGCTTGCGCATAACGCCACTTTACATTTGGTCCTGCTCGTTGGTGATAGCCGATTGGACCGCGCTCAGCGTTTGAAGGTCATTTCTCTTAGTGCGTACGTTTTGTGATGATTGACATTCATTCTCGACTTAACCGAGATGGTTTTCTCATTTTTCACAGTAGCCCATCCGAGCCATATACGAGCACCACCCGCACACGTAGAGTGATGGTGAGCCGTTCTTGACAGGGTGGTTCGACGAGCGTCCCATTGACTCGACGAGTCTGGGGCGCTTTCGTGTTTCTTGGCTGATCTGAACGTGGTTGGCACCCATCTTCGCTCAATACAATGTCGATTTTAACAGTCTATTACGTGCTGAGCCTGTTCGCTGATCTTCTCGCGGGATTTTCGATTGCTGGTCTTCTCGTTCTCCTTCTCCTCTTTCGAGGTGAGCACGGAGCGGCTACCGCGGAGACGAATCGTCGCGATAATTAGACGGGTCTGCACCTCGCCATCACAATTCCTTCTGACAGCTTCGCGTGCCGAACACCGATTCTGCGATTAGCCCGTTGGAGCCATTCCCCTCAGCGAGGATCAGATCGTAGGCTGGTGTTGAGCAGCACTTGGGGGAGGGCTGTTCGACGGGCGTCCCCCGACTCTAACCGGAGTCTGGGGCGCTTTCGTTTTTGGCGCTGTCGTCCCTGTGAGCCGGTCTGCGATGGAACATGTTTCCCCTGTGGAATGTTTTCGCGTTGCGCGTCAAATGCTGACTACCTGTATGTCAACGCGAAAGAGAGCTTGGCAGAGAATCGCCCTGCATAACGCCGCTGCAGATACTCAAAGATCGTCTTCGCTTCCAGCCCAGCATTCACCTCCAGCAGGCTTTGCACTTCTTCCCAGACCTCCTGAAAGCAATCCGCTCGCGTCCGCCACCTTGACCCCGGCGTCAACTCGCTCGGCACTCGTCCCAGCCGGCGATACTTCCGCGCCGTCTTAGCATCCATGCCCGCTTTAGCCGCCGCTGTTTCCAGATTCGTTTCCACTTTTCCCAAGGCAAACAACCTCCTCACCTGCTTGTCTGTCACCAAATTTTGAGTGCCGCCAAGAATACAAAACCAGAGCTTGGCTATTGTCGCTGATCGGGAATTCTAATTGTCGTTGGTCGGGAGTTCTGATTGTCGCCCATCACAAAGGGCACTTCCTTAGCAAGAGAGCCAGCGGCCAAGAAGAAGAACCGCCCAATGTCCCTCTATGAAATAGAGAGCCGCGAGGCCGAGGAACAACTGGCGGAGGCACGGAAGAAAAAGAAACGGCCCGCTCCGATGAAGGGCTAAACCATATATTCTCTAGCGTGTGGCGACTAACAGGAGGAGGATTGAGGTAAACGGTGCTGTTGAATTTATGTCGCTTTGCGATCCGGTCGAGGCTGTTTTGTTGATGTTTTCCAGTCCGCGTACTCTCTTGGCTGTAGACCCATCTTCACCAGTTCGTCTTGAATTGCTGGCAGATGGACACGTCTCGACTAGTTCCCTTGGGCCTCTAACCGAGT
>QIAN01000089.1:6559-8117 GCA_003225005.1 Acidobacteriota bacterium | reverse complement strand
AATTGCTCAGTCCGCTGCGTTTCACCGACGAACGTGACTCGCAGCTTTTCACCGGCGCGATGCTCCAAATCGATGACTACCTGCAGGACCATCCCGACGCAACGTGTACGGTATATCGGATGAGCGGAGGCAGTGAGCGCCTGCGCAGCGTAAATGACGATGACGAGATCCCGACGCTGTTCCAAGGCGCGAACTATGCTGACGCAGCGCATCGTGACGAAATATATCCAGGAGATGATCGAATCCGGCCCGTGGATGGACTGACGATTCAGATTCACACGCTAGAGGTGCGACAGAAAAATCGTGGCCCGGTGATCGCCCGAGATGTTCCCACGGTGGCTGTGTGGGTCCCAGCCGTCATGGCCCGTGATTGGCTGGTTCAAGAGCCCACGTGAAACCAAAATGCGCGCGCCCGATCTCTTACAGCTATTCGAGTCGCTCGTCCTGCCGATGCCCGCAACATCTGGCAGCGAGCTCTCAGCCACTAAAATCCCCGGCTTGCCTACCTATCGGTTGGCGAAAGACGCGGGCGGCTCTCCATGCCTGCTGATTGAACAGCTATCAGCCGGATCACAGGCGCCTATTCGGCTGGAAAACTTGCAAGTGTCGTTCGGAGTGCCCTGTACGATCACGGAGCCGGAAGGCAAGAAGGAACAAGATAGATTCACTATAGTGCGATGCTCTTCGGCGGACCGTACCCTGTTCCCTCACTTCCTCAAGATTGTTTCTCCGATAGTCGCGGGGCTTGGCTCGTCGCCCACCACCGCCGCGGTACGACGCGCAATTTTTGGTCTCGTGGAACTCTTCCAGGCTCTCGCTGCACCCGCAAAGAAGACGGTTCAAGGCATCTGGGCGGAGCTATTGCTCATTCGACTGTCCACTGACCCGCGGGCGATGGCGGCCGCCTGGCACTATGATCCAACTGAGCGCTTCGATTTTTCGGCGGGGCCACAGCGAATAGAGGTCAAGAGCAGCACAAATCGACAGCGTGAGCACTATTTCGCCCTAGAGCAGCTCGTCGCGAGTGGTGGCGCAAAGATCGTCGTGGCATCAGTTTTCACAGAGAGAGTGGGCGGCGGAGTATCGCTGAAAAGGCTTTTTGACGACACAAGGTCGTTACTTGCCGCAGACCCTCAACTAACGATCAGATTCGATTCCGTGTTTTACAACTCCCTCGGATCCGGGTGGGCAGATGTGATGGACGAGTCCTTTGATTGGGAACTCGGCAAAGATTCACTGGCGTTCTTTGACGCGGAACTGGTACCCAAGATCGGGGGAGGCATCCCTCCCACTGTGTCCGATGTTCGCTTCCGATCCGATCTATCCTCGCTAGCCACGATGGAAGGAACAGCCCTTCTTGAGTTAGGGGGACTTTTGGCGGCAGCTAGGCGGGCTGAAGCATGAAGATCGTAAAACAAAACCGCTCGCAAAGCACCAAGATTGGGCCATCCCTAGTCCGCAAGTTCGATCTGAACATCGAGAAGATTCTGGAGGCATGGGAAATCTGCCACGCTATCCGGGAAGTTCTGGCCAATGCTCTTGACGAGCAAGCGTTGAC
>QIAN01000089.1:4334-6552 GCA_003225005.1 Acidobacteriota bacterium | reverse complement strand
TCACGCAGAACGAAAACAAGGAGAAACTGCGAAACGAGAAAAAGGTTGTCGGAAAATTTGGTGTGGGCCTAAAGGACGCTCTCGCAACCTTGCATCGGCGGGGAGCGCGCGTCGTCATTAGGTCAAAGCACGGAGACATCGAACTGGAGATGACCTCCAAGCACGGGTTTTCCGATGTCAATACGCTCCATGCAGTGATTTCACTACCAGTTGATCCGAAGCAAGTCGGCACAGATGTTGCATTCACGGGGATTTCAGATGCTGACATCGCTGCCGCCAAGAAGTTCTTTCTAAAGTTTTCGGGCGAAATCATCCTCGACAATACCCAATATGGACAGATTCTTCGCAGAACTGCCGGAGGCAAGGCACGAATCTACGTCAAAGGACTACTGGTGGCGGAGGAAGAGGATTTTGGATTTTCCTACAACATTACGGGTGTAACTGCTGCAATGAACAAAGCACTTAACAGAGAGAGGACGAACGTCGGCCGCACCGCATATGCAGACCGTGTCAAGGCCATGTTACTGGCTTCGGATGCCGACGAGGTTGAACAAACGTTGGCCAGCGATCTCACTCGAATGGAACAGGGGACGAGCCATGATGAGGTGAAATGGATCGATGTCGCCGTCCATGCGTGCCAGATTCTTAATGCGAAAAGAAAGGTCGTCTTTGTTACTGCAGAAGAGAGAACACTGGCTTCTGACGCTGTCGATCACGCCATGAGCGATGACTATAACGTTGTGACTGTCCCAGAGAACATAAAGGAACGGCTTCGAGGAATAAAGGACATTAGCGGAAATCCAGTTCGCGACTTGGAAGTATATCAAGCCGAGTTTGCGGAGAGCTTCGAGTTCACATTTGTTGATAGAAATTCGCTTTCGCCAGAAGAGCGTCGTGTCTTTGACACACACGAGCTGCTAGCCTCGCTCGTTGGGGGCATGCCTCGCGCGGTGAAGGAGGTAAAGATTTCAGAGACCATGCGACCAGACTTCGCTTCACGCTGTGATGCTGCTGGGCTTTGGGAGCCGCACAAGGGGCGAATCATCATCAAACGCTCGCAACTCCGCTCCCTCGAAGGATTCGCTGGGACCCTACTTCATGAGATGACACACGCTCGGTCCGGCTGCGACGACGTGACACGTGAGTTTGAGAACGAACTGACCGTGACATTGGGTAAGGCCTCATCGAAAGCAATCACCCAAATCAAATAAGCTCATGGAACGGTAAGGAATCGGAGTGGAGGGAGCGGCGCGGCGTGTACGGGAGCGGGGCGCACGCGGGCGAGCAAGTGCGGGGAGGACGAGCGTGGTCCGGGCCGGGATGTTCGTCGTGCGGGCGCGATGAAGGGCCCCCGCATCACGGTTCGCGACCGGGAATTTCTCGCGGTCATTTTATTATTCTGGCAGCGACCCCAAGAATCTGTTTTTCGATGGAGGAGCGCAGGCCCTTGGGGAGGAGGTCCACCTGTTCTAGAGATTTCCAGCCTGCGACGGTCTTCTGTGCGGTCTCGACCGCGATGCGCCACAGCGGACTTGCCGGAATTCGCGCCGCGTCGGCGAAGCGGCGCATCTGGTCCGGGGTGATTTCAGAGAGGCTGCGGCTATCGCCGAAGCTCAGGCCGAGCTTGTCCTTGGGAATATAGGGCAGCGTGGCGACAAAATCGTAGCCCGGCGAGAGCACGGGCGTGCGGCGGTCGGGATAAAGGAGGGACCAGTTCTTGAGATGCATATCGGCGTTGCCGATCAGCACGGAGAATACGAGGCGGCGGACGAGTTCGAGTACGGCCTCCTCGCCGATTTCCGCCCAGAGGACGGCGGCGATGTTCGCGTAGCTGTGGTGTTTGTACTTGTCGTTAGGAAATTCCCCGAAGACTTGTGCGAAATCCTCCATGTGAACGGGCTCCCCGCCCGGCAGTCGGTCGAACCGCTTCACGGCGAGCGCCCGGCCTTCCACTGTGTGCGCCTGTTCGGGCACTCCTTTGATGCTTGCGATATCTACGAGCTTGTTTTCAGGGACGGAGATGCCGATGCGCCGGGCCAGTTCCAGCATGGCGAATTCATTCTCTGGAACCGCCTTATAGCGGGCTGAAGGCAGCTTGACGATCCACGATCCGCCCATGCCGTCCACGGGAATGGTCAGGCCGCCAGAGGCCTCCATGACGGCCGAGAATTTCAACTGCACTCCGGCGAGAGAAAAGCGCAACGGTTCTTCGCTGTCC
>QIAN01000089.1:0-4228 GCA_003225005.1 Acidobacteriota bacterium | reverse complement strand
GCGCGTTTGGCGAGATAGTCGCGCAGGTGACCTTCCGGGAGAAGGTTAGAGAAGAACGGTGGCACGCGGCGCGCCGTGGGACGCGTTTGTGTCACGAGCCCGCCGGTGCTGCCCTTGAAGGAGAGGCTCAGGATCGGACGCTTCGGGTCATCTATATACGCCTGCTCAAATGCAAAAAGCTGGCGGTCGCCCGCGAGGCGGGTGATGACGCCGATGTGCCTTCCGTGTAGGCGCACCGAAAGCGCGTTCAGTGTTTTCGGATCAAACTTCATCGCGCGGCTCCTCTGCCGTGTCCTCGTCGCCGTCGGCGGCGTAGAGGGGGCGTTCCTCGCCTTCGCCCGGCTGGTCTTTGAGGTGGTCGCGGACGAGCGACTGCACCGCGGGCACAAGGGCGCGGGGCACCATAAGGAGGTCACGGTCGAGGGCGCGGACCAACTCAAGGAGCGTGTCGTAGCGCGGCACGATCTTGCCGGATTCGATGCCGGAGATATGCCTCTGGCCGACGCTGAGGCGGCTCGCCAGGTCTCTTTGGCTCCAGCCGCGCTTTTCCCGAACCTCCTTCAGGGCCCGGCGCAGCTCGGCGGGCAGCGCCTTCTGCCGTAGAGGCTTGACACCTTTTTTTGCATCATTCTTCATGATTGATACAATATAATACATCAGAGCAAAAAGCAAGCGATACCTTAAATTGCATCAAGATGAGCATCCTCACACAATAAAGGGGATCACGGGCAGAGCAATTCTACACGCACCAGCTTCGCCGGGAGGCCCTAGGAAGGGTCTGCCGGGAGGAAGCCAGCTCATCCTTGAAGATGCACAGCACATCTTCAATTTCATGGGGCTTCAGGGCGTGAAATTTCCTGGGCAGGTCTGCCATGTAGAGGGCGTCCGCACGGGCATCCAGGCCCAGGGCCCGCGCTCCCTCCCGCATTCTCTCGTATGTACGTGAAAAAACAGTCGCCGCCGCCCGTCGCGAAGAGCGCTGGATCTTGTACAAGCGCAGCCGAAGCATGCTCACCCCAACCTTTGCGGGGAAGAGAAATGTTAACCCTGTCGTAGTTAAGTTCTGTCCAGAAAAGCTTTTTCAGCGGCTCGATGCCCTGCATATCCTGAAGGACATTTTGGACGGATTGTTGACGCTCTACTTCGGACTTGGGCACGAGCGTTTGTCTCCGCGTATGTGAGGGTAACCGACTTCAGAAGTTATAAGACGAACTAAGCCCTGTCAATGCAGTAGGATAAACGCTAACCTAAGGGTTACAGGCGTCTGGACGCCACAGCAAAGTTGCATCCCACTGTCTGGGGCAACGGGTCAAGTCTCGGTAGCAGAAAAATTGTTTAATGTTCCTGGATTGAGAGACCCACAGCGTTGGCAAATGAAAGAGCGATCCCACTCAGCATACTGCTGCCTGTAAGTGAAGTGATTGTGTCTCCACGTGAGCAGCACGGAGGAGATAAAGCTCATTCCTGCAACCAAACCATACAGCTTCACTGGAAGTGACGACACAGTAGAAGAGCTCGCCATAACCGCATGAATGTAAATGACGAGCGCGACCAACGAGACGACTGCAAACCAAGCCAGCAGTTTTAGATAAGACCACTTCTTGGGAGGGCTCAAGCGTTTGGATAGTTGGCTCTGCTCGCTCCCCTTTGTGGTCGCTCTACCGACCACTACGTCTAGCCCTCCGCCGCCAACCAAGACGCCACCGAGCCGAGCCCGAGTGTCACGTGGTATAGCCCTTCTTGATAGGCTAGAGAGACCTGCTTGAGGACGGTGCTGTTGCACTTCGGGCAGCGCAAGTCCATCTTGTCACTCCTTGCAGCCCCACTTCGGTGTGGCTAGAGATCCTTTCTGGCTACTCTTCCGCATCTTCATTCCCAACTCTTGCTGACATTTGTCACCATAAAACCCGGCGCCGCACAATTAGTTGCTCGCCACCGCTCGACGAGACCTCGTTCCGGCCATTTTTTGGGCCATGTACAGAAGCAGCTTGCGATCTCCTTCTTCCGTCTTGGCCAACAAGCGCCGAAGCCTGCTGAGATAACGTGCATCTTTGCCCTCGCTGCCCCAGGCGATATCATCCGCAGACCGGCGCTTGGGAAGGTTCGGCAGCTTGGGCGGCTCCTCGCCGTCGTAGAAAAGCTGGCACATGGGGATTTCCATAGCGCGAGCCATTTTCTCCAGAGTTTCGATGGCCGGAACCGTGTGCCCGTTCTCAACGCGGGCGATGTAACAGCGAAGCAGTCCAGTCCGCTTCTCAATATCCCCCTGAGAGAGCTGCTTTTCTTCCCGTAGCGCCCGCAATCGATCCGCAATGACCATGCTCGATTTCCTTTTCTATTCGCCTTCTATTCGCTATATTAACCTAGACGGGACCCGGCGACAATCACCAATTTGGACGAGTCGGTCCAAACTGTCTGCTGATCTTCAGCTAAGCCCAGCGAAGGAACCTCGAGTGGCTCTTCACGATTTGAGTGGCGCTCATCGCGGATATGCATACCAAGATCTGGTCACCGCTTACTTATTGGTGAATGCGCTCCTTAAGGATCTCACTGTCATCGTAGACGTGAAGACGCATCCTGCTGACCTTTTCGACGATATTTCCGCGAAGGACCAAAATCATCAAGTCCGTCGGCAGTTCAAGACTAGCCTCGACACAAACCGCGCTTTACAACTACGTGACCTGTCAACTGCTCAGTCGAATACCCGAATCGATGACCTCATTCGGAGTTTTAAGGCTGATACTGAGCCCGCCGCCGAATACCGCTTGTGTGCAACGTGGAGAATTGATCCTCAAGAACCCCTGATGCAATTCCTTGAACCTGCCTCAGCAGAGTCTTCCTTCCATCCCCATGCCACTAAGCTCTATAGAATTCGCTATGCACAGATTTGGCCTTCCAACGGCAACCCTATCTGGGAACCTCTAACCGAGGCGACAGGTATCTCTCGCGAAGACTTCGTTCTCTTCTGCGGTCGCTTCATCATCGAAGCAGAATGCCCCACTGCGTCCCTCGACCTCGCCACACCGGGACGCTTGGAGCGGCTGTTATTCGACAAACTGGCCCAAGAGGTCGGTATAGGCCGATATCCGAATGACGGCTTCGGGTTACCCGAAACCGCTGCCATGCTCGTCACCCTAGCTACAAAGGCTCGTGCCCGACACGAAACAATTTCTCCAGCCGACATCATAAAGCACTTAGGACTAAGGACCGATTATGGCTGCGTTTCACAGCAATTCCCGATCGACGAAACAATTCTGGTGCACACAGACACGCTCCTATCTCGGTTGATGACCTCTGTCCGTTCGCACGAATCTGTTATCGCGACCGGAGAACCTGGGTGCGGCAAATCTTGGGCCCTTACTCAACTCGCACAGACTCTCTCTAAAGATGGATCTATAGTTGCAAGGCATTATTGCTATTTGGAACCTGGGGATCCAGATGTTCAGAGGCGAATCAGAACTAACGCGTTATTTGGAAATTTGATCTCCGAATTGGACGCCGAGGAACCGGAACTGACCCGCGAACTGCGGCCGAGATTCTCAGCAGGTCCAGAAGAATTAGAACAACTCCTCAAGCGCCTCCATGAACTTCAGCCGGAAAGACGCATCTACTTGATTGTCGACGGCCTCGACCACATCTCTAGAGTATTCGCCGAGTCCTCCTCCCTTTCGATAGACGACATTGACATCGTGGAGCGCTTGGCTCTGCTGTCTCTGCCCGACAATGTCTGTTTGATCGCCGGTTCGCAACCCGGCACTCACTTAAACGCGCTCCGTCCAACTGCTGATATTTTTCCCATGCCCGGCTGGTCTCGTGATGAAATTCTCTCCCTTGCTGAAAAAATTGGAGTGATCGATGCTCTCAGAACCGCCGGTTTTGCCGATTCCTTAGACGACTTCAACGAAGAACTCGTCAAGCGCGCCGAAGGCAACCCCCTGTATGCGACTCTTGTCTCCAAACAGATCAAGGCCAACCTCGCCGCTCCTATCGATCCGATTGCAACGATTACAGAAATCCCCATTCACGAAGGAGATTTGGGTCGTTATTACACGTACTTGCTTGGTGGAAATGGAGACTTCGCAGATGTAGCTGAAGTTCTCGGGGTGATCGACTTCGCCGTCGCTGAGGCTGAACTTGCAGAAATACTGCCCCAAGCGGCCCATCGAGTTGCATCAGCACTGCTTCGAATATCACCTGTCCTTGAACAGGTTGCCATGCAGGGTGGCAT
>QIAN01000460.1 GCA_003225005.1 Acidobacteriota bacterium | reverse complement strand
TTAAGCTGCGATGTAGGGTTTCGGGCACATTACGAAGCTGAATCATCTTTGACATGTTATAAGCATACTTTCATGTTCCTAACATGTCGACAATGTGCCCGCGCTGAACGAGTTTCGAAGTACAGTGGCCCTCCGAATAAGTACTCCGTAACTCAGGCCAGGTTCCGTCAGTGCCTCAAACATCAGAGCCATTCTAATGTCGGGTACTCCAAAGCAAACTAATGTCAGCAATCGAGGGCAAGCGGGACAGCCTGATGTTCAGTTTAAAAGAAACCGATGCTGGCAAATTCATCTACCGATGCCACGCGTGCGGCTGCCGCGCACCGTGGTACACGTATCGGGAAACGGTATCACCTTTCCCCGCACGAGCATCGGGTGATTAAGTCCAGAGGGCACATTGCCGGTAACGATTTCCGCAGAATGAGCGTCACCGCAGAATGATTGTTTTCATAGAGAAGGAAGAAGCCAAGCCTGCGAGTTACGACCTTCTCATGGCAGCCCGCTCGTTTCGGTGCTCCGAGCACCGGGGTGAAAATGGATGGAGGAGCGTCCGTTGGATCGAGGCCGTTGTTTTGGCCTGAGCGCTGAGGTTCTCCACTGCAAAGGGACGAAAGCGAGCGTAAGATTGTCTTACCATGCAGACCAAAGTCTCCACCAAAGGCCAAGTCGTTCTTCCAGGCCCCCTTCGCCGCCGGCTCGACATTCGTGCAGGTGATCCTCTGGACGCCAATATAGAGGACGGGCGGATTGTGTTGACGCCGCGCAAGAAACGGCCACATCGAGTCAAATTTGTCACTGACGCCGTTACTGGACTGCCGGCTTTAAGTGCAGGTCCGAACGCACCAACGTTAACGAGCAAAGAAGTTGAAGAAAGTTTGGCAAACTTCCCATGATTTACTTGCTCGACGTGAATGCTCTAGTCGCTCTCGGGTTCATTAATCACGAATTCCACGATCGCGTTGCTTCTTGGGTCCAATCACGTAATTCACCGAGCTTGGCGAGCTGCTCAATCACGGAGCTCGGATTTGTGCGCGTGCTCGCCCAGGCCCCAGCCTACGGATTTACCGTGGCGCAAGCCCGCACACTGTTGCTGCGCCTTAAGGCGGCACGTGCCGCTCGTCTCACATTCATTCCAGACGAACACGATGTTTCTCACCTTCCGGGTTGGGTCAGAGCGCCTAAGCAAATTACCGATGGTCACTTGGGCAAACTTGCGAGCGCGAATGGTGCGCTCCTTGCAACTCTAGACGAGAACATTCCTGGATCCTATCTGATTCCGAGGTAGGCCTGCGAAGTAGTCATTAGTTTACCGCTGTTCTAGTTCCGCGTCATAACGAGGCGTGCAGCCGAGCGTGGCAATCGTTGCAGCGGGTTGATGAGGTTCAGTTCAGAGTCGTCCCCGGAGTGGCTACGGAATTGCTTATGATGCACTTCCAAGTTCGACTTTGCGCCACACCATTGACGAGCCAGGAATTGCGTTGTAGCCCTTGCAGTCGTAGCAATGGGGACGAATCGGCACGTACCGTCAGGATAAGCTTTATCGAGGGTTTTGAGCAAAATCTGAGACAACAGTTATCTGGATTTTGTCCACTGGAGCAGACTGCTTCCTTTCAGGCAGCCTTTGAGGTAACTGCCAGTTCAGCAGCAGTTGTCATCTCATTCTCATCTTCACGATGCCATGGACATTCGGCATCGGAGCGCGCGCACGTGGCGCATGAAATACCGAAATGCATGATCTGGAACTGTTCGCACTGCTGCCTGGTCCAAAATTTGAACATCGGATCTCCTTGGGGGCGGAGGCTCAACCACCGTTGACGACTAACTCGGGTACAGAGCGCAGTCTGTGATGGATACTACCGAGTCCAATGAGCACGATCACGAGCTATAGCTCTGCGGATTGTGCGATGCCCCTCAGTGCCGGAGAGCATCACGTGCGGATTGCGCTTCCCGGATACCTACCATTCGAGACTACGGTAGACCTCCGCCCCTACCAAGTAGCCTAAGCGTCTAACAAAACCCGTCGTTGTCGTCTGATCAGTTGGTAGATCAACCTTCGGCATTCATGGCGATGATTTCTGTTTTTGT
>QIAN01000088.1 GCA_003225005.1 Acidobacteriota bacterium | reverse complement strand
AATGATGAGTGCGTCTACAGCGTCTTGCGCTGACTCGATGGGATGTAAATGCAACATGGTTATGTGGCGGAGAGGATTGCTCGGGTCATCCGTGTGCTGCGTCCAGGCATCCGCTCTGAATGCTGCCGGATGACCTATAAGATCAAAGACCTCAACGACGCCTTCCCATACCGTTTTGCCGTGAAATGTCTTTTTTACTGGCACGCTTTCAACGTGTGTAGCATCCGCGCCATGCACCTGGCTGATCATGTCTCTCAGGTCTTCGAGATAAGCCACAATGCCCCTCGATGGTCATACTTCTGATCAAATACTCACTATTGACTGCCTGACTGCCTCAACAGCCGCCGCGAGCCGGTTCGTCACCCCCAGCTTTTGCATCAGGTGAGACACATGGGCTTTGACCGTGCGTACTTCTATTCCCAAGGGAGTGGCAATTTCTTTGTTCGAGCTTCCAGTCACTAATATCTGCAAGACTTCCTTTTCCCGGCTTGTGAGAGCCACTCGATCCGTGGAGCGAGCACCGGGAAAAGAATCGATGATGCGGTCAATGACTATCGCGAGGAGACGTCGAGGAGCCCAGATCAATCCCTGGTTCACGGTGCGGATCGCGCTCGCAAACTCGGCAGCCGACGCAGTTTCTCTGATGTAACCTTTTGCACCCAGGCCAATGGATTCAATCACATCGTTCTGGTCCAGACTTGATCCTGTCGCCAGAACTCGAGTTCTGGGCAACGCAGCTGTGATTTTCTCCAGTTGGCGGGCAAGACTACAGCCTCGGCGCTCTCTCAATATCGCCACATCGATTTCGGCGCTTTCCCCGAGTTCAATATTGCCGGCAAGTGTGAGTTGTAAATCCTGCTCCGAACCAAGCACATCTCGAAATCCAATGAGGCGAACAGGATCTTCGTCGAAGATGCCTACTCGGATTTTCGGCCGGTGAATGAGTTCCAACTTCATAGATTTGTTCTGCGATTTTCTTGCTTCACTAATTCTGTTGTTTCCAGAGAAACTCCGTGATTTATGGCAATGGCCAAGGTGGGTGTGTCTGGACTTTTCGCGCCACCTACTCGCAGCGTTGCCATTCCTTGAACTTCTTTCAGGAATATATACAATTCGTATCTTCCCATGACCTTTACGTGATCTCCCTGTTTCACCATCTTCCATTTCGGCCGCCGACGGGCTGCAGACAAGAGAAATGCAACACCGCCGTGTGGTGGTGAATAACTGCTGCCGCCTGGATGCGGCGGTTGCCATTCGTACTGTTGAAATCCAGTGTGTTGACGCTGCACTTGCAGAAAAGGCCGCCATTGATCGGTTTGGTTGTGTGATATCTCACTTCAACATTGTAGTCACTTTACACGTCCGGGCTCTGGGCAATAGGTGCGCGACCTTAGAGCGGGGAACATTCTCGCTCGCCGGCAGTCCAGATTCGAACAGCAAATCTCCTCTAGCCAGAGGAGAAATTCCCATTGGTTGTCCAGCACCGCTTTCCGCTCCTACTCAGAAAGCCCGATCCAGAAACGTCAATATCAACCCCGGTTCCAACCCGCCTCTTTCAATCGCGGTTCGGATTATTCACATCGCCCCGGAATCGGTATTCACATGCCCCGGAATACGCACGAGTAAACTTTGGTGACGCAACCGAAAAGCTCGGGAGAAGGAGCGAAATGGCGATCTTCCACCTCTATGCGGCGGGGCAACAAACTTCATCGGGAATGGAAGATGTTGGTCGGTCGTCTAGGCAGCTGACCCAGCGGACCCAGGCCAGGCTTCGAAGCTGTGCATGGCCTGCTCTAACTGCGAGTCCACTTCGTCCGCGATGGTCATAATATCTAGCAGCACTTGGCTGAAATCCACTCTAGGCTGATTGTTTTGTAAAGTATTGAAGATACTGACTTCTAAGATTCGCGACTCCTCTACCACCATAGCAGCGGTGTAGCCTTGCTTTCGTCGGTGATCTCCATGCTGACGCGCGAGGAGGGAGATGTTGGCTTTCGAATTTGGGGGGAGGCGCAAGCGGTAAATCAAGTCAGCGAGGAGATGGGGAAGATGCCCGGAGCGTTCCTCAAAGCTTAGTGGGATGCAGGTCAGCTCCTGGTCGTCCTCGACCAGTCCCATCCAGTACTGAATCGTCGCATCGAAGTCATGCTCCAGGATGGAGGCCACGCTTTCGGTGGGAAGCGGCCTGTGCGGTACGGGGTTGGCGATTTCTTTCCGGATAACGTCCCGGAGCGAATCGATTTCGATTGGCTTCAAAAGGAACTCCTTAGCCCCTGAAACGAATCACGGATAGCATCGCCGTCCTCATGTTGTACTTTAGGCTTTCCTCAAGGGTAGCGGAAGTCCCTCAGCTCCGTCTGTTCAAAAGTGCACAGCTACAGGTGCATAGGCCCTTTCGCGGTGGTTTTCCTGGATGTGCTTCGTGTGCCTTCTTCTCACGAGTAACGAATTCTGGTCTGATTTCGTAACGACGTGGGATTTGCTCTCAGCGTTCTACCGTTCTACCCTGCAGGCGCACAAGCCTACGTCCTCCGCAAGGAGGGGTAATGTAGCCTCGAAGGAACCGGACTTCTTTGATCCCAAGGCTTTCCTCGCCCCAACGAGATGAAGAAGACTACGCAAGCCAAAGAGGCCCCCAGCGCGCTGCCGGGAAAACGGAACTTCATGGGTAAGAGGCACGCCCTCAGGCCAGCCTGTGCGCATCGCTTCGGCCACCACAGAGGTTACAACCCGTCGGCCCCTGCAAGATTCAGGTTTTAAGAAACGACGACAGTGCCATTTCTTCTCCCAACGCTTGCCGAATTTCGCTCAGGAATTCATGACTATCGGGAGGTTTCTGGAAGAAGGCTACCGCCCCGGCGTCCAGCGCACGTTTCTTATTGTCAGTCGGATCTCGGGCGCTGAGCACGATGACTGGAGTTGCCACAAGATCTGCCAGGCGTCTCATTCGTTCAAGGACTAGGAAACCATCACCTGCCGGCAGTCCGAGATCGAGGATGACCAGGTCTGGCGCCTCCTTGCGCGCCACTGTTATCGCGGACAGGGCATCCGTAGCGCACGTTACCTCATAGCCGTTGGCTTTCAATTTGGCAGTCAAGCCCAGCAGAAGATGTGGATCGTCGTCGACGATCAGAATTTTCTTTCCAGTCATTGGAGTCTCTCCTTGGCCATGGGGTGCGCTTGAACCACTCGTTCGATTCCTGCCGTGACTTCGCCGATCTGTTCTTCCCTGGACCGGTCGGGTGTCACGAGCAACGTCGTTGAGGAAATTACCGGCTTAAGTCTTGAATCCTTGTCGAAGGTTCGCAGCTCCCTGCCTATGCGGTTTGCGATAACCTCAAATCCACGGGGATCGGTGCATGCGACAATAAAAAAAGTCTGTACCGGCTCTGCGCCACTCATTGACGGCAAGAGCACATCCTGACCAGGATGAATGCAGCGCTCCAAGACCCTCCGTATCTCCAGCGCGATATCCGCGTGAACGGTTCCCTCGACCGGGACCACGTCTACCGTAATGAGGGTTACAGAACCCGCCTCCAAGTTTGGCACGGTGAAGATGGGGCTACACAGTTTGGCCAGTGAGAATACTGGCAGGGTAAAGTAAAAGGTGCTGCCATGTCCCTGTTGGCTTTCCACCCAGATTCGACCGCCGTGCCCTGACACCAGCTCCCTTGCAATGAACAGCCCCAGACCCAGACCACTGCGACTTGCTCCGGAACCACTCTTTATCTGGGCCAGACGGTCAAAGATGATCTCGCGGTTTGCCGGACTGATCCCACATCCCGTATCGGACACCGATAGGCACACAAAGCCGTCGTCTTCCGCGAAGGGCCTGCACGCCACGGTAAGGGTTCCACTTTCGGGCGTAAACTTGATTCCGTTATCGATCAGATTGATGAGAATTTGACGCACTCGGACGGGGTCGGCCCAAACCAAGGGAAGATCCGGCGCCGCCTGGAAACGCAGACTGATGTTCTTCGTCGCCGCATTTGTGCCGCATGTGCTGATCGCCTCGGCAATTAGTTTGACTGGACTTGCTTGCCGGGGCTCTACGATGAGTTTATGCGTTTCGACACGGGTTATGTCGAGGAGATCGCTGACCATATCCTTCAGTTGGTTGACATTGTCTAGTGCGAACGTCAGGTGCTCACGCTGTTCGGGAGTGAGATCACCAAGTACTCCATCCAATACATTGGTCACGAAAAAGTAGATTGCCGTCAGCGGAGTACGGAGCTCGTGGGAGACGTGCGAAAGAAATTTCTCTTGAAGGCGTGTGCGCTCCTGCCGGGCCTCTTCCAGTACGATCGCGATCCTCTTCCGGTCGGTCACGTCCTGCATGACGATGGCAAAGCCGCCAAACGGACCTACATGTTCCAATAATGCTGTGATGCTGACATCGGCCCAGAACTGCTCGCGGTTCTCGCGGACGCGCCATCCCTCATCTTTCGCCTCACCTGCTTCGAGAGCCTTGCGTAACTGTTTCTCGGGCACGAGATTCTGAATATCATCTGGGCTAAAGAAGCACGAGAAATTCTGGCCCACGATCTCGGCCTCAAGGTAACCCAACATGCGCTCCGCTCCGCCATTCCAACTGGTCACGCGCCCAGTTGGATCCATTGTGAAAAGGGCGTAGTCCCTAACTTCCTCGACCAGCAATCGAAAGCGTCCGTTTGTCTCAGCCAGCTGCTCCTCGAGGATCGAGCTGTAGCGTTGCCGGAGAAATGCATCACCCAGCGAACGCAGCAAATCGCCGGATGTCTGGAGTATCCCCTGGCTTACAGGACGCTGTCTGCTCGCCAAATCCCAAAGTCGCTGCGCCGAAACACCAAACTCCTTTGCCACGCGCCGCAACAATAGTGATTCGGGATATCGATCGAACACCTGCCCCGCAATAATGGCACCCAAAGGCTGCTCGCCCAAGGAGAGCGGAACTGCGACATGGGTGAGGCCAGCTTGGTCACGCACCATCACTGTCACGCCTGTTTGCAATGCGTCCGCAACCGCAGTGCAAGGCAAACCCGTTGTTATGCAGAAGGGACATCCGGCAGCCCAACCAGGTGAGGCGTCACGGACTAGCTTCCAGACGGGCTGCTCATTGTGACATTTTCCCAATATCTGGCCTTGGGAGTTGGTTAATGCGACTGCCACCTTCATGGTGCGGCCATACATCGTCAGAATCTCGCCCCAAGCGGTGAAATCCAGCAAATCGGCCCGCAATCCGGGCGAGAGGTCCACACCCCAATTTTTCTCCATCCGGCGGAAGGGTATTGGACCCGCCGCAGGCGGATACTCGCTGGCGTCAACTCGTCCTGACGGTTCTGAGGTCATTCTTTGTCCTGTACTGCGGCAGCACCGTTTATTCGCTTAGAGCCAGAGAATCTTGTGGGGGCCCGGCTCAAGAGACTGGAGTAAGCCTGTAGCGGCACGGGGGGGAGCAGATTCCGTTCCAGGGGTACCAGAGAAATTCCCCCTTGGCCGATTACAAACTCGCGAGTATCGAATGAGTGTTTGCTGCCCCGCGATTTGACCACCGAAATGCAGCGGTGAAGCGAGTTGTTGATTTCCACCAGGCTCATCAGGATGAGGTTATCCACGATGGAGCTGAGCGGAAAATCCGGCATATAGGACGAGACCCCGAGGAACTCTGGGTTCTCATAATTAAAGAAGCTCGTCATCAAACGCTGCTTGCTGTAGGCCACTATGGCATGAACGAAATCGCGGTACACGGCGAGTTCTCCAATTGCAGTGCTATAACTTGTCATCCCATCAATCACCATCCGCTTTATGTCGTGCTCCTCGATAAGCTTGATGATGCGAGCATAGTGTGCATCGACGTCTAACTCTTGCGGACTCTCGAACAGGATCTGGATGGTTCCGTCGGCAACCTGCTCTTCCAGATTCAGCCCCAGAGTCTGAGCATTACGGATGATTTGCGCTGGATGCTCATCCAAGGAAACGAGCAAGCCCTTGGTCTTTTGTTTCAGCACTCCTTCCCGTAGAATCTGCGTGCCCAGCACTGTCTTTCCCACCCCCGAAATCCCAACCACCATCGTGGTGGACCCATCAAAAATGCCACCGCCGATGAGAGTGTCGACAGCGTCAACCCCGATGACCGACCGCATGGTGCTGGACGTGGGCTGCTTCGAACCAGCGCGGGAAGGCGCCTGAACGCGACGGAAGATCTGCACGCCTTGTCCCTCCGTGATATGCATTGTGTGCTCTCCGGTCTCATAATCTTGGCCCCGGCTCTTCAAGACCTCCAAGCTGCGCTGGATGCGCCGACCCTTCCGATTGCGGCCCAACTGTATGACTGTATCGGCAAGAAAATCAGTCATCTCCACAGTGGCCATCGAATTGGGTGCGCTGCCAACCTCGAGTGACATAATGGCAGTCAGATTCTCCCGGTCCAACGACTCGAACAGTTGCTGTAACATCTCACGGAACCCGGCGCGCTCGGGGGCATTGCCGCCTAGGTCACGGTTTAACAACCCAATGCCGTCTACGAAGATCCGCTGGGCACCGATCTCGTTCGCGGTTTCGAGTAGCAAGCTGTCCGTCGACCGCAATTCATGACGGAACACCTGCGGAGTGGTAAATACGATTTGCAGCTTCTTCTGTTCCTGCAGCTCCTCCAGATTCCAGCCAAAGGCGGCTGCGTCTCGGACTAGTTTGTTCGGGTTTGTCTCAAATACCACGATTATCCCTGGCTCGTTATATTGCACGATCCCATGGTAGATAACCTCCAGGCCCATCAGAGTTTTCCCGCTTCCGGTTACGCCCTGCAGCAAGACCACATTGGTCCTCGGAATTCCGCCCAGTAGGATGTCATCGAGCCCTGTGATGCCAGTCTTGATCAAGCCGTCTTTAGACATAACCCTTCCCTTCTGCTTATTCGATGGTTAGCTTATTCGATTGTTCTTCTCGTCCCGATTCGACCCGTCGGGCTTCAGTCGTTTTGCCAGCAGCAGCCGACCGACGCGAGTTTCCGCTAGGCTGACGATTTGCTGAAGGCGACGCTGACGCCCAGCATCGCTCGAGGCGAAGATTCGATAAAAACGCACTTCCTCAGAGGGCCGCGAGCGTTCGATGAGCTTCTCGCTTTCGAGTCGGTCGAGCGCAGCCTTAACTACTGTGCTTTCATAGCCTATAAGGTGCGCGATCTGGTCGCTGCTGGCGAGACTTGCTCCGTGGCGGTACACAAAAGCTAATACATCCCACTCACTGAGCAGGGAAATGCCCATGCCATCCAAGCAACTTTGGACTGTCGATTCAAGGGGTTTTCCACGCCCCATAGATGCGTTTTCCTCGTATTGGACTTGGCGTCCTACTCCACTCATAACACTCGCCGCCTAAAGTATCTGTACAAAAAAGATCAGTTCAACATTTGTCAATTTCGCAATGGGTTCAGCTATTCGCCGCCTGCAACGGCAATGAACCGTGAATTTCCAAAGAAGTACAGTCTCCTTCGCACAGGGCGATCAAGAGAGTCCGGTGACTGGCAGGGACGAATTGCGACCAAGATGCGGATTCGGCGCTTCACAAGACCGTACAGAGTTACGAGGAGCTTGGATCTAGGAGGTAGAGAACGAGTGGCAATAGGGAGAACTCTTTCTACGCTTGCGATACTCAGGGGTCTTATGCTCGTTCCCTGCTTCGTGATCGGTGCCCAATCTTATACCTGGTGGGAGAACATCCCCTTGGCGAAGAAGACCGAAGCCGAGAAACCGCTGAAAACACCCTTCTCCGAGAACCAGGCCAGTTGAGGGCTGCGCTACCATTTCGGCGCCAGTTTCAGAGTGTTGTAGCGTGCGGCAATATTCGATACGAAGAAGATCTAATTGCGGGGACACTTGTCAGAATGAAAGCGTTCGCAGGCTTACTATCCCAAGATTGTCCGTTTTACCCACGCAATTTACCTCAAACCCTGTTCAATTCTGAACAGTCACCAAATATGCCATCGTTGCAAGTTTCCAAAGGAGCTGTCGGGCGCATTATGTATCAGATACCACTGAGCTGCGGACCTTCAGTTAGGCCGCCGCTGGTCCCGTCAGCAGGTCGTGTACCTTCCGCGCGAGTTCATCGGGCCGGAACGGCTTCTCCAGAAAGGCACAACCGTGCGCCGAGAGATTTCCGGGGAGGATGATTTCTTCCGAGTAGCCAGACATAAAGAGGAATTTCGCTTCGGGGCAAAGTGTCGCAGCTCGCTCTCTCAGTTGCAAGCCATTCACGTGCGGCATCATGATGTCACTCAGCACCAGGTGGATCTGGCCAGGATTCCGCTGACAGATTTCTATGGCTTCTGTCCCGTCCTTTGCGGTCAGTACTTTATAGCCGCATCTCTCAAGAGATAAGCGAATCAGCCTGCGCAGTGCCATTTCGTCCTCGACGACCAAGATCGTCCCGTATGCTCGCGGCTTTTCGGCCGGCATCACAGTGGGTTCAGAGTGCGCCACCTGCCCGTGCGCGCGTGGCAGGTAGATGCGGAAAACCGAGCCTGCACCCAACGAACTGTCTACGTCGATGCGGCCGCCGCTCTGCTTCACGATGCCATAAATGGTCGAGAGGCCAAGGCCCGTACCTTTACCTTGCTCTTTAGTCGTGAAGAAGGGCTCGAAGATGTGGCCCAGCGTCTCCCTGTCCATGCCGCAGCCTGAATCGCGAACTGTCAGCCGGACGTGGGTACCGGGCCGAATACCGGGGTGCTGATTACAGTAGAACTCGTCAAGTTCCCTGTTTGTGGTCTCGATGGTAATCTTACCGCCCAGTGGCATAGCATCTCGGGCATTTATCACCAAGTTGATCAGAATCTGTTGGATCTGGCCCGGATCCGCCTTGACCCGCCCCAAGGCAGGATCCAATAGCGGGACAATTTCGATGTTGGCAGGAACCAGACGATGCAGCAACTTATGCGCTTCCAATATTGCGTGATTGAGGTCAAGGATCGTGGGTTCCAAGACTTGCTTTCGGCTAAAGGCGAGCAGCGAGCGACTCAGCGAAGCAGCTCGGTGCGTGGCCGCCTTGATCTCGGCGACTGACCGGCGCAGACTCTGGTTCGTCCCAGCTTCTTCGACCAAGATCTCGCTGTATCCTAGGATAACGCCAAGATAATTGTTGAATTCATGGGCGATCCCGCCGGCAAGCTGGTCCACAGCTTCTATCTTCTGTACTTGCCGCAACTCTTGCTCCAAGGATCGTCGCTCAGTGACATCCTCGGCGATAAATTCGAACCCATGAACCGCGCCCCCTTCATCGGTCAAAGTTCGACCATTTAGGCGAACGGTAATGATGGTCCCATCCCGTCTACGCCACTTCACCTCGTCTTCAATTTTCGTTTCCTCTAGCCATTTCTGGAGCAAACGAGGTTTCTCTTGCGGATCTAGGTAGAGCTCAGTTGCGGGGTTCAGCTTCAGCACGTCACCCGCAGAGTTATAACCTAGCATCGCCACCAAGGCCGGGTTTACTTCCTGGAATTCGCCCTCCCGCCCGAGCCGATAGATGCCATGAACCATTCCCTCGAAAAGTGAGCGGTAGCGTTGTTCGGAAGAACGCAGGGCTTTTTCCTGTTCTTGTAGTTTCATCTCCACCAGCTTGCGATCCGTGATGTCGCGATCCACAGACGAAACGCCAGTGATCCTTCCGGCGTTGTCCCGGATGGGCGACACAGTCAGCGAAACATGGATACGCCTTCCATCCTTGGTGATGCGGACTGTCTCGTAGAGTTCGGCTCGCTCACCCCGTCTGAGCTTCTCCACGGTCTGCGGAAGCTCATTGGGTCGTTCCGGCGGTGTCAGAATGGAAATATGCTTGCCTAGAATTTCCTCTGCGCGGTACCCGTAGATCCGCTTCGCACCGGTGTTCCAGGTCGTAATAATGCCATCCAGATTTTTCCCGATGACAGCATCCTCTGAGGATTCCACGATGGCGGCCAGCTGGAACCGCTCATCTTCAATTCTTTTACGCTCCGTGACATCGCGACAGATACCCGTAAAGAGGCGCTTTCCACCGGCGACAAACTCGCCAAACGAAACCTCCAGACCAACTGCTTGGCCGCTCTTGTGAATCGCGGGAACCACTTGTTGCCAAGAAATATGTTTTTCTCCGGTTTCCAGAGACTCCCGCATCGCTTGCCTGCGGACCCGCTGTAGAGGGTCGGGCATGAACACAGTCAATTGCTGCCCCACAAGCTCCTCCGCACGGTATCCAAGAATCCTCTCGATTGAGCGGTTAGCGAACAAGATCGTGCTCTGCTCGTCAATAACGATGATGGCGTCCGACGCTGCTTGGCTGACTGCGCGATAAATGTCTGACTCAGACAGCGCGCTCCCGGCGGGTTTGGACTCCAGGCCCCCGGTGAAGTCGTTCTGCGGTGCGACTTTCTGCCCTGATATTCGGCGTAAATCGAGTATGCTCATTACCTGCGAGGCTAATCGCAGCAACGCCTGCCTTTGCTCTCCGCTTAAATCACGCGGAACGG
The DNA here is from genome assembly GCA_003225005.1 of Acidobacteriota bacterium. Classification (GTDB taxonomy): domain Bacteria; phylum Acidobacteriota; class Terriglobia; order Terriglobales; family Acidobacteriaceae; genus Sulfotelmatobacter. Next base: position 40,590 of record QIAN01000088.1, on the reverse strand, counting down.
AATCCATAACGCAAAGTGTCCCTAGGGCATACCTCTCTGGCGTGAGCAGTGGAACTCCGGCGTAAAACCGCAAACCGCCGTGCGTGGCGAGAGGGCTGGTTTTCGTCGCCTCATCGGCCAGCGTATCGGAAACGACCACGACCTCCGACTGGAGGATGGTATGAGCGCAAAGGGAAACATTCCGAGGGATCTCGTCGACGTCCCACCCGACCTTTGACTTGAACCACTGACAGTCTTGGTCAATGAAGCTGATCAGAGCGATGGGCGTCCCACAGACGTATGCCGCCAAACGGGCGATGTCGTCGAACGCTTCTTCGGGAGGAGTGCCTAAGATCTGATATCGGTCAAGAACTTGGAGCCTTGCAACTTCGCTTTCCGGTGGAGGAAGCCGCATAACTGAATAACCCCCAACCCCTGATCCCGATCTGACTTAGTAGTGCTCTAGCACCCTTTATAGTCATGCTTCCCACGGGTTGCTATTACCGAATTGGGTACTGGCTACGTTAATCAACGCCGTCGGTGGTGACTTAGTTCGGCTCGTCCGCGGATTAAAGGCGGGGTCACCTGTTAACTACGCCGGGAGCGGGAATGCATTTCCGGATCCTCTCGTTAGGTCTGCGTAGAGATGGCCCGCCACCTCAGTTAAACCCGGCACTTCAGCCGTTGGCGAAAGCAGCCGGCATAAACCGCGAACCGTTCGAGAGTCTAAAGGCAGTGTCACTTCCCTTTTGTGGTCTCCGGTCAACGGACGCAGCGCTGCGGCCAGTCAGGTATCTTGAGATTTCGTTCCAACAGAATTCTTTCGCAGGCAGTCCCAAATAGCGGGTGCCTCACGAAGGCGATGGCGCATCAGGGCAAGCTGCAGAGTCTTGCGCTGACCACCGACGCAGTGTCCTCTCGGAGACTTCCGAGTACTCGTTTGACCGATCGAGCGGCCCTCCTAGCCGGAAAAGGAAGTTTTGCAAATGTTGGTGACTGGAAGGATGAGAAATTGGCCGAGGAGCGGAAAAAAGGGAAACTCCTCAGAAAAGGGCCTTACTTTGGCAGGTCTAACCCGAAGTCCTCATTGGCGGTGTGGGGCGGTGGGTTACCAGCGATGATCGCTATAAACAACGCTGGTTTGAAATTCGATTTCCAGATTGTCAAGGTGCCTTGCTCTAGCCTTCAATGCTTGGTCCATCGCACGAATCAGTTCCCTGAACGTCTCAGGACGTGGCTGATTCTTATTCGGCGGCTCGCGACTCATCTCGCTCATTGGGAAGCCTCATGGTTCCTCCATTCTCCGCGCCACCGACAATTCTGTCTGGTCGGTTTTATACAGTAGGCTCAGTAGTGACGACTTTGAGGTGGTCGCGACCGTGCGCGAAGCCCTCAGTCGCATTGCTACGGAGAACGTTGACCTACTGCTTTCCGACCTGCACATGCCGCACGCCGGTGATGGTTTCACTGTCGTCAGCGCCATGCGACACACCCGCCCGGAGGCAGTGACGCTGGTGGCTTAGCGGCTATCCGCCCTCTTGAGTTGTTGCAGCTGGATTGGTCGAAGCACAGGGCAAACTTCATACGACATCCAGTCGCAGCATTTTGTTCGATTCGAGACAGAGTGATAGCCCGAACGTAGACGAACGAATGTGTTGCCGATTATTTTCGTGAGCGCCGCTCGATGCGGGCCTGATTCCAGGCGACCGTGTCTCCCAGTCGGTCGGTATGTTGCGGAGGGCGTCTTTGAGCTGTTTAAGAACTTCGTTGAATTCGGGAGAATCGGGGTTGAGGTCGCCTTCACGCAAAGTTCCTTGATTCGATCTTCCAAACGTCGAGAAATCAGTCGTCAACGCAATGGCCTTTTATCGTGCCATATTGCTCAGACTCGGTCTTGAATCCTGACTAGCTTGGTGAATATGGAGACTAGCGGGGACCCCGCTGGGGATAACAAACGTATATGACGTGGATCACAGACGAACGCCAGAGACAGCAAGCTGACCGTGCAAGAACAATCGCCAACTACGTGTGTGCGAACAAGGAAACGTTACGATATCAAATGGTGGCCATGTGGGACCGAATTCTCGTTGCTATCGACAGCGATGTCCTCCAACTCAACGCTATGGGAAAGCAGTTGATCGTAGACCATGGCCCAACGATGATTCAGGTTCGCCGGGAAAACGAGATAGCACCGCTATTCATGATTGAAGTAGACCTTACCAAGGGAAGACTGCGCAGCTGCCCACTGCCACCGGGACAATTTGGAATACCACGTATCGTGGAATTTCAGATGCGGGTCGGAGTCAGCGAAACTGACATCATGGTGCAGGAGTATCCGAATGGGACAGTTGTAAGGTTCGCGCCGGAGCAAGTGTCACATGGCCTTCTCGACTCCGCTTTGTCCCTCAATGCAACTCGCAGCATGAAATGCGCTTAGCCGGTTCCAACGTAACACCCGACCCCACACACGACCGGTCCACTATTTCAGGTTTCGTTCGAAAACATTGCGAATTTTTCTGTTAACAATGCCAGTCGCGCCACGGGACCGGGGCGGGCTGGAAATGGCACCGGTCGGCAATGAGCAACAGCGGCGTGTTGGTTGAGTGCCATGGCCGCTTGGGTGCGAAGGTTGCCATTTGTGGTCTGGAACGAGCGCGTGGTAACGCTGTGCTCACAACGCGTACACTTGAATAAGGTACGGCCCTTCATCGCTTTGGTCGTGTAGCATCTCACTCTGCCATCCTAGTCCGTTCTGTCGGTACCGTCCTGAACCAAAAGGCATAGAACGTTTTACTTCACGAACTGAGCCGTTTTGAACAGTCACTGAATATGTCACAGTTTGTAATTGTGTTTCCCGGAAGAGACGTGCGGGAACTATGCAACCCACGCGGTCGTTTGTGCCTCCGGTGGCACAGCAGCCTTATACCATTGTTACATCCTCTGTTACATCCTCCCCACGCTTCGCCACTGTTCCTCTTGACCATGTCACGTACACATGAGGCTCACGATTCAAGAACACCCGTGGCCCGTCGGGATGCGTCAGGCTGGAGTCCTTCCATGATCCCTGATCCCTTTGCCGCCCAATCATGTCCGCTCCGAACGGCTCTTGTCTAAGCAAGACGAATTCCGGGCGGATACCTCGGCTGTGCGAAAGGACTGCTGCCCCCATCGCGACGAGGCTAACAATTGTGGGAGTGCGGGCCGGCGGGCAGAGCGTGGACCCCATTGCGGAGAAATCTATCTCTGCGCGAAGGCGAGAGTCTCTCCGACCATGTTCTCTCCCAGTGAGAGCCAGCCGTTCGGAATGAGCTTCCCCTTGTTGCTGATGATGAACTGGGAAACCGTGCCATCTACCCCCGCTGTGAAGACAAACCTCCCAGACGAATCAACCCCTCCCCCGAGAGCGCCATTAGGGAGGCTCATCGTGCCGTTGCGGGTGAGGGCGCCGGTGGGCCCATCCACCATAAATTGTGCTATTTCGGCGAGATTGCCAACGTAAGCATAGGTTCCAGTGGGATCGAAGCTGATCCACAACGGGCCAGGCTGTGGCTCTACCCATAGCGGATAGTTGTTAACCAGAGTGAGCGCTCCGGTAGATGCATCGATCGAAAACTCCGTGACCGAGCGCGACGTAACGTTCGCACAGTAGAGAAACCCTTTAGGGGAAACTACGAGGGCACGCGGATTGTCTCCGCCGGTCGGAATGGAACCGTTGGGCGCAAGTATGCCGCTCGCGGAAATCGTGTACTCCGAAACTGTGTGATCTTTCCAACTGGTGACATAAGCGAACTTTCCCCATCCATCAACAACTACGTATTGGGGAACGCTGCCCGTCGCCACGCTGTTGACCGGAGTCAACACTCCCGAGGAGCTCAGCGTGTATGAACCCAGCGTGGCACTCGTCGGATTCGCAATGACGGCAACTTCCCCGTTGGGTGTAAAGGCGACCGAGCTGCCGGTGGCGCCTGGAGCTGCATTCGGTGTGAGTGTTCCATCGCTGCCGATCCCAAACTCGCTGATTGGCCCGTTGAGAATGAAAAGGTGCTGTCTCGAGGGAGCAACTGCAGCGGCAAAGAAGGGGATGACGCTCTGGACCGTAGTCGATGGGTTAAGCGCTGTGAGGGTTCCGTCGGTTTCCACTCGAAACTGGGCTACAGAGCCTATTCGGACCCGGCTCACAGGGGGCACGAAGACCTGTCCCACGTAAAGATAATTGTTCTGTGGCGTGCTCCTAACACCGCAGCCAAGTGTACACAGCAATGCGACCGCGATTCCAATCGATAGCGCAGCTCTAGATGGCCGCGTGTTATTCTGCACAGCAAACCCTCCCAAACGAGTAGAAGCTTGTTGGAAGAGCCCCGCGTCCCCGAGGTTTTTCCACCTACTCTAAACAGTACCGATGGAATGAGGGAGCACATAATTACGAAAGTGCGCGCGTTCGGAGACTGATGTGAGCTTTATAGCTCAGACACTCCACTCCCAATCCAGTAAAGGTATACTCAACCCGCAGACTTTGTTGAACATCGCCTACACGAGTTGCGGATCAACTCTTTACTCTGATGCGATCCCTTGAAAACACTCCCCTGTTTATTTGGCTCTTGGGAGCCTTGAATCGGCGAAAGTATTAGGTGCAAACTCTTATTATCATGAAAACGAACCTGAGCCTGAGGGAAGGTAGCAGCCTGGTAACAGGACGCGGAAGGCATGCTTTCACACAGACGGTCGCTGGTCTCCCTGAAGGCCAAGAAGCCCGGATCGTGAATCATGGTACAGAAACACACTCAGACTGGCACTTCAGCAGAAGAGCAAAACGATGTGAGGAGATGGTTGAAAACCAAACAAGCTATAAGACCGCGGAGGAAGCACTTACGGCGCTGAGGCACGAAGTCGGCTAGTACCGTCGATTCGGCGGTATGAGGATTTCTGCAATGCTCGAGTCTATGTCGGGTTCCCGACCAGCGTAACGCACGATACCAAGTGCTCGCGCGAATCGAAATCCTTTTATTCTGGTCACGAAACCTGCCGGTAATTGGGGCCGTGGAACTCTGGCTAAGCGTGCAGTTTTGTCTTGGTTTAGCTTCGCACCTGGCACCAGGGACGGACAAAATGTATCCCAACGTGCGTTTCGCGGGTCTCATCCCCAGTATTCTTCGAAATCGCCGATTTGAGAGACGGTCAATTTTGCTCTTTCGGATTTCATCAGCACCAAACAGGAATCCATTCGAGCTTATCCGCCTGGGCTCAGCCGACGGGCCTGTTCTGTTTTTTCCAGAGACACCACCCGATTTATCGGAATGGCCAAGGTGGGTGTGTTTGGACTTTTCGCACCACCTACTCGAAGGGTTGCCGTTCCTTGCACTTCTTCCAGGAATACGTAAAATCCGTCTCTTCCAATGACCTTTACGAAATCTCCCTGTTTCATGATCTTCCGCTTCGGCGGCTGACGGGCTGCAGACAAGAGAAATGCAATGCCGTAGCATGCTGGTTTATTATTGCTGCCGCTTGAGTGCGGCGGTTGCCATTCGTGCTGTTGAAATCCACTGCGTTGACGCTATGCTTCGAGAAACCGAATTTGAATGCGGTGCCGCCAGTCATCGGTTCAGTTGTATGATACCTCACTGTTTCATCGTATTCCCTGCTTGTCGCTACATCCCGAACCAAAAGACATAGAACGTTAGCTTGTGTAACCACTCGCTGCCGCGCGGTCAATACTGACCAGTCTCTGAATCGAGTTCGGAGTAGCTTGACGACATTGCTACCGAAACTTGAAGAACCAGAGACTCCCCCAAGCCTTGAGTGAGGAACCACGAACTGCCCAAGTACCGGTAATCGTCTTGGGCAGTCTGTGCCAAAGGAACGGTAGCAGATTGAAGACGGCAGGCCGACAGCATGTGCTGAAAGATCAACATCGAACTGTACCAGCCCCTAGGACTCCCGTGAGGAGAACGTTTGGGGGGGCGCCCGACGACAAACTCGCTCCCTTACCTGAAGACTCACATGACACCTGATATGGCCTTTGAGTGCTTGTTCATTTGCCGTGATCCGGCGGTGTTTTCTGCTATGGATGGCCTGCTGCGAGATTTGTCGGTTTGTACAAATCTCTGCTTGAGCTCTTCCCATGCCCTTGGCATGTTGGCCGAAGGGAGCACTGACCTGCTCGTGATTGACTGGGAGGGCGACGCTTCTTCGGATCTGTTGCAGGACATCTGGAAGTCCGGTATGAAGCACAAACCGACTATCGTAGCGATTTCTGCCCTGGATTCTGATATACGAGGCGCCCATGTTACTCTCCGCAAACCCATCACCACTGAGTCCGGGACGAAATCATTGAAAATTGCTTACTCGAGAATGCTGATGGACCATCGTCTGCATGCGCGGTACGCCCTCATGCTCTCTGTCCGCGCAACGGACGACAACAATCGGAGTATTGCGCTGACTGTGACGAATATCGGCGACGGCGGAATCGGGCTCAGTGTTAAGCAGGAGGTCACCATCGGACAGGTCTTAGCCTTCCGGCTCCTGTTGCCTGGGGCAAAGAGAGAAATCTACATTCAGGCGCGGGTCCTCTGGACCCGGCAACACGGTGCTGCCGGTTGCGAATTTGTCCGCATTCCTCCTGTAGATCTCAGTATTCTGCAGGACTGGCTCAAATCCAGGGCGCGGGTCAAGAAGCCATTGATCCCAATGTGAAACACTGGAAATATAAGGGCTGCGCGCAGAATGCTCGCCCTTCTGCAGTCGCGTTCCGGACGACGGTACATTCCAGCTTACGCCATTGCGTTGCTATACGCGGGCTTGGGAGAAAAACAGCCCAATCTCGATTCGGCCAGCTTGTACAGCCGTCTCCAGACCAGCCGGTTGATGGGGACCGGATTGGCCGCTAGAAATAAAGATTTCTAGTGTCCCTAGCCTGGGTAATGGTGGAACCGAGACGAAGTATTGAGATTGTCTGCCCCCCAAATGAAAATATTCAGCAACAATGCTCGCCTTCCGGGCTCCTCAGGATCGTGTAACCAAGCCAGTTACAGCGTACGGGAGAATACCGACTCTTTGAGCTCGGGCCATTCGCGCCGGCAATTATATTAAAAGAGGACGACCGGAAAGAGTGTAGTCGCTCGAACGGAGACAGCTATTTGTACAAAAAGCTGTGCCCTGCGAACCCGCCTAGGTAGAACCGATGGCGACGCCAGGCAGCGCTTTAGCGATACGGATGAAGCACTCGTGCTCCCCAATTCTCACGAAGCTCCAGAGTGCGGATCTTTTGCAATGTTGAAGACGATTACCGCAGCAGTGGTTCTTCTGACGGCGGTTCTTCCGCTTGGTGCATCCTCTTACTATCCATCTCGCCCGGACGATGCCAAAGCCGTTTATCTGACGCGGGAGCAGTTCTCGTTTCGCGGGGACGGCATCGCGGATGACACCAATTCCATACAGCAGGCTATTAACAGAGTTCAGGAAACACAAGGCCAAGGCATCGTTTTTGTTCCTTCAGGACGTTATCGTCTGACCAAAACAATCTATATTTGGCCAGGCATCCGAGTGATTGGTTATGGCAGCACTCGGCCCGCATTTGTGCTGGGTCCAAACACCACAGGCTTTCAAAAGGGGCCCGCTTACATGGTTTTCTTTGCGGGTGGTCGTCCTGGGTACACACGCAAGTTACACCAGCGCCCGACGTCCCACGACGACAATGTCCCAGAGGATGCGAGCCCGGGCACGTTCTACTCGGCGCTCACCAACATTGATTTTGAGATTCAGGACGGAAATCCGGGCACCGTTGGCGTGCGCGCCCACTATGCCCAGCATTGCTTTTTGGCGCACATTGACTTTCACATAGGTTCGGGCCTGGCTGGAATTCACGACGGTGGCAACGTCGCCGAGGACGTGCATTTCTTTGGCGGCCAGTACGGAATCTGGACCCGGAAACCTTCTCCAGGATGGCAATTCACCGTGATTGATCCCAACTTCGAAGGTCAGCGCGAGGCTGCGATCCGTGAACACGAAGCAGGGCTGACTCTGATTCGCCCACAATTCAAGAACGTTCCCACGGCGATTTCCATCGACCCTCACTACGCCGAGGAGCTTTGGGTGAAAGATGGCCGCATGGAACACATTACCGGGCCCGCCGTCATCATCAGTAATGAAAACAACGCGCGGACCGAGATTAACATGGAGAACATTGTCTGCCATGAAGTGTCCGTGTTTGCCTGGTATCGAGAGAGCGGAAAACAGGTTGCCGGCACCGCAGAGGCCTACCGGATCAAAACCTTTTCCCACGGGCTTCACTTTGAGGGCATTGCTGCCCCCTCCGCGATTCAGGATGTATACGAGACCACAGCACTAGACGCCCTCCCCGAACCGGTAAGGTCTGACATTCTGAATCTCCCTCCGATGGACACATGGTTCAACATCCGCACGCTTGGCGCGCATGGTGACGGAATTGCGGACGATACTGAGGCGCTCCGCAAAGCGATCGCGCAACATCGCACAATTTATGTGCCGTCTGGCCATTACCGCGTCAGCGACTCAATAACCCTGCGACCCGACAGCGTATTGATTGGCCTGCACCCGAGCACCACGCGGATTGTTATTTCCGATTCGACCCCCGCATTCCAGGGTGTCGGCAGCCCGAAACCTCTTCTCGAAACGCCGCCGGGCGGGACGAACATTGTCACTGGCATAGGGCTCTATACCAACGGCATCAATCCCCGCGCGGTGGCTGCGAAATGGATGGCGGGCAGCAATTCGATGATGAATGATGTGCGTTTTCTCGGTGGGCACGGCACGGTCGATCCGAACGCGACCTGGGACAAAATCTATAACAACACCAACACCGCAGATGCCAAACTGGAGCGACGCTGGGATGGACAATATCCGAGCCTGTGGGTCACGGACAACGGTGGCGGCACCTTCGTCAATATCTGGACCCCGGAGCACCTTTTCGCAAGCGGGACTCTACATCTCAAAGACCTCGACCGAGGGAAGAGTCTACCAGCTATCGAGCGAGCACCATGTGCGCAACGAGGTCGTATTACATCATGTGTCCAATTGGCGAATCTACGCCCTTCAAACCGAGGAGGAGAGGGGCGAAGGTGGTTTCGCGCTGCCGCTGGAGATTCAGGATTCGAGTGATATCACAATCGCAAACCTGCATATGTATCGCGTAGTCAGCAGCTACCAACCGTTCCCCAACGCGATCAGAGTTACAAATTCGAAGAACATACATTTTCGCAATGTACACTGCTACAGCGACAGCAAGGTGTCTTTTGACAACGCCTTGTTTGATACTACGCACAACCTCGAACTGCGACAGCGGGAATTTGCTTGGCTGACCATTTCGGGGAATGTGCCGCAAGCGCGAGCGAAGCAATCCTCTCCGGTTCTGGCACAGGGCGCGAAAGTCGAAAAACTTGCGGGCGGTTTCTTCAGCATCTCCGGCGGAACTGTGGACGCATCTGGCGATCTTTATTTCGTGGATGCAAAACGGCAAACCATTTACCGCTGGTCGGTTGCCTCCCGTCAGCTCGATAAGATCCGCGATAGTCCGCTGGACCCCGTCCAACTCGCTTTTGATAAAGCTGGCGATCTCATGGTCATTTCCTATGCGGGAAACGGCACAGTATATAGCTTCAAACCCGATTCGCCTGGTGACGATGTGACTTTGCTGGATCCGGTGCCGACCGCGCCGCGTCCAGGCCTGACCGCGATTCTGCCGGTTAACCACTGGAGAAATGAAAACAATTTTACGGAGTCGGTGGCCGTCCGGAAGCCTTATCAGTTCATATCGCCCGACCGCACCACCTTCATTCCAGCGGGCCAGGACTTCGTGACTGGGGAACTTTACTACGGTTCCAAGCTTCATGACGTGCTGCGAGCATTCGGCATGGCGCCCGTACTTGCGGGCCAGGCTTTCTACGTATCCGATGAATCCGAGGAGAAGACGTACCAGGCTCAGGTGGGCGACGACGGTACGATATCAACCTTGAAACTTTTCGCAGAGCAGGGCGGAGAGAGTGTAGCCGCGGATACAGAGGGGGATGTCTATATCGCGGCGGGCCAAATTTTCGTATACGATCCTGCCGGCCACCGGATTGAATACTATCGAAGTGCCGGAGCGACCTTTGCAGTTGCTGTTTGGCGGCAAGGACGGACACGAGCTCTTCATCCTCACTCATCGTTCTTTGTATTCGATCGAGACACGGACAAAAGGGCAATGAACCCGGTCAGCCGGGCTTCTAGAAATGTATTCACAGGTTTTGCAGCATTCCCTCGTGTGTGCTGAACCCTGCCGCGAAATCACCGGGAGCGAAAATCCATAGGTTTTTGTTTGGTCAGGTGGTCCCCATGATACAAGCCCCAAGGTGTCGAATATCTGTTGAGTGAAGTTGTTCGTAGCCCGTTGCGGCCGATGGTCGCGACGTTCCTCCAACAACTCGCATCAGTGCGGTCGTGTCTGTATACTCGGCACCTGATTGAAAAGCAGGGAGGAGCAAGTGGCATTGGCGATCCAGACGACTGCGCTAACCTGGGCACTTTGCCCTTGCGTCGGCCGTATGCGGCGCCTTCTCTCGGCAACCTCGCGCAGGCTTAAAGCATGAGACAGAGTCGTGCAGCTTCGCTCTCTGTATTGGCGTTCGGATTCGTCCTCGGGATAGTTTCGCTCGGCTGGCCGCAGCCTCTTGGCGCACAGGCCGCCGCGCCGCCCTCGGCTTCCATTGACATGGTCATTCAGTACGATGTGCCGATGAAGACGCGCGACGGTACTACGCTCTACGCCGACATCTATCGCCCTAAGTCTTCGGATAAGTTTCCCGTCATCGTTATGCGCACGCCCTACGACAAGAGCGTAAGCTGGGCTGTCTCGTCTGTCTTCCAGATAGTTCCGCGGGGCTACGTGGTCATCATTCAGGATGTACGTGGCCGTCACAGGTCAGAGGGTGAATGGTATCCGTTCAGGCACGAGCAAGCCGACGGTTTCGATACCGTCGAATGGGCTGCCGCGCTTCCCTTTTCAGATGGCAGAGTCGGCATGATGGGTGGCTCTTATGTGGGCGCGACGCAGATGCTCGCTGCCATAGCGCAACCCCCACATCTGGTGGCAATCGCTCCCCATGTGACGGCAAGCAACTACCATGAAGGCTGGACGTACCAAGGGGGCGCGTTCGAGCAATCGTTCGATCAGAACTGGACGTCTCAGCTGGCGGAGAACACGCTCCGACGCCTCATCGAGCAAAACACAAATGCCCTCGTCGGCGTGCCTACGCTCCCGCTCGCCAACTATCCGGTTTTCAATTTCGGCCAGTTGCCCGCTGACGCTCAGCTCACTGCTGCTGTCGCGCCCTATTATCAAGACTGGCTGGCACATCCCGATTATGACGATTACTGGAAGCAGGTGTCGATCGAGGAAAATTTTTCTAGGATTGCCGTTCCCATGCTCCAGGTCGGCGCTTGGTATGACATCTTCTGTGCTGGCACTCTGCGCAACTATATGGGTGCCAAAGCCCACGGATCCACCCAGGCAGCACGCACGCAGCAGCATCTGCTGATCGAGATCGGCGGCCACGCCGGATTCGGTCGCCGCATCGGAGACGTTGACTTCGGCCCCCATGCCACCGAAAACGGTTACACCAGCGTTATTCTCGATTGGTACGATTTTCTCTGTAAAGGGATCAGAAACGAGTTCGCCACAGACAAACCTGTCAAGCTCTTCGTGATGGGCGCCAACGAATACCGCCAGGAAGACGACTGGCCGCCGCCTCAAGCGCAGCTTACGAAATATTTTCTGCACTCCGCGGGCAAGGAGAACTCACTCCGTGGTGACGGCCCTCTGTCTACATCCACGCCCAAGTCCGAGCCTGCTGGCGGCTACCTTTACAATCCCGCCAATCCCGTGCCCACCATCGGTGGCCCGCTCTGCTGCGACGCCGAACATATGAAGCCTGGGCCGCGTGACCAGCGGGTGGTGGAAAATCGCGATGACGTGCTGGTTTACTCCACTGGCCCGCTGGCGCGCGATTTAGAAGTCACAGGCCCGGTCATTGCCGATCTCTTCGTCAAGTCCTCAGCCGTGGACACGGACTTCACGGCGAAACTCGTCGACGTCGCGCCCGATGGGTTCGCGCAGGATCTCACCGAAGGTATCCTTCGCATGCGCTATCGTGCTTCCCCCGAGCATGCCGTTTTGATGAACCCCGGACAGATCTACGAAATATCCCTCGATCTTGGGGCCACGAGCAACGTCTTTCTGCGCGGTCACTCGCTGCGCTTGGAGATTTCAAGCAGCAATTTCCCTCGCTTCGATCGCAACCTCAATACGGGCGAAGAAATCAGATTCGGGCGCACTTTGTCTCCGCCACCAACACAATTCTCCACGACGCGCAACATCGTTCCGCGCTCGTGCTTCCAATTATGCCGTCAAAATAGTCGAGAAGCGAGTCGTCGAGAAACTAGTCCAGGAGTGATGGGCGGGCTACGGTGGTGCCGACAAAGTGCGGATTTTCTTTAGCATGCAGTAAACGAAAGCGCCGGGTAACCAGAATGTCGCCGACTCCAACTAGAGGTCAGCATCATCGGCCCTGGCCAGTCAGCAAATCTTTCCTCCGAAGTCTCCTGCCGGTCTTGATCATCATTTCAGAGCTCTCCGCACAAGACGCGCGTCCAACTGGCATCGAGTTCACAAATGTGACTGCCGCGGCGGGTATTAAGTTTGTGCACTTTAAAGGGAACAAGGGCATCTCGATTAATCGCGAGGAGTTTGGTCCGGGAGTCTGCGTCGGTGATTTCGATGGCGACGGCTGGCAAGATATTTATTTCGTCAATGGACGTGATCTCTACAATCGAGGTATTTCTGTCAACAATGCGCTGTATCGCAACAACCATGACGGCACATTCACCGACGTGACTGAAAAGGCCGGTGTGCCCGGGACCGGATACGGGCTCGGTTGCGTATGGGGAGACTTCGACAACGACGGCTTTCCCGATCTTTTTGTGACTCAGTATGGTCGCAATGTTTTGTACCGCAATAATGGAAATGGAACATTTACCGATGTCACGGACAAGGCTGGCGTTGCCGGCAATGAGTCTGGCGCGTTTCATTCCGGAGCCACATTTTTTGATTATGACCGCGATGGCTGGCTCGATCTCTACGTCGGGAGCTACGTCGCTCTCGGGGACAAACGTTACTGCCAGTTGGGCGACGTCCTCAGCAGTTGCGCTCCGAGCGAGTACCGCGGCAGTCCGGATGCGCTTTATCACAATAATCGCGACGGCACATTTATTAACGTAACCGCCGCGGCGAAGATCTACCAACCCAATGGCAAGAACCTGTCGGTAGCCGCTGCTGACTATGACAATGACGGCTGGCCGGATTTGTTCGTCGCCAACGATGGGCTGAATGCTTATCTCTACCACAATGAAGGTAACGGTGCTTTCAAGGAGATCGGACTTGGCAGCGGCATGGCTCTAAACGCCCAAGGGAGAGTTATGGCTGCGATGTGTATCTCCCTGGGGGACTATGACAACGATGGCCGGCTCGACCTTTACATTTCAGATTTTCAGCGGTCCTCAGACCACCTTTGGCACAACGAAGGCAAAGGATTTTTTGATGAGGTCAGCGATCAAGCCGGCATCACCCGGCCGACACGCGATGTGCTCAGTTTCGGCGGAGGCTTTTTCGATTACGACAACGATGGCTGGCTGGATATTTTTATCGCCAACGGCCATGTCTATCCCGAGGTGGAGCAGGCCACGCCGGGGACTCATTACCGGCAGATCAATTCCCTGTTCCACAACGAAGGAAATGGCCGGTTTGCTGAAGTCGGCAAGCTGGCCGGCACTGGCTTTGGAACTCCCTACGTGGGTCGTGGGGTTGCTTTTGCTGATTTCGATAACGACGGATTTATGGATGCGGTCGTAGCAACCAATGGAGATTCGCCTCTTTTGCTCCACAACAGCGGTGGCAATGGTAACCACTTCCTCAATTTCAGGCTGTTAGGGACCAAGAGTAATCGGGACTCGATGGGAGCCCGCATCCGCGTTGTTGCCGGGGCGATTTCCGAAATCCGTGAAATCGCCGGGGGTGGCAGCTATCTTTCACAGAGCGACCTGCGTGCAAATTTCGGCTTAGCGAAGGCCAGCCGCGCGGAAACCGTGGAGGTCGCTTGGCCCAGCGGACTACGGCAGGTCTTCCACAATGTGGAAGCCGATAAGTTTTACCTGCTCGAGGAGGGAAAAGATCAGCTACAACTTCAGCAAATCGCGGGCAAGAAGCCTTGAGCTCGGAACGCTCAATTCTCTCCTAGCGGAATCTTCGGATCAAAAGGGTGTGCCGGTCTGACCGATAGAGACCCAACACATAGAGCGCAGTCTTGCCCTTTGTGGAATAGATCACTTGGCGAATTCGGAGCACTGGCGCGTCATGGGCAATGCCCAGAAGCCTGGCGGTATGAGGATCGGCGGTTGTGGCGTCGATTTCTTCGTCGGCGTGCGCTATCTCCAGCCCGTAGTCGTGCTCCAGGATGGAAAACAGCGAGATGCGGTCCAACGGCGATTGAGTCAGGCCGGCGAAGTCCCCGGCTGACAGGTAACAGGTCTCGATGGCAAACGGTTCATTCGCGCCCAGGCGTAGTCGTTCCACCTTAATCAACGGGCTGGTGGCCGGGAGAGCCAGGCGCGCCGCAATTTCCTGCTCGGTATCGATCACTCCGAGAGAAAGCAACTTCGAGGAGACCGCCAGGCTGCGACCCGCCATTTGCTCGGTGTAGCTCATCAGCTTGTTGAAATGGATTTTTGGTGGGGCTATGAACGTACCTGCCCCGCGACGACGCACGACCATACCCTCGCGCTCTAGTCCGGCCAGGGCATGGCGGGCCGTCATCAGACTAACGCGATGAATCTTCGCCAGTTCCCGCTCAGAGTCGACCGCGTCGCCCGGTTTCAACTGCCCGGACTCGAGCCGTTTCAGAATCGCACCCTGAATTCGCTTGTATGCTGGCAGCCCATTTGGTCGGACCTGTCGCATGAACACTCCTCGGGCACGTGAACCATACTACAGCAGTGCTATATAGCTCAATATAAAATTGCGGAGAATTTATTCCCCAGCTCAATTCCTGAGCATGGAGCACCACCTCTGGCAGCAAAAGCCCACGCCATGGACGGTCTCTCGAGCAAACCGTGGAGAGACAAGGACGAAATTGGGATCGAGCAGCGAATTCTTCAATACCGAGCAGCGGTCCTTCCATAGCCGGGGGATACTTACCGCCTCTCCCCCCGATCAGACAAGGGGTCTCGAAAGAAATTTGCGCCTGTCTGCACTTTTCTCTTGACCTAGGCGATCGATGTGCTATATAGCATGACCCACATTGTTTTTGGCGTGCGAAATGTCCGGAGGAGGTTCTGTGATGACGGGACGAAGGTCAGTTGCCTTTTGCTGCGTACTGTTTCTGTTGATGGCGCTTGCGGGCGCCGGTCAGTTTGCCTGGGGCCAAGAAGTGACCGCGGCAATCGTAGGAACGATCACGGATCCCAGCGACGCACCGCTCAAAGACGCAGAGGTTGTCGCCACTGATGCCGACCGGGGAACGGTGCTGAACACGAAGACAAACGACGCGGGGGCGTACAACATTACCCGCGTTCCAGTTGGGACTTACACCATCAAGATAACAGCGTCGGGATTCCAAACCGCGGTACACCCTGCCATCACGTTGGTGCTGAACCAGACTGCCCGCATCGATATGCAGATGAAGATTGGGACAGTCTCGGAGACAGTGGAAGTCACGGGTTCGGCTCCTGTCCTGCAGACGGACCGGACAGAGCTGAGCACAATCATCGATTCCACGACCAACGACACGCTGCCTCTCGCCACCCGCAATTACGTGCAGCTCACGCTGCTCGCCCCGGGGTCCGTAACGCCCGCTCCGAACAGTTTCAATAACGGCGACAACACCGCCAGCGGCGGCAGGCCCTATATCAACGGGAACCGCGAGCAGGCCAACAATTTCATCCTCGACGGAATGGACAACAACCAGGTGTCGGACAACCTTCTTGGTTACACGCCGGCGCCCGATGCCATCCAGGAATTCAATCTGATTACCAATAACGCTTCGGCCGAATTCGGCAACTTTCAAGGCGGCATCATCAGCACTACGCTCAAGTCCGGAACGAATCATTTTCACGGCGACCTCTGGGAGTATTTCCGCAACGACAAGCTCAACGCAAACTCGTGGGAAAACAAATTCAACAACGCGCCCCGGTCTACGCTGCGCTGGAACATGTTCGGCGGCACGATTGGAGGCCCTATCGTAAAGAACAAGTTGTTCTTCTTCTTTGACTACCAGGGGCAACGTTTCGATCATCCTTCGTCGACCCAGCAACTCAACGTGTTCACGGCCGCGGAGCGGACCGGCAATTTTGGCGACATCTGCGTTGGCGACACCACCCACTCGGCTGGTTTCACCGGCGGAATTTGCAATACGCCGAGCCAACAGCTCTATGATCCTGTTAGCCATGCGCCATTTCTGAATAACATGATCACTGAGTCGATTGATCCGGTTGCGCAGGCCTTGTTCAATTCGAGCCTCTATCCGGCCGCTGTCGGAGCGGGCACCCTGAACAACGCGACCTACACGACTACCTCCGTGCTGAATAGCAACCAATATGACATCAAGCTAGACTTCAATGCGACCGACAGGGACCACATCTTTGGTCGGTATTCACACGCCAAGCAGCATAACCCCACGGTGAATTCGTTCGCGCTGCTCGGTACGGGTTTTTCCGATGCGCCCATCGACAATATCGTGGGAGACTGGTCGCATACTCTCAGTTCGAACCTGCTAAATGATGTGCGCTTGGGGGTGAACCACATCAAGCTGCACAACGGGACCGAGTTCGCTCCTTCGCTGGGCAATATTGGCGACCAACTTGGCATTGGAAACGGGAACCCGGACGGAGTCCCTGGCCTGCTACAGCTAGGATTTAACCAGACCTTGACCACGGTGGGCAGCGCGCTGGTACAGCAAAAGTTTAACGACGCCGTTATCCAGGCTTCCGACAGCGTGGTCCTGACTCACAACAAGCACGTTTTTCACACAGGGTTTGAATACCAGCGCTTGCGCGTCAATAGCTTTTATTCAACCAATAGCGGCGAACTGGGCAATCTCGCCTTCACCGGTGTGTTCACCTCCTCTAACCCGGTCAGCAACGGCACCGGCGGTTACGGTGGCGCAGACTTTTACCTCGGGTTGCCGTTCTCCTACGGAAGGGGAATCAGCACCGGCGAATGGGGCCAACGCGCCAGCGTGATTGGGGCCTATCTCCAGGACGATTGGAGGGTCACCAACAATCTGACGGTGAATCTCGGCGTACGCTATGAGGCTCATACGGCGTGGTCCGAAGCGCACGACCAGCAAGTCAATTTCGATCTCATCAGCGGCCAGTTGATCGCTCCGGACTGTTCTAAGGTGACGCCACTTTTGGGTACGGCACCGGTAACCTGTCAGAAGAGCAGCAATCGTGGCCTCTACAATGGAGACTACGGCGGGAAGGCCTTCCAGCCGCGCATCGGATTCGCGTGGACGCCTAACGCACTAGGTGGCAAGACCGTTCTCCGTGCTGGATTTACGATCTCTTCTTATCTGGAAGGTACGGGCACCAACTTGCGCCTGCCGGTCAATCCGCCTTTCACACCGAAGGAAAGTTTTGTGACCTACAACGGACTGGCATTTCCTAAAACTACTACCGATCAAGGTTTGGTAGTCTCGGCACCTAGCGACCCATTCAGCGGTGCAACACTCCGAGTGTGGGACCCGAATGTTCAGCCGGCTCTAACTCAACAGTGGAATCTGACCATCCAGCAGCAGGTAGGGAGTTCGTCCACCTTGCAGGTGGGCTATGTGGGTCAGCACGGAACGCACTTGATGGTTCCCATGCCTTACCTGCAAAAGCAATTTGGCACCAACTGCCCAACGGGCACTCCACCGGTAGCAACACCGTGTCCGAGCCTATTTTTTTCCGGGAATCCCACCTTCCAGTCAGATATTTCGCAGATTTCGGGAACGGCGTCGGTCGGCGAAATGAAATACGACGCTCTACAAGCAGTCTTCCAAAAACGCTATTTGCACGGGCTGAACTATCAGGTGGCATACACCTACTCCAAATGCATGACCGACAACAGCGGCTATTACGGCAATTGGGGAGCGGGGGCGGCACCAGCGAATCCCTATTACCAGAATCTGTACAACCCTAGAGCGGACTATGCGCCCTGCTTCTTCGACGTAAAGCATTTGCTTAGCAGCTACGTGATCTATGACATACCTTTCGGCCGCGGTAGACGGTTTGGCCACGACGCGAATGGCGTGGTGAATGCCGTTGCCGGTGGCTGGACGCTGAGTCCCATCATCTCATTGCATACAGGCTTCCCTCTGGCCCTGTACAACTTCACCAATGACCCCTCCAACACGAACTCGCGCGGTGCCCGCCTGGATTGCGGACCGGGCGCGGGTCAAACCTTGGGCCGGAAAAATGCGCTTTCCAGCACGGGCGCCTACATTGGCTACCAATGGTTTGATCCGAGTCCGTATTCCCTACCGACGAGCGCCGAAGGCTTTGGGAATTGTCCGGCGCAGGGCCCAGTTCGCGGACCGGGTTATGCTGACGTGGACCTGAGCGTGCAAAAGGATTTCCGGATCACCGAGACCGTACGGCTTCAGTTCAGGGGCGACTTCCTCAACGCCTTTAACCGGGTCAACCTGAATGTTCCGTCAACGGCCTTCGGTAGCAACCTGGGGCTGATCAATAGCTCGCAGCCTCCGCGCAACATTCAGTTCGCTCTCAAGCTTTACTATTGATGCGGTACGATAGGGCAGGCAATCATGATTGCCTGTCCTATTTTTTTATGCCTCGACCTCTTTCCCGGGCCCTGATTCCCGCTGTTCTAGGCACGCTCCTATGCGGAAGCCCCGCCGCTCAGACCAGATCAAAACCAGCAGCCGACCCTTCGGCTTCTGCCCAACGGGGGTTGAAGCTTGCCAAGGATGGACACTGCGAGCAAGCGATTCCGCTGCTGAGGAAAACTACATCGCAGATGGCGGACAAGGAACTCAAGCGCCAGGCCGGCTTTGCCGGTGTACGATGCGCAATATCTGAGAACCACCCGGATGCAGCTCTGGAATTTCTTCGCCTTCTGAATCGCGACTTCCCTCGCGATCCAGATGTTCTGTACGTGTCGGCACACGCTTACTCTGATCTTTCTACCGCGGCGGCGCAGGAACTGGCAGCCACCGCGCCGGCCTCCAGCCAGGCCCGCGAGCTAAATGCCGAGGCTCTCGAACTGCAGGGAAAGTGGGACGAGGCGGCGAAGGAATACCGCCGTGTGCTGGAACAGAACCCGCGCGTCCCCGGGATCCATTTCCGTATGGCGCGACTGCTGCTCTCCAAGCCGGACCCGAGTCCTAAGGTTGCCCAAGAGGCGAAGCAGGAATTGCAGCAGGAGATCGAGATTGATCCTTCGAATTCGGACGCTGAGTACGTGCTGGGCGAGCTGGCGCGCCAGGAGAGCCAGTGGCCCGAAGCCATCGCCCATTTTACGCGCGCGGCCAAGCTGGATGCCGGATTTGGCGATGCCTATCTGGCGCTGGGTCAGTCCCTGATTTCCGCCAAACGATTTTCGGATGCGGTTCCGCCGCTGGAGACCGCTGTCAAACTGGAACCGAAAAATCCGGCCGCACACTATAATTTGGCCATGGCCTACAATCGCGCCGGACGGAGAGAAGATGCGGACAAGGAATTTGCAGTGCATCGTCAAATGACGGAAAAGGCCGGCGGCAAGCCAGATTCGCCGCCGGCAGCTCAACCCGAAAATCCCAATTAGCCGCCAGGCGGGATTGGTGTGTCTGTAATCGAGGTCTGAAGAGTCACCCTGAATTGAGCAACTTCATTTCGCAGGAAAGTAAAGGACGGCTGCGCCTTTCCCGGCGAGACTTGTTAAAGGGACTGGCGGGCAGCACCGCGTTTAGCGGACTCGCTCGGTTTGCCGGTACGGTGCCGGAACCGGCTTATCCCTTTGAAGCGGTGCCTCCTTCCGTTAGCGGCATTTCCTGGGCGCACACGAACGGCAAGTCCCCGGAGAAATTCTTGCCCGAGACAACGGGCGCGGGATGCGCCTTCTTGGACTACGACAACGACGGATGGATGGACATCTATCTGGTCAACAGTGGAAAGTGCGATTTCTTCAATCCCGACCCCCTCTTACGGAACGCGCTGTGTCGGAATAATCGTGACGGCACATTCACCGATGTGACCATGAAAGCTGGAGTAGCGGCCGGCGGGTACGGCCAGGGAGTCGCAGTGGGCGATTACGATGGCGACGGTTTCCCTGACTTGTACGTTACGCAGTATGGCAGAAGCATCCTTTACCACAACAATGGCGACGGCACGTTCAGCGATGTGACCGAGATGGCCGGCTTGGCCGCGCCGGGATGGGCCTCGAGCGCGGTCTGGTTCGATTATGACAACGATGGGCGGCTTGATCTGTTCGTCTGCCAGTTTGTGGAATTCTCCAAGTCCCTGAACAAGACTTGCGGGCCCGGCGAGGAAGGAAAGCACGGATATTGCATTCCGCGCTTCTATAATCCTATGCCGAGTTGGCTATTCCACAACAATGGCGACGGGACATTTACCGACGCGAGTAAGGCGTCAGGTATTGGAAAGTACCTGGGCAAAGCCTGGGGCGTGGTGGCTACCGATCTTAATAATGACGGCCTGCTGGATCTGTTTGTGGCGAATGATACCGTAGCCAACTTCTTGCTCATGAACCGGGGACAAGGAAAGTTCGAGGAGATCGGCACCCAGGCCGGGGTCGCATTCAGCGCTGACGGACGTGCCCGCTCCGGGATGGGAGTAGATTCGGCCGACTACGATCAGGACGGCTGGCAGGATCTTTTCGTTGCCAATATCGATCGTGAAATCTACTCCATTTATCGGAACAATCACGACGAGACTTTTGACGATCAGGCCCCACAGACCGGCGTGGGCGCCGCGACTCGACTGATGAGCGGTTGGGGACTGAAATTCTTCGACTACGATAATGATGGCAACCTGGATCTGTTCTTGGCGAACGGCAATCCGGATGATCTGATCGAATCCTTGCATCCAGGAGTGACCTATAAGGAACCGCCTATCCTCATGCATAACACGGGACGGTCGTTTGAGAACGTCAGCGCGCGAAGCGGTCCCATCTTTGCAACTCCGATTTCTGCCCGCGGCATGGCTACTGGGGACTTCGATAATGATGGCGCGGTTGACGTCCTGATCTCGGTCAATGGTGGACCACCAGTCCTGCTGCGCAACCACGCCGGGAAACAGAACCACTGGCTGGGCGTGAATCTGGTGGGAAAGAAGTCGAACCCGGACGCCATTGGAGCACGAGTTGCTTACCAGTCAGGCGATCTCAAACGCAGTCGTATGAAGGTGGGAGGGGGGAGCTATCTGTCATCGCATGACCCCCGCATGGTATTGGGAATTGGGGTGCGTCCGAAGATTGACTGGCTCGAAGTGAAATGGCCGCAGCCGAGTGGACTGGTGGAACGCTTTACCAATCTCCCTATCGATCGGTACATCACCATTGTGGAAGGGCAGGGAAAATGGAAGTGACCGGCTATCCTCGCGCAAGGCAGGTTCAGTGCATCGACAGCCTTGTGCCCGCCAGGACGGAAGCACGTTTTGTGAACGGCCAAAAAGTCTTGACACCCCTTTTGGCTGCGATGGTAATCGTATTGTTGAGTTCCGCCCTCTGGGCTGCGCCCGATCGGAACCGGGCAGAAACCGTGCGAGTCTGGGAGGACTCGATGACCATTCCGACTTCCGAAGAAGGGCTTCCCGACCGCAATCCCCCTTTCGATTTTTTTAACACAGGCAGGTTCCTCAATTACCCCTACACCCTGCGACACAATCTGGTGGACAGACGCATACCGCGAAAATGGAGAACGCTCAACCTGGAAAATGAATACCTCAAGTGCACCGTGCTGCCCGATCTCGGAGGCCACCTCTACACTTGTATCGACAAGATCAATGGTGCCTCGATGTTCTACGCAAATCCAAGTATCAAGTTTGCGCGCATTGCTTACCGCGGCATGTGGGCGGCTCTTGGCGTTGAGTTCAATTTTCCGGTTTCGCACAATTGGATGACGGTCTCGCCAGTCGACTTCGCCACCGGCCGAGAACCCGACGGCAGCGCATCGGTCTGGATCGGCAACATCGACCGGCCTTACGGCATGCAATGGCGCGTACAACTCACGCTCCGCCAAGGACGCGCCTGCCTCGAACAGAAGACCACGCTCTATAACCGCAGTGACACCCGTCACCGTTTTTATTGGTGGACGAATGCCGGCGTCCAAATCTGGGACGACAGCCGCATTTTATATCCCATGGAATTCACTGCTGCGCATGGATTCGCTGACATAGATACCTGGCCGGTAAATTCGGCAGGTGTTGACCAGAGTATTGTCGGTAATCACAAGTATGGCCCTGTATCGCGGTTTAGTTACGGCAGCCGGGAACCATACATGGCGGTGTACCATCCGCACACTGACTCGGGCATCGTGCATTATTCTTCGCCTCTGGACCTTCCTGCCAAGAAGATTTGGTCTTGGGGCAGTAACGAAGATGGTCTGGATTGGCGCACCGCTTTGTCGGACGACAACAGCGCATACGTGGAGATCCAGGCGGGCCTGTTCCGGGATCAGGAGACTTACGGATTTCTGGATCCGCAGGAAACCCGATCCTTCACCGAATACTGGATTCCGATCCGCCAACTCGGCGGCGTTTCTCGCGCAAATCCGGACGCTGTGATCAACCTGAGTCGCCACACTAAGGACACAGAAACCGTGACGATCGAAGGCGTCATCAATGTAACCCGCGAGCTGCCGAACGCGTTGGTAAGCGTTCTGAACGGCAGGCAGAGAGTCGCATCCACGCGGGTTTCACTTTCGCCGCGTGAGACCTTTCGAAAGGCCTTCAGCAGTCTTCCCGCCAGTGCAACCTACACGATCGAAATACGAGATCAAAGCGGTAGAGTGTTGTTGCGGCATAGCGAAGGCAAGTATGACTTTGTCAGTCGTGACAAGGTTCAAACCGGCCAACAACCTCCGCGCGAATACCCGGCGGAAGTCAATCGCGGTGCAGACGACTTCCTCGCGGTCGGCATCGACCAGGAAAGCAATGGCGAACTAGTAATTGCGCTCAAGACTTACCAACGGGGACTAACGCGCTTTCCGAATAGCATCGCTCTTAACCAGGCGGCGGGCAGACTTGAGGTTATTCTCAACCAGTACGATCTTGCGGCGCTGCATCTTTCCAAGGCGCTGGCATGGGTGAATAGCGACCATGAAACGGCCTACTACTTAGGACTGGCGCTGGCCGCCCAAGGGGATGTTCAGGGGGCCCGGACTCGGTGGGAGTTCGCGCAACAATCCGGCAGCTATCACGCGCCCGCGATGATGATGTTGGCCGGCTTGGAAGCCGGAGCAGGGGACCGTCTGTCAGCGTTGAGAATGATCCAGGAGGTTGTGAGCAACCGTCCCAATCTGACTCGCGCAGGAGGCATAGAGGTTGCGCTTTTGCGCGCGGTCGAAGGCAACGCCGAGGCGACCAAGCGGCTGGCGCTCTGGAAGCGGCAAGACCCGACCAGCTCATTTCTGCGTTACGAAGGCATTCGGTTGGGTCAGAGCGACCCGGGCCTGATGGCACACCTGGCCGCGGATCCCGAGCGCATCCTTGAGATCGCTACCGATTACCTGCGCTTCGGCCTTTATGAGGACGCGCTCGATGTGCTCTCGCGCCAGTATCCCGCAGGCACAGAAGTCATCGGTGAGCCCGGAGCGGTTCATCCTGGCTCATACACCCTGATTGCCTATTATCGCGGTTTTTGCCGCTATGCTCTCGGCAAAGACGGTAGCGCAGACTTCGCCGCGGCTTCCAGCATGCCGACGAGCTATGTCTTCCCCAACCGGCCAGAATCGTTTGCCGTATTGCACCGTGCCATCGAAGTGAACCCGAAGGATGCGCCAG
The DNA here is from genome assembly GCA_003225005.1 of Acidobacteriota bacterium. Lineage (GTDB taxonomy): Bacteria > Acidobacteriota > Terriglobia > Terriglobales > Acidobacteriaceae > Sulfotelmatobacter. Next base: position 16,551 of record QIAN01000088.1, on the reverse strand, counting down.
CTCACTTCCTGCTGGGCTCGCTCTACCTCTCTGGAGGTATGCCCAAACAGGCGCTGCAGGAATGGGAGACGGCGCGCGACATAAAACCGGCCATCCCCACGCTGCACCGTAACATGGGGTACACCATGCTGAAATCCGGGGAATCGCCGGAGCGGGCGATTGAAATCTTCCGCGAAGGAGTGCAGTACGATTCTCGGAACGTCGACCTTTATCTGGGGTGGGAAGAAGCCATGGAAAAAGCCGGGCGGCCGGCCAGCGAAAGAGCGCGTGCGCTCCAGGAATTCCCGGAATTGCAGACCGCCCCGGCTGTTCTGATATTCCGGCTGGTGCGCTTGCTGAGCGATGCCGGGGACTTCGATGAAGCTGAGAAGCAACTCGTCAATCGATTCTTCCCGCGGGAGGAAGGCGGCGCGAATGTCCGCGACATTTATATTGCATTGAAGCTGAAGCGCGCCGAGTCAATGGCTGCGCAAGGACAGTGCCCTTCCGCGCTGGATATTGTGCGGCACCTGGGTGAACCGGTTGCAGGCTTGTCGTTCACGTCAAAAGGACTGGAGCCCTCCATATCATCCGCTGCCTCGAAGCAAGCGGTGGCAGAAATACAGGCTATTTGTCGTTAGCGGGTATGCAAGGTTCAGCCTCATTTGCCGGAGCAATATCTTTGTCGGTAGGATCGCGATGAATGATCCCGCGGGAGTCTGCATCGTTCTAGCGCTGTTGGCAGCGGTCGCTTTCGCTGCCGATGACAAGTCAATCGAGAGCATGAAGGCGGATAACGACGTCGCCCTCACTACAAATCGTGTTTCATCATTCTGGCAGGGTGGGCATGCTGTTTATGCCGAGAGCGATACGTACGGGAAGCCACTGCCCGGTTTCCGCACCGAAATTCGTTCGCGGTGGACGAAGAACAATCTCTATTTCTTGTTCATCTGCCCGTACGATACGCTCTATCTGAAACCAGCCCCGGATACGTCAACGGAAACGTTCCAACTCTGGGAGTGGGACGTCGCGGAGGTTTTCATCGGCTCGGATTTCCAGAATATCCGGCGCTATAAAGAGTTCGAAGTCTCTCCGCAAAGCGAATGGATCGATCTTGACATCGACTTGACGAAGCCACATCACGAGGAGGGTTGGAAGTGGAACTCGGGATTTCAAATTTCCACGCGCATCGACCATGCGGCGAAGATCTGGTATGCGGCGATGCGGATTCCTTTCGCTGCTATCGACCAACGTCCTCCAGCGGATGGCAATACATTCCGCATCAACCTCTTCCGCGCTCAAGGGCCACCCTCCCAGCGAAAATATATTGCCTGGCAACCCACGATGAGCGACAGCTTCCACGTACCCGACCGCTTCGGCATTCTTAGGCTGGTGTCTAATCCGGCACGCTGACGACGAACCAGCCAGCGAGAGGGTTCCCCCACTCCATGCCACGAAATCGAATCATCTTTCCGTGAAGCTGATAGAACCCCTGTTCAGGCTGCTGGCGTGACAAGAGGGGGGGCTCGTTGGCACGACCAGGTGGCCACTTTACGCGCTGTCGTGTCACACGGCGAACCTTGCTCACCGGAAGTTTTTGACCAGCATAATATTGGATTCGGCGAATTCGCCCTGAACATAGAGAATGGATTTGCCGTTCGGAGACATGGCCAATCCCCAACCGGGTTCTTTGTCCAGGGTCCAGAGAGGGATAGTTTTGCGGGCCGTAAAATCGAAGAACTGAATTGACACTCGCGGTGATTTATCGAACCTGAGGAAGTAAATGCCATCGGAAGTCAGTGCCCAATTCGGCCAACTTCCGCCCCGGACTTCCTCCAGCACCTGAGTCTCTTCCCCGCCCTCCAACGGCATTTTCCAGAGGCCTCCCAGTTCGTACTTCGAGTAATAGAGAAAACGGCCATCGGGAGACTCGACTCCGGAGATTCCACCGTGCTTGGTAAGCTTGGTCGGAGAGCCACCCTGGATAGGCATCTTCCACAGCTGAAAAGGTTCACTGTCGCGCTTGGAAGCGAAATAGAGCCATTTGCCGTCGCGCGACCAGCTGGGCGAAAGATTATCGGCGCCGGGGAGGGTTGGCAGGAGACGAGGGACTCCGCCCGGCACCTCGACAATATAGATTTCGCTCCGCTCTTTGGGATGAAGTTCAAAGGCGATGTAGCGTCCGTTGGGAGACCAGCGTGCCCGTCCAGCCGTTCCGTGCAAGGAAGTGACCTGGTCGCAATTGGAACCATCGGTGGCACACGTCCAAATATCCCAGAACCCTAGGCGATTGGACTCGAAGGCAATCTTATTTCCGTCGGGAGACAAGTCAGGACGCATCTTGTCGCCCTTTTCTGAAATCAAAACGGAGGGCGGCGCCTGATAGTGTTTTTGATCTTTCAGGTCAAGGCGCCAGATGTTGAACTTGGCAACAATCTGTTCGTAGGCCAGCTGCTCACCCTTGGCAGGTATGGACGGCCAACCTCCGTCGCCGATCGGACCAGCAACCGGTCGAGGTACACCACCGGAAACCGGTATTCTCCACAAGCTATCCGGACCTCCACGCGTGGAGGAGAAAACGATTTCGTGGCCGTCGACCGTCCAAGCGGGAGGACCGATGATCGGGCGACGATCGAAGGTGAGGCGCCTGGCTTCGCCACCCGCCGCGGAAACGACATAGACATCGTTGCACACCCCAGCTACGGTCGAGCGGACGAACGCGACCTGCGAGCCGTCCGGCGAAAACGCCGGTTCGGCGTCGAGTGATCCTCCCGGCGGTGCGGTCAGCGGCCGCGTGCTGTAGTCAGCGAATGACAGCAACGAAATCCAGGAGCGAGGCGGATCGGCGGCACTGGCCTCAGGGAACGCAAGAACCTTGCCATTAGGGGACCACGTGAGTCCCGCTCCCATGGAAGCAGGCCCCATATACACGCGGTGTTCGGTGCCACCCAGAGCGGGAACGACAACGATTGAAAATGTTTTGTCAGAAAAGCGAATGAACGCGATGTGGCGGCCGTCGGGCGACCAGGTTGGGCAACAATCTGCGGGATCACGGCTGAGGCGCAGTAGCGATTTCTCGCCCCCTACGAGCGTCGTGTAGATTCCAGTATTGTGCGCGCCGTCGCCGTTGCGAAAGGCGACTTGGTTTCCGTCCGGAGAGAAAGCGGGGGTGACTTGAAACCCGCGCAGGCCCGCCAGCGGCACCACCTCGATGGACGAGAGTGGCCCTTCCGCCGTTTTCCGATACAGGGCCCAGAGACCAATCGTGCAGAAAAAAGCGAGGAGGAGCATCACACCTGCTATCCAGGCTGCCACCCGCGCATGTTTTCTACTCCGCGCTCCATCGACAAGAGGTGCGGCAACGAGCATCGTTGGGGGGGGCGCATCGACCTGAGAAATGAATCTATAGCCTCGCTTGGCCACGGTTTCAATGAAGCGGGGCCTGTCGGCGGAGTCGCGGAGCGCCACGCGCAGCCTGGCGACCGCGCTGTTCAGCCCATGTTCGAAGTCCACAAACGTGTCGGCAGGCCAGAGGTTCTGGCGCAGCTCGTTACGCGTGACCACTTCCCCGGATCGTTCCAACAGCAAAGACAAAACACGGAAGGGTTGTTCTTGTAGTTTGACGAGCCGACCTTCCTTACGCAGTTCACCCGCCCGAAGATCCACCTCAAAGACATCAAAGCGCACTACCAGGGAAGACAACTCAGCATCTGGCATCCGGTCACCATTTGGTTGGACGGAACTCAATCACCGATGTTAGTGACTCGGGTCGAAATCCCGTCGTGTATTCGCGCGAGCTGTAAAGAAAGTCGAGCGTGTTGAGCAACTTGCCCCGTTACCCATAGGTGTGGCACGGGTGCGTGTTGTTGCATTGCCAACCAGCCCCATTTGACGCAAAAGTTGCATCCAGAGGCGGGAGGAAGGCGAGCAACGACCCGAGATTTTCGTTGGCAGGTCATTGCGCGGACTCACGGCCACAAAACCCAAGGACATAATGATGAACTCGCGAGTGCTGTTTCCAGTTACGTTGATGGCGGTGGTTTGGTTCTGCTCCTTTAGGAGCATGGCACAAGATCAGGCAGGGGCTCGGTCGGCAGGAGGCGAGGGGACGCGTCCCTCTGACCTTTACTCTCTCCAGCAGAAAGCGCAGGCGGGGGATGCGAAGGCAGAATACTTGCTCGGCTGGTCCTATATGACCGCGGCGGGTGTTTCGCAGGACTACCAAGAAGCGGCTACCTGGTACCGTAAGGCCGCCGCCGGGGGTTCGGCCGCGGCGGAATTTGGGTTGGGTTATCTGTACGAACATGGTAAGGGTGTTCGTCGAGATTACCGCCAAGCCGTGACGCACTATACCGCCGCCGCGCAACAGGGCCATGCCACGGCGGAGAACAATCTGGGGTCGATGTACGCGCATGGGCAGGGGGTTCGAAGGAACCTGGTGGAGGCGGTCCGCTGGTATCGTGCCGCGGCCGACCACGGCGAGGTTTCCGCCCAGTGTAACTTGGCGTCCTTATACTTTCGCGGCAGCGGCGTAGGGCGAGACTATCGAGAGGCGGCGAGTTGGTTTCGGGCCGCCGCCGAGCGGGGCCACCCGCCAGCCCAAGAAGACCTTGCGTGGATGTATTACACCGGCACTGGTGTGACACTCGATTACTCGGAAGCAGCGAAGTGGGTGCAGAAGGCAGCCGAACAGGGATATGCCCGTGCGCAAATCGATCTTGGCCACCTTTACGAGCAAGGAAAGGGAGTTCCACTGGACTACGTCAGTGCCTACGCATGGTATAAGCTGGCATTGGCGGGAGGGGACGAACGCGCTCGAGCGAGAATGAAAAGCCTGTCACACGTGATGACGCAAGAACAGATCAGCGAGGCCACGGTTCGGGCAGCGCAATTCCCTGGATCACGATCGCCGCGAGAGGGCATGAGCAACTCAAACGGGATCGGCAGCTCATTTGAGTGGCGGTGAGGAGAAACGTAGAATTGACCTCATCCACCGCCGATGACCTGCGTCCTCTGCAGAAGGCCTCCTTCGGGGCAACGGTGCAGACTACTGGGTGCAGAGAAAACGTACAATTCTCTGCGCTTTAGAATCACTAAAAAACATAGTCTCTAAGTCAGTTTGAGCGGAGGTCAGATGGGAAAACCCAACTCGCTGCCCCCGGCCGATCACTACAGCGCCAACTACGCGAATTTTCAAACGGAACTGTACGCACAGATCCGTCATGAAGCTTTTGGCGAGGATATTGGACAAAACAGTTGGCTCACCTCAGACGAGCAGGACAGGTTTTTGGCGTGGCTCGAACTTTCTCCAGGGAAGACCCTGCTCGATGTTGCTTGTCGAGCAGGAGGCCCGGCGCTGCGAATCGCCGCTACCACCGGCTGTTCTGTCGTCGGCATTGACGTTCACGAACAGGCGGTTACGACAGCAAGTTCACTTGCAGCCCAGTGCGGCTTGGCCGAGCGCGCCGAATTTCGGTCTGTAGATGCAGCCGGGCCGTTGCCATTTTCTGACGCCAGCTTCGACGCCATCACTTGTATTGACGCGATCAACCACTTTTCCGACCGGCCAGCTGTCATTGCGGAGTGGGCCCGGTTGCTGAAGGTGGGCGGACGACTGCTGTTCACCGATCCCATCACCCTGACCGGGCCGCTGACCAATGCCGACGTCGCGGTCCGGAGTTCGGCTGGTGTTTATCTCTTCGTTCCGCATGGCTATGACGAATGCGTTATTGCGCAGTGCGGATTGCAATTGCTGGTATGTGAAGACGTAACTGCGAACATGGCCAAAGTCGCCGAGGCGAGACGCGCCGCCCGCGCATCGAGAAGCGCTGTCCTTCGTGAAATCGAAAGTGATCAGGCATATGACGGCCAGCAGGAGTTCCTTGCCGTTGCTGCTCGTGTCGCCCGAGAAGGCCGCCTTTCTCGCTTCGTCTATGTTTCGAAGAAGTTGAGCTGAGTATCAAAACTCGGCCGGAGGGATACCCATGAACTCGCATGGAAGTGCCGCTCTGACGACGGCCGAACTGAGTGATGTCGGACAGAGAGCCAGACGGCGAGTCGCTCACCGGCTGCTTCCTTTTGTATTTCTCCTTTACATCGTCAACTACATCGACCGCGTCAACGCTTCGTTTGCCAATCTCAGGATGAGTGCAGATTTAGGCTTCAGCGACCGCGTTTACGGTTTAGGGGTAGGTATGTTTCACCTAACGTACGTCTTGTTCGAGATCCCGGGGAGCCATCATCGTCGAACGCTGGAGTGCAAGAAAGTGGATTGCGCGAATCATGATTTTCGTGGGGAATGGTTACGATTCTGACCGCATTTGTGCACACTGCCGGACAGTTCTATGCTGCCCGTTTCTTTTTGGGGGCTGCTGAATCCAGCTTTTTCCCCGGCATGATCGCTGGGGCCGAACTGGTCTCGATAGAGACGAATTTTCTTCAGGTCGACGAGCTTTTCCATTTTGCTGTCACTGATGCGTAAACGAAAATAGCCCGTATCGCCGTTCAGGATTGTGTCGAAGTATATATACGCACTATCAGGTGACCAGGCAAGATAGCCGAACGAATTCACGCTGGTGTTCAACTGGCGCCACTTCTGATTCTTCACATCGTAGAGCATGAGCTTGTCGTTGCCAGCAGCGGTGATCGCGAGAATGTAACGGCCGTCGGGGGACCAACGGGGAGCGAAGATCCCCTTGGAATCCGGCACTTGCGAAATCTTCCGAGTCTTAACGTCGAACAACTCGATGTAGGTTTGATCGTCATGAACCAGGTCGTGATGGCCGATGGCAAGCGTGTTGCCGTCCTGAGACCACGAGGGATCCGTCTCGAAAGCATTCTCCGCGGTGAGCGATTGCGGACTGCCACCATCTTTTGAAATGAGAAAGACCTGCCATGGCTTACCCGGAAAGCTTCCGGAAAAGGCAATCTGCCGCCCATCCGGCGACCAGTGGGCCAAAGCTGTGTGCATGGGCGGGTAAGTGAGCTGGAGGCGAGCGGTTCCATCGAGCTTGCTGCGCCATAGCGTGCCCTCGGGGTTGCTGACGTACGTCACCCATTGACCGTCGCGGGAGAAATCCACGTCGCTGGCCGGTATCCCACCGAGATAGGGAACGAAGTCGGCCGCCTTGTCGAGATAAGCCTCGAACCGGTGCCGGTGCGGCTCAAATTTGCCGATCTTCCTTCTCCTTTTCTTTTTCTTGGAGCTTTTCTTGGAGAAAACGTTTCAGGTTGACGCTGCAGATGGTGGCGGCGGCAGCCTCAAAGCGCCGGCGCATCTCGATCTTTGCGCGCACCTCCTCCACCCGCTTCGCCGGAATGTTGAGAGCTTGCGGCTTGCCGTCCAGCAGGAGGGAGATTTGATATTGCCGGTGCAGGCGTTTGCCGTCGGCGCAATGACAGGTGGGCCGGCCACAGGCCCGTTGGCGTTCGACAAAAGAGCCGGGCAGCATTTCACGGAGCAAACCGAGGCTGCGGATGAGTTTGCCGCGCAGCTCCAGGTCGGGATCGCGGGGTGGTTTCAAATGACACTCACAATAGTGTCATAAATACGGGAAATCAAGTACCTTCGAAGATTCGCAAGAATGACGCAAGCTGCAACCGGAGCGAAAACCCCTGCCGACAAACGGACTGCCTCGGACCTCACCCCTACCTTGCGGAATCACTGGACGACCAGGTAGTGTGCGATCTGCCAGCGATCACGGAAGGAATCTGATCGTGGGCTTATCGCGATTAGTAACGGGAACTCGGCTTATGAGAAGTGATCGCGATAGCGCCCGGACGGGCAAGCGGGAAGTAATCGCAAGGTAAGGGTTGCCGACAAACTATCCAGAATCTTCGCATCCTCGTGCAACGTGCTGCGCAGGCTATAATTGCGCCCGCGCATGGCCCTGACCTCCGGCACGAAAATCGGTCCCTATGAAATTCAATCGCCTTTAGGCGCTGGCGGTATGGGCGAAGTGTATCGTGCCCGCGACACCCGCCTTGATCGCACTGTTGCGATCAAGATTCTGCTGGCTCATCTGTCTTCCCATGCTGAAGCGAAACAGCGCTTTGAGCGCGAGGCGCGGGCGATTTCATCGTTGAACCATCCTCACATCTGTACGCTCTACGATGTCGGACACCAGGACGGGACGGACTATCTCGTCATGGAGTTTCTTGAAGGCGAGACCCTGGCCGACCGCTTGCGGAAGGGGCCACTGCCACCGCAGCAGGTTCTGAAGTGCGGTATCGAGATTGGCGAAGGGCTGGAAAGAGCGCATCGGACCGGCGTGGTTCACCGCGACCTGAAACCGGGCAACATCATGCTGACAAGATCCGGCGCCAAGCTAATGGATTTTGGCTTGGCGAAAGCCACGCCGCCCATCACCCCGCCTTCCTCTGGCCTTAGCATGACTCAGTCAACTCCGGTCGACGCTGACCCGCTGACTACGCAGGGCGCGATTGTTGGTACGTTCCAGTACATGTCTCCCGAACAGGTTGAGGCAAAGAAGCCGATTCCCGCAGCGATATTTTCGCCTTCGGCGCCGTCCTCTATGAGATGGTGACCGGCAAGCGCGCATTCGAAGGCAAGAGCCAGCTGAGCGTAGCTAGCGCGATTCTCGAAAGAGATCCCTCCCCGATCAACCCGGCCAGACACCGTATCCCACCAGCACTCGACCGAACCATCGCGATTTGCCTGGCCAAGGATGCGGAGCAGCGCTGGTCAAGCGCGCACGATGTGGTGTTGCAACTGAACCTAATTGCTAACTCCGAGGTTGCTGTTCGCTAATACCGATTTTGTTTTGCTTGGTTCTATAGTCGGCAGCCAGGACCTGCGACCACCGTGGTTACTGTTTCGGAAAACCATTAGACAGAAACTGCCCGGTCACTCTGCGATTAGGTGTATTCGCTCGAAGATCGATGCGCATTCAATTTTCGAGGCTCCTCGCGTTCGCGACTCTTGTTGCCATTGGCGCTCATCTCTCCGTGCAACAGACGGTGGCCGCGACTCAGGGCGCGGAACGACAAACAGCCCCAGCGCCTGCCGCGGCGAAACCTCAAGATACGGAAGTGTGGGAGCCGGTGCCCAAAGTGGTGACACCGGGCGCTAACAACACGGCGCCTCCCTCCGACGCGATTGTCCTGTTCGACGGCAAGAACCTCGACGAGTGGATGTCGGCCCAGGACAAGGCGCCGGCCAAATGGGTCGTTGCCAGCGGCGTATCACCGTGAATAAAGATGTCGGTAATATTGAAACCAAGCGGACCTTTAGGAACTATCAGCTCCACATTGAGTGGAAAATTCCGGAGAACATCACCGGCACCGGTCAGGCGCGTGGCAACAGTGGCGTGTTTCTCGCCTCCACAGGTCCCGGCGATGCCGGATATGAGTTGCAGATCCTCGATTCGTACAACAACAAAACCTACGTCAACGGCCAGACTGGCAGCATCTACAAGCAAGGCATTCCGCTGGTGAACCCGACCCGCAAGCCCGGGGAGTGGCAAACCTACGACGTGGTATGGACCGCCCCAATCTTCGATGCCGACGGCTCGCTGAAAGCTCCAGCCTATATCACGGTCTTTTTCAATGGCGTGCTGGTGCAGAATCACTTTGAGTTGAAGGGTGAGACGAGGTATATTGACCAGCCTTTTTACAAGAAGTACGATACCGCGCCCATTAAGCTGCAGGCGCACGGCGATCACAGCGAGCCGATCAGTTTCCGGAATATCTGGGTTAGGGAGCTCAACTAGCGCTCGGCGCGAAATCTATCTTGTTCTCCTTCAGCGGCTCATTTGAGTCTGTGGGTAAAGCCTGACCAACTGGCAAAACTGGGCATCACCGTCACTGACATCGTCTTCTGACCGCTGCCGCTGCCCGGAGCTTCTCCAACAACCCCAACGGGAGGGGCTCGATGTCTCCACCATCGCAGCCCATCCCGGGGCGGCGTGTGCCCTTGAGCGATTCCTTAAGAATCGTAGCCGGGGCCGCCAGGCGACCCGCACTCCTTCCACAGCTTTTCCCAATTCCAGATCCCGTACGCCACCTCGTTCGGCAACGGGAATCCGAGCTGATGCGCGAGCATACACACCTGCCCGCGATGGTGGGCTTCGTGAGAAAGCATGTAGCACAGCATTTCCAGGCCAACCGGCCAAGGCCGAGCCCAACCGTCTCTGCGAAACTTCTCGACGCGGCCCCCACAACCGCCGAGCGCTTCAGCGAGCATCTCCGCGCAGCGAGCGGCGCTGTCGGCCAATCCCGCACGGGCCTGGCGCGGCGTGCAGTGCGCGCGGTTGAGCTGTCGTGGAACCTTCAGGTGCGGAGCTGTAAGCCTGACCCACTTGGAGCGGACATTGTGCATGTGCGTGAAGATCGCCGCAATGGTGCGGGCTTTGCCGGGCGGTTTGGCTCTCCAGGCGGTAGGGTCAAGATGTTCGATAAGAATCTGGTTCATGCGATCATTGGCGGCAAAGATCCGGACCGCGGCTCGGCCGAGTTGAGTGTGAACCTTGTGCTGACGCGTGGTCACGCCTCCCTACTCCTTGACCTATAATACCTCCGTTATCTCACAGCGAAACTTGCCCAACCGGCCCACGATCAAAACGTGCAAGTCTTCACGGCAAGCTTCGCTAAACGCCCGAAGCACATCGGTTTCGTACTCCTGCCTGTCTTCGAGATTACGGTGAAGGGAATGTTGACGATACCTGACGCTCCTGGTCTCGGGATACCTCTTAATAGCAATGCCTTGCGGGAGAACGAAGTGGGCGAATGAAGATTCTTGATATTCGCGAAATCGCTGTCCCCATCAAATCGGACATTCGCAATGCCTACATCGACTTCAGTCAGATGACGGTGAGCGCCCTGGCGGTCATCACAGACGTAGTGCGCGACGGCAAACGTGTTGTCGGTTTCGGCTTCAATTCTAACGGTCGATACGCACCGAGTGGCCTCTTGCGTGACCGCTTTATGCCGCGACTGCTGGCTGCAGACCCCCATAGTTTGGTAGATGACACCGGCGCTAATTTCGATCCGTTTAAGATTTGGAACATTGTTATGCGGAATGAGAAACCAGGAGGACACGGCGAAAGGTCGGTCGCAGTTGGTGTCCTCGATATGGCGATATGGGACGCAGTGGCGAAGATCGCCGGGGTGCCACTTTATCGTCTTCTTGCGGATCGTTTTAGGGGGGGCGTCGCCGACGCAAAGGTTTTCGTCTATGCCGCCGGCGGTTACTATTACCCCGAGAAAAGTTTGTCAGCCTTACAAGAGGAGATGCAAGGCTATATCGACCTGGGTTATTCCGTAGTGAAGATCAAGATTGGCGGAGCTCAGCTAGCGGAAGATCTACGGCGCATCGAATCGGTCCTGAAAGTCTTAAAGAGCGGCGACCAGTTAGCGGTGGACGCGAACGGGCGTTTTGATCTCGAGACCGCGATTGCTTACGCGCACGCTCTTGAACCTTACCAACTACGGTGGTACGAGGAAGCCGGGGATCCGCTCGATTATGAATTGCAAGCAGAGCTTGCTGGCCACTATCAAGGTCCCATGGCAACGGGTGAGAATCTCTTTTCGGTCCAGGACGCACGCAATCTGATCCGGTACGCAGGCATGCGATCCAATCGCGATGTCCTCCAGTTCGATTGTGCACTTAGCTACGGCCTGGTCGAATATCTGCGGATACTGGACATGCTGAAAGAATACGGATGGTCTGCGCGGCGTTGCATTCCACACGGTGGCCATCAGTTATCTCTAAATATAGCCGCCGGCCTCGGGCTTGGGGGCAATGAATCCTATCCTGGTATCTTTCAACCCTTCGGTGGATTCGCTGATAACACTCCGGTTGAGAACAGTTACATTGCATTGCCTGATATTCCCGGAATTGGATTCGAATCAAAAAAAGAACTGTTCCGTCTACTAAAAACGCTTTCCGATAATTAGAAACCGGACCATCGATAGGAAACCTTGGGGAACGGCAATGCGCGAGACGTCCGGGACCAACAAGCCCAACTACGAAATAACATTACTCTTCAAGTCTTGTTGGCGATCGTTGCTGCCATAGTGCTCGGCACTCGATCCCAACCTTGCCCTGGCCATGATGCTCGTTCCATGCTTGCACCGTGTTCGTGTTTGTCATTGGATCGCTCTGCCTTTCGTGGGTCGCAACCGGGAGTTCCGACTCGCGGAAAATTGCCGGGACTCATTCCACGGTAACGGTACACGTCTGCAAGAGCGGCTGTCCTTCCCGCGTTTGGTCACAAGCATGAAATTCAGGTTCCGATTCAGTCCGGCGAAGTGAGTGAAGGATTCCAAGGCCCATCGGTTGAGTTGCGTATAGACGCTCGCAAGCTTCAGGTCTTAGACCCTGAGGCATCGGAAGGAACCCGAGCGCAAATCAAGAGACGTGTCGCTGCCTCGCTCGCAGACCAGAACTATCGGTTGTTCTCAGCCTGCTTGGGTATCGCTTCCGCCGATATGTCAAGTTCGATCTTCAGTTCGTCTTTGACCTTTACTGTGCCTCCGGCCACCGTGACGGGCGTGATGCCGAAGTCGCGTTGTTTCAACATGACGTCTCCGCGGTAATGTCCGCTGGAGCCAACAACGTGCAACGAGATTGGTCGAGTCTTCCCATGCAACGATAGTGTTCCTGCCAGCAAGAAGTGGTCTGTGCTTTCCTCTTTTACGTCGTTTGCCCGGAACCGAATTTCATGGAACTGATTCGAGTCAAGAACCTCTGGCCCAAGCATACGTTCCTGGACTTGCTGCCGCTTCTCCGGGGGCAGATTAGGATCCAACACTACCAGTTTTCGCGAATCGACGACAATTTCCACTCGTCGCTCGGCCTCGTCGAGTACACCGCTGGAGATCGGAGCCCGAATCTGGTGATTGTCAGCGAACGCCGAGAAAAGACCGGATTTGAAAACGTGCACGGTGATAACAGAGTGCTCCTTATCAATCGGTACAGTCTGGGCCAGAGATGTGCCTAACAGGAGCGCAAATACGGAGATCCTGCAGTTTCTTCTCATAACTATCAGCCAAGAGACCGACTCGATGTGGCTCGCCCTTTGGCACAAGTGGGGTTCAGAGTTGATATTAGAAACAACAAAACGAGCCATTGTCACCGCCTTGTCAAATTGTCGTCATATTGCTGTGACGATAATTTTCAGTCCTAGGCCAAACTTTGACTATAACCCCACATCGAAATCTCACACACTCGATAACCTTCAAACCGCAATTATTACAGTTGACCGTCACTGTATAGACTAAACTTGACCCCGCATGAATGGCCGCACTTGTCGGAGAAATATCTACGCCGAGGCCGCTGCCTCCATAAGCTTGGCGCGGGGACGAGGCTAGCCATGCCTAGCATGGCTAGGCCAGCGAGGCAGGATATTTTCCACTTGCTGACCCTGTTAAGTTTGACTGTGAGTGCGACTGCTAGTGCGAGAATCGATTCCTTTCTTGTTTTGCAAGTCATACGAGTAGCCTTATCTCTACTGCTAACGCAATAGTGAATCCAGCGATCAGAATCTGCCTCCTGGTCGCCCGCAACCGTCAGTAGCACAGGAAGGACTACGCGCGATAGCGTCCACATCCCAAACGGGAACGCGGTATTCCGTGGGTTTAGGCCGTAGCCGGTCATGACCTTGCCGTCCGCGGAAACTCCGACGAGAGCGTCCAGGGAAACCAGTTGTCGGCCGTGTGCACCCCGGCGGCGTCCAAAATTGTCTTGAGATCCTGCATTCCGTTTGTGCGCGTCCAAACGAGGCTGTGATTGGATCCGGTCGAGCCCGAGGTGAGCAAAGTACCCACAATCACCGAGCCGTCCTTATTCACCGCGTATGCGGCGCTCTCCGGACCGCCGAGAGTGCCGATATCCTGCATGCCAGTGGAGGAGGTCCAGCGCCCCTCAGAGGCTCTGCAGAAGGCAGGCTAGCCGACCTCAATCTCGGCTTGTGTCAGAGAACTGTAAAGAGTTTGTCAATTCATCAGGACGCTTGAAACATCTCCGACACCTCAGCCTCAGCAAATGACGCGGCGGCGCGTTCGATCGATCACTATTCGGAACGCTTGGGGTACCTCGTCCACAAAGGTCAGCAGGTTCGAGCCTCTGCTGTGGGTTTTCAAGTCTGGGACCCAGTCGTTACCCAGTACCAGGAGCCCGAGCATAAGCATGAACAGGATTTCCGTGCCAAAACCCACAAGTCACTCCTTGACTAGGCCTTGGTCTTTGGCAACGGTGGTCGTTGTGCTGACCGGCTTTTCTTCCTCAAGTTTCATAGCTGACTTGAAGCCCCGGATACCCTCTCCGATTCCTTTGCCAAGCTCGGGGAGCTTTTTGGGCCCGAACACGAGTAGCGCAATTCCGAAAATCACCAGCAGATGCATCGGTTGAAACAGTCCTTCAAGCATACGGGCTCCTTAGGTTGTGTTAGAGAATCTCAAAATCGTTCAGCACAAAATGCAGGCGCTGCAACCAGTAACCAGATACAGCGCCTGCCTACGGCAAGGGGAGAGCTTGCAACAATTAAAAGCCGCGTCGGACCGAATCAGCCTCGACAGCCAGCCGGTTAACCAGGTCAAAGAAGGCCGGCACTTGATTAAGGAACAAGAGATCATCGGTGAAAGCCTTGATAGTGGCGACCGCTCCCCCGTTCTGTGTTAACGTTGGCCGAATCACCGAGCATGGAGGCAGACTCTTGCTGATAAACTCGCAGGGCTCAGGCAGGATCAGGTTTGTCTGAGTTAGCTCCGTTGCAGGGTCATTGAGATTGGGGAATGTGAGCCCGGTTGCCGGATCAATCACCCCCGCCAAAGGCGCGTTTACGGCATTGCCCGCCTTGTCATGCCAGAGCCCGAAGTGGTCGATCTCGACTCCGCCAATGCTCACCAGGATTCGCAGGACCTCAGCATCGGTTGCCTTGAAGGCCAGCGTAGGATACAGGCTCGCCCCACCCTGCTCGATAAACGCAAAGTGAAATCCGGCTGTGTTTGCAATCGCTTGCATACGGGACTCTTGCGGCGTCGCAGGAGGGACCGGCTGAGGCTGGTTGGGCGGTGTGTCAGTGTCGTTTAATGGAATGGCAGGCTGGTTCTCAATGGTAAAGGGTCCTTTGAACTTCACCCCGAAATCAGGGTTCTTTGCGCTGCGATAGCGTGTATACCAGCTAAGGTCGACATTCAGCTTCAGCAGGTTTGTCAGCCTCCCCTGATTCTTGGCGCCGGTCGCTTGACTGCTGGGCAGGTTTCGGAACGGACCCAAATCAACCGGCTCTTCGCCCTTTGACATCAAGTAGGCGTTCAGGAAGGCCGCGTGGCTCAATTCATCGTCGGTGTTATCAGAGATGTATTGAGGCATATCGCCATCAAGGTTGCTGAGCGCGGCCATGTAGGCCGGATTGCCCCCTTGGACTCCTCCCAGCTCGTTGTATTGCTGCCACAGATCAGCCTCGATGAGTTCCACCGCCGCCGCAAACCGCAAGAGGGCTGCGTCGCCTTTGGATAGCTTGCCTCGGCTTCGCGTGGCTTGCGCGTTGGCCTCGGTCCCCAATAAAGCGCCGGCTGACAGCGTTGCGCCGGCAATTCCCAGGCCCTTGAGGAATGAACGTCTCTTCACGACACCCTGCCAGTGACGTTGAACACCTTCTTCTATGGAGGAGTGATTTGCTTCAGGGGAGTTTGCCTCGGATACCAGCGCGGATGGAGAATTCTTTTCTTTCATGGTTTGCGTTTCCACTTCCTTTTCTTATGATTTGTTCCAGCATTACTGTGCGTTAGACACAGCGACCAAGCGACGAGATACAGACAAGATGTCATTTAATTGTCAACTCTTTGCAAACGCGTGTTGACAACATCGCTGCGAGGTTCGGAACAGAGAGTGAGTTCATAACTGCCACGAGACGCTTATCTCCCATTCCTTTTGCCTATGCTTTTGTTCCAGCTATCTGTGAAACTCGGCTAGTTGACCCTTATTCCCCAATTCAAAGAAATATTCTCCTGACGAACAATTTGTTGACACTTCCCTCCCCCGCCAGTCGGTTGACCCTTGGATTTACTGTGGGAGCTTTGCAGCGACAAGTCGCAGCGCAAGGCTAGATGGAGCCTGCTCCGCGCTCGCGCCTGGAATTGACCAGCCAAGCCACTGCCATGCTGATGGCGTAGAGCGCAACCATCGGAGCAGCGAAAAGGCACATGTTTAAGATGTCGGCCGTGGGTGTGACGATTGCCGCGATAATAAAGATGGCGAGTATGGAGTACCGCAGATTCCGCCACATCCAGCGAGCCGTAATCACCCTCATCAAAGCCAGAAAGAACACGAGAATTGGCATTTCGAAAATCAACCCAAGACCGATGGTGACGGTTACAAACAGCTTCGTATATTCTCCAATCGTAATCATCGGCTGGAAGCGTTGGCCGTAACCGATTAAGAAGTCCAGGGACGCTGGGATATACCATCTTGTAACCTAAATTATGCACAGAATCCGGCCTCGTAAGGCGCTGCCTGGATTTCAGCCCCTGTCGTGGTTACCGCTTGGGATCTTGATCGCCGACTGATTTGTCTTCTCTCTTGATGCTCTGTTCCATCTTTCTAAGATG